>JAHQVM010000047.1 GCA_019634365.1 Flavobacteriaceae bacterium | reverse complement strand
GGTGGTTACAGCGACGGGGCTCACCTCTTACCTTTCCGAACAGAGAAGTTAAGCCCGTTTGCGCCGATGATACTGCATCGCGGGAAAGTAGGTCGCCGCCTTCTTCAAGGGCCCAATCATTCGATTGGGCCCTTTTTTATTACCCAAATCTTACTACACAAAAAAAGAACTAGATTTGCAGTAACATTTCAAAGTTTCCATGACGTTTATCGAAAACCCAACCTATGTGTTATTTGTGCTCTGCACCATGGTAGTACTGGCCTACTATGCAGCCAAAACAAAACTGGGAGGGAAATTCGGTGTCGCTTTATTGGTTATTGTTTTTACCGCCATTATCGCAAACTTCAACTTAATACCTTCTGCCTCAAATTCAATACCCTTGTATGACGGGATATTTACTTATGTAGCTCCAATTTCTATATTCTATTTATTATTGGATGTAAACCTTCGAACCATTAAGAGGGCCGGAACACCAATGATTGTCCTATTTCTTATAGGATCCTTGGCGACTACATTGGGAGTGCTTATCACCTGGAACATTACTTCACCGCAAGGAATACTAGGGGAAGATGGAAAGATTATAGCGGGTATGCTTACTGGAACTTATACAGGTGGTAGTGTTAATTTTAATGCCATTGCCCTTGAATATGGCTTTCAGGAACGTGGCGTGCTGTATGCTGGCACCATAGCCGTTGATAATGTGGTTACAACACTCTGGATTGTGATCACATTGGCCATACCTGTTTTGTTACGATCCTTTTGGAAAGATAGAAAAGTAGACATTTCATTCCATACAGAAAAGGAAGAAGTATCTAATGAAACGAATCTTTATGCATTCGCTTGGTTGGCATTATTAGGTATCGGAGCCTTTTTTGTTTCTGAGTTACTTGCTGAAGTTGTTCCTCAAATTCCTTCCATTTTAACATTAACAACGCTTGGGATCATCCTCGCGCAAACTCGGTTTGTTGCCAAATTGAAAGGATCTAATGCATTGGGATTGTACTTAGTATATATTTTTCTTGCAGTAATTGGTGCCTACTGTGAAATTAGCTCCGTCCTTGAACTCAAGGATATTGGAATAACTCTATTGGTTTTTGCTTCTCTAACTGTATTCATTCACGGGATAATTCTTATCCTATTGGGAAGTTTGATCTACAAAGATTGGGAAATGATCTCCATTGCAAGTCAGGCGAATATAGGCGGTGGAACCACAGCAATCGCACTTGCAGAAACATTTAATAGAAAAGAACTGATACTTCCCGCAATTTTGGTAGGAACGCTGGGAAATGCCGTGGGAACTTATTTGGGATTTCTTGTAGTTGGATTGGTTTAGTGGAAAATAGATTTCAGAATAATTTTTATCCCTCCAAACATTAAGAATACTGTGGCAGCAATACCAATAATGCCCAATGGTAAAACAATATAGAGAGGCAAAACCTCCTTATTTAAAAAGGCAAAAGTAAGCAGGTATGTGGTAAGGACCAGAACCGGAAGGGATAATGCCAATCGTTTTAATCCTTTTACCAATAGTTTCTTATCGGTGAATGTCTGTTTTGTTTCATCCATTTTTATAGGTATCTATAGCTTTTCGAACACTGCCGTGTTGTTTCAGTAAAAATTCGGCTTCATCTTCCTTGATCTCCAAGGAATCCATGACCATGCGGGTTCCCCGATCGACCAATTTATTATTGCTCAATTGCATATCCACCATCTTATTGCCTTTTACCCGTCCTAACTGGATCATTGCCGTGGTACTAATCATATTCAATACCAACTTTTGAGCGGTTCCTGCCTTCATTCTGGAGCTTCCTGTTACAAATTCAGGCCCAACGACAACCACTACCGGATACGTGGCGGTATTGGCCAGTGGACTGTTTTCATTACAAGTAATACATCCCGTTGAGATACCCTCTTCATTACATTTTTTTAATGCACCAATTACATAGGGAGTTGTACCGGAGGCAGCAATACCGATTACAATGTCCTTATCGGAAATAGCATACTCCTTCAAATCGTTCCATCCCTGTTCTTGAGAATCTTCTGCGAATTCCACTGCCTTTCGAATGGCCGAGTCACCACCGGCAATCAATCCAATGACCAGGTCATGCGAAACCCCGAAGGTAGGAGGGCATTCGCTGGCATCCACAATTCCTAAACGTCCGCTGGTTCCAGCACCGATGTAAAAGAGGCGTCCACCATTTTTAAGGGCATGGGAAACTTTTTCGGCAAGAATTTCTATCTGCGGTAGGGCGCGTTCCACAGCCTGAGGAACCGTTTTATCCTCCCGGTTCATGTTTTGCAACAATTCCCGTACTCCCATTTTTTCAAGGTCATTGTAATGGGAATCCTGTTCTGTGGTTTTGGTAAAAGACAATGTATTCGATTTAATGGTTCAAAAATACGCATTAAATGAACATTCTTTCACAAAAGAAGTGATCTATTGAAGGCAAACGGACGGTTTTCAGTATTATTCCTGAACCGTAAACGTGGCTTTAAATTCTTCGGCTATCGCAAAATATCCTAGGGCAAAATTATTGGGGTCTTCTACATTATTGAAAGTGCCATCATTATCGATATCGGTAACATTAATAAAATTGCCACGTACTGTAACCACTGGGGTTTCAAAGGGACCAAAATCGCCTTCGCTCTGCTCTACCAAAGTAGTCATGTAGTTAAAGAACTCTTCATCGATACCCAAAATACTAATTTCGGCTTCCTCTCCCACGTCTAGGTCTTCATCGTAGAAATAGGAAAACTCAAAGGTCTGACCTTGATAGAATTCATCTTCGGTCGCTAGAAAATTTCCAAAATCGAAATCGAACAAATAGAAATCGTCCCGTTCTGGTGCATCGGTAAAGGTAACTACCACTTCGGTGTCGTCTTCATCGAAAATGGTTCCATCTCCCTGCACTACATTATCAATAGGAACGGCGGGGTTAAATTGAGCATTTGCAATAAAAATCTTGTCCTCGTAGTCAATCTGAAGCAACCATCGATCCCGAACAATTTCCTCTGTACTAAAGAACTTACTGTATACTCCTGGTTCAATAGGATCCAGCACACCGGTTCCGGGACCTGTAGGTGGATTATCCAAATTGCTCAGGGTAATCTGTTGTAAAGTGGCCGGGGGAATGGCATCGAAAAAGGAACTCGTTTCGCTTACCACGACCCTAACTTCCGTTAATGGTTGCGATCTGTCTACCCGGACTAGGGCATCAATGACCAATCTGGGCTCTTCCTCCGGAACGTCTATTTCGACCACGTCTTCACAAGCGGTGAACACAAAAGCCAAACAAAGGATGATATAGGTGATATGAAATTTCATAGTGTTATTGTATAGTTAAGGTGTCCTTGAATTCTTGAACGATGGCAAAATAACCCAGCGCAAAATTGTCGGACATATTTACGTTATTAAAATTTTCGATATTATCAATATCCGTAGCATTGATAATATTTCCCCTTACGGTGACAGCGGGGGTTTCAAAAACCCCAAAATCGCGATCACTCTGTTCAATAAGCAATGCCATATAATCATGGAAACTTTCATCAACCCCCATAATGCTCACAGGAACTTCATCTCCAGGATTTAATTCGTCTTCGAAGAAATAGGAAAATTCAAAACTTTGGCCTTGGTAAAACTCATCATTGGTTTCCAAAAAGTTGCTCTCGCCAAACTCGAATACATAATAATTATTCTGTTCTCCATTGTCTGTGAATGAGACAATGATTTCCGTATCGTCTTCGTCAAATACGGTACCGTCTCCTTGGGCAAGGCTTTCGATAGCACTGGTGGGCTGAAATTCTGAAAAAGCCAAGAAGATTTTATCTTCAAAATCAATTTGCAATACCATCGGGCCACTCATTAAGAAGTCTGTTCCCACCGCTTCCTTCACATAAACGCCAGGTTCGGTTTCTAATAGAATGGGACCGCCACCTTCAGGACCAAGACTGGTAATGGAAATTTGCTGTAATCCTGTAGGCGGAACCGTACCAAAAAACGAACTGGTTTCGGCCACAGTAATTTTTACGTCCATAAATGGCAGCGAGGTATCAACTCGAATCAAGGCATTTACAATGAGGCGCGGTTCTTCCGAAGGTACATCGACCTCGATTACATCTTCACAAGAGCTTATGAAAACGATTCCGAATAGTAGGAGGGAAGTGTACAAAAGCTGTTTCATCTCCCTAAAATTTAAAATTATACGTTACCGCAGGAACGATTCCAAAGATGGAAGTCCGCACTGCTTCATTAATTCCTGTATCGGCATTTTCCCTAAAATTGATGGAAGCCGCGTTTCTTCGATTATACAAGTTGTATATACTGAACACCCATTCACTTTGCCAGTTTCTGCCTTTGTTTTTCTTTGGTTTCAACACAGCAGAAACATCGATACGATGATAGTCGGGGAGGCGCTCTACGTTTCTCAAACCGAAGTAGGGCACCACGACGCCTTGAAACTCGAACTGACCAATGGGGTAGTTCGTAGGGCGCCCGGTTTGGAACACAAAATTGGTGTTGAAGCTCCATCGGTCATCCAATTCGTAATTGGCATACATGGATATGTCATGGGGTTTGTCGTAGGGTGTATTGTACCATTCTCCAAAGTTGATCCCGATTTCGTTTTCATTTCTGGGTAGGGTACGTTGTTCTGATTTGGAAAGGGTATACGCTAACCATCCTTGAAGCTTTCCAGTATTTTTTCTAAGTAGGAATTCCCAACCATAGGCGCGGGCTTCACCGTTTAGGATCACTTGTTCAATGGCATTGTTGGCAATAAGGTCTGCTCCATCTATATAATCGATTCTATTTTGAATGTCCTTGTAATAGACTTCAGATTCGATCGTAAAATCGCCGTCACTTAAATTTTTGAATACCCCGAAGGCATATTGATCCAATAATTGGGGTTTCACAAAGGGACCACTGGGTGTCCAAACATCGAGTGGCGTAGGAGAGCTGGTGTTCGATAATAAATGAAGGTATTGCGATAAGCGTGTATAACTTCCTTTGATGGAGAAATCGTCGTTAAAGACATAGGATGCTGAAATCCGTGGCTCGAAATTGGTATAAGATTCCAGTTGCTCACTTCTACTGGAGGACACGACATCGATTGGTTCTGCCTCCTGATAAATTAAAAGGAAGGGATCGAATTCTACCGGGTTGTTATCGCGGTATACATTCAATTCGTCCTGCCCAAAACGTATAAAATGACTTAGCCGAAGACCATATTGCACACTGAGTTTTTCAGTAAGATCATGTTCTACATCAACATAAATTGCCGCTTCGTTGGCATACTTTTTAATGAGTTGTTCTTCCACAATTCCCGAATCCGGACTGTTGGGTTCAATTTTACCGGGATTGAAACTGTAGTAAATATTATTGGCTCCGTAATTAATCTGAAGCTTATCGGTAAGGTAGTGTTTAAGATCATACTTAAGATTGAAATTCTGAATCCCGGAATTCCATTCGAAGCCCACAAAATCCAATTCCAAGCCATAGAAATAATCGGAATAGATCAAGGAAAGATTGGAGAATAGTTTGTCCGAAAAAATGTGGTTCCATCTAAAATTCCCTACTGCGTTTCCATATATATTGGTAAAGCTGTCGTTAATATCGAATAAATCCCTTCCAAAATAACCGGAAAGGAAAATACTATTCCGGTCGTTGATTCTATAATTGATCTTGGTGTTTAAATCGTAGAAATAGGCACTGTTATCGATATCGAATAACGGAAGGAACAAATGTGCATATGAAGCACGTCCTCCCACCAAAAAGGCAGCCTTGTCCTTCACTATGGGACCTTCGGCCAAAAGCCTACTTGCTACAGCACCGATTCCACCATTTATTTTCAATTCCTTCATATTCCCTTCTTTCTGAAAAATTTCCAATACCGAGGAAACCCTTCCACCGTAACGGGATGGAATCCCTCCTTTGTACAATTTCACATCTTTGATAGCATCGGGATTGAAAACCGAAAAGAACCCAAACAAGTGGGACGAATTGAAAATGGTAGCCTCATCAAGCAAGATTAGGTTTTGATCTGCCGCACCTCCACGCACATTAAAGCCCGAAGATCCTTCCCCAGCGTTTGTGACTCCTGGAAGAAGTAAAATGGACTTGATCACATCGGCTTCCCCCAAAACCACAGGAATGCTTTTTATGGTTCCGGCAGTTAAGGTATTCACACTCATCTGCGGTGCCTTAATATTGGCGCGTTCCACATCGGCACTGATAACCACCTCGTCTAGCTGTTCTGTGTCGTTGGCCAAGGAAATATTCTGTGAGATATTCTGATTCAAAGAAACATTGATGCGCTCCGATACAAAACCCAAACTACTGAACACAATCTCATAATCCCCTTCGGGCAGGGTAATGGAATAAAAACCATACTCATTGGTAATGGTTCCGGTTTGCAGCGATGGCACGATCACGCTTACTCCAATAAGGGTTTCCCCAGTGGCGGTTTCGGTGATGGTTCCGTTAAGTGTGTATTTTTGCTGAGCGGTAACAAGGAAAGTTACCATAAGAAGGACGAAGGTAATTGTTCTTTTCAATTGGCAAGTTTTTTATAAAAGTAAGTTACAAAAAAAAGCCCACCAAGACGGTAGGCTTTCATTTAACATATTTTTTGGAAAATTAGCGGATGCTTTCCAAGATACCATTAAAAGTTGCACTTGGTCGCATCTGCTTGGCAGCCAGTGCTTCTACTGGATCATAATATCCTCCAATATCAACCGGAGCTCCCTGTGCATCATTCAGTTCTTCCATGATTTTGGCTTCATTTTCTTTCAGTTGAGACACAATGGGAGCAAATCGCTCACGTAGTGCGGCATCCTTTTCCTGGTTGGCCAGTGCCTCTGCCCAGTAAAGCGCCAGGTAGAAATGGCTTCCCCGATTATCAATTTCATTTACCTTGCGGGAAGGTCCTTTTTTGTTTTCCAATAGTTTTTCGGTAGCATCGTCTAGGGCTTCTCCCAATACAATGGCTTTATCATTATTGAACGTCTCACCCAAGTGATCCAAAGAAACTGCAAGGGCTAGGAATTCTCCTAGGGAATCCCAACGCAGGTGGCCTTCGGCATTGAACTGCTGTACGTGTTTAGGCGCCGATCCTCCTGCTCCCGTTTCGAACAATCCACCTCCATTCATCAACGGAACGATCGATAACATTTTAGCACTGGTTCCCAATTCTAAAATAGGGAAGAGGTCGGTCAAGTAATCACGCAGTACATTTCCGGTCACCGAAATGGTATTTTCGCCTTTCTTTACGCGGTCCAAGGTATAGTGGGTGGCTTTCTCAGGGGAAAGAATTTTTATTTCCAGTCCGTTGGTATCATGGTTAGGCAAGTAGGCATTTACTTTCTGAATCAATTGCGCATCGTGAGCACGATCTTCATCCAACCAAAATACGGCGGGCCATCCTGTTGCCTTAGCTCGGGAAATGGCCAATTTCACCCAGTCCTGAATTGGTAGGTCCTTTACCTGGCACATACGCCAAATATCTCCCGTTTCAACCGAATGTTCCATTAAGGTATTTCCGTCCTGATCGACAACCGATACCGTACCATCTTCTGGAATTTCGAATGTTTTATCATGAGATCCATATTCTTCGGCCTTTTGAGCCATTAGTCCTACATTGGGAACCGTACCCATGGTCGAAGGATCGAATGCTCCGTTCTGTTTGCAGAAGTCTATGGTCGCTTGGTACAAGGCTGCATAACTGCTATCCGGGATCACTGCTTTGGCATCCTGTTGGTTTCCTTCCGCGTTCCACATTTGACCAGAAGTTCGAATCATGGCCGGCATGGAAGCATCGATAATAACATCACTGGGTACGTGAAGATTGGTAATTCCTTTATCGCTGTTTACCATGGCTACATCGGGACCCTGTTCTAAAGCACTTTGGATATCGGCTTCGATCTCCGCTTTCTTATCGGCAGGAAGCTCATCCAATTTGGAAACCAAATCGCCAAACCCATTGTTTACGTCTACACCAATAGCTTCGAAAGTGTCGCCATGTTTTTCGAATAGATCGGCAAAGAAAACGCGCACGGCATGACCAAAAATAATAGGGTCGCTCACCTTCATCATAGTAGCTTTCATGTGCAAGGAGAATAGAATTTCTTGCTCCTTGGCGTCCTTAACCTGTTCTTTTAAAAATGCCAATAAAGCCTTCTTGCTCATGGCGGTGCTGTCTACGATTTCCCCTTCCAATACTGCAATACCTTCCTTGAGTGTAGTTGTGGTTCCGTTGGCTCCTGTAAGCAAAATTGTTAGACTTCCATCTTTGGCAATGGTTACGGATTTTTCGTTGTTGCGGAAATCCCCAGAGGTCATGGTTGCCACATGGGATTTAGAATCGCTGCTCCAAGCTCCCATGCGATGTGGGTTTTTCTTGGCATAATTTTTCACTGCCTTAGGAGCGCGTCGGTCACTGTTCCCTTCACGTAATACAGGGTTTACAGCACTTCCTTTAATTTTATCGTATTTCGCCTTGATCTTTTTCTCTGCATCGTTTGCAGGCTCTTCCGGGTAGTCTGGAAGCGCATATCCCTTGGCTTGCAATTCTTCGATGGCTGAAGTTAATTGCGGAATCGAAGCACTGATATTGGGAAGCTTAATGATATTGGCTTCTGGCTTTTTGGCCAATTCACCCAATTCGGCCAAAGCATCATCGATGCGCTGGTTTTCGGATAGGAATTCGGGGAAATTGGCAATGATTCTTCCGGCTAGGGAAATGTCCCGTGTTTCGATGGCAATTCCCGAAGGGGCCGTATATGCCTTTACAATGGGAAGTAGGGAACGAGTAGCCAAAGCAGGGGCTTCATCGGTCTTGGTATAAATGATCTTGGCGATATCTGTCATTTGTTTCTAAATGTTTAATGAAGTTAGAAATGGAGTACGCTGAGCGTACAGGCTTGCAAAGATAATGAATTGAAAGGCGGTTTAAAAACGCAGTTCCCTTTTCTGAAGTATGCCCATAGGAAGCGGGCTAAAACAAGAAAAGCCATATCATTGTATTGCTACAATCACATGGCTTCTTGTGAAGGAAATCGTTACCGGCCAGCGCTGTGCATTGCTGCTCGGCCCTGTGAGCAGGTTGATTAATCCCCTGCGACCGTGATTTTCTTCAGCATGAGCAGTAGTTTTGATACTATTGATAATAACCAATCTATGTGTCTCTGCTACTACTCCTGTTCTTCCTAATCTAGTGATCTCGATACAGGTATCTCAATCATGTCAGGCAATTTGAAAAAACAGTTTTAAAGAACGTTACTTTAATATCTCTGCGGGTGTTATCCCGTTTCGATGGTACTAAAGTAGTTGAAGAAATTTAATTTCCAAATAATATAAGGCCTTAAAGATTAACAACTTACTAACCTAGGTTATTAACAATTGTCAATAAAAAAGGCGACCCCAGTGGGAGTCGCCTTTTTCGAGTGTTTTATTCGGACTCTTAAGCTCTCTTTTCCTTGATTCTCGCTTTCTTTCCAGTAAGTCCTCGGAAGTAGTAAATACGTTTTCTACGTACACTTCCTTTTTTATTGATCTCAATTTTTTGCAATGCTGGCATGTTGATTGGGAAAATTCTTTCAACCCCAACGGTTCCAGACATCTTTCTAATCGTAAAAGTTTGGGATGTTCCCGTTCCTTTTACCTGAATTACAACTCCTCTAAAGTACTGGGTTCTCTTTTTGTCACCTTCACGGATCTCATAGTAAACCGTGATGGTATCCCCTGCACCAAACTGAGGAAATTCTTTCTTGGTCACAAATTCGTCTTGAACAAATTTAACTAACGCTTCCATTTTTAATGTTTTGATAGTGTTACGTTTACAACAACATTCACGTCTATCGCCAGAGGTTGGGGTAAATCGACTGCAAAAATAGGTCTTTTTTACAAGTTGGCAAGGGGTTAGGGGACTTTTTCTTTGAGCCAATCATTCTTTGATGACTTCTCTATACTTTCTGCTGCCTTCGATACATTTTGCTACGCAAAACACTCAGGGGGCAGCAGACCAATTGGACTCCGAGTATTCCTAAAATCGTTTTGAACATCTGCCTGCCGGCAGGCGGGCTCAGAGTCCAGCGAGGTGTGTCTATGTTCAAAAAGAAAAAGGATGCTGTTCCCATCCCTAGCGCAGGGCATTGGGAAATATCTTTCGGTATTTTTTCGGTAAGGGCGCAGTTACTTGAATACTTTCTTCAGAAAATGGATGTATGAATTCCAAAGAATAAGCGTGCAGGTACAATCCTTTTCCCTTCAAGATATTCCCTTCTTTATAATAAAGTGTATCTCCAAGGATGGGATTGCCTATACCCGCAAGATGCTTCCGCAATTGATGCCGCCTTCCCGTATGCGGTTGCAGTAGCAAAAGGTTGAGGGCTTCGAAACGTTCGGAAACCACACTCTCCAATTTCTGGAAAGAGGAGGTTGAGACCTTTCCATCAATTTCTGCATCGATAGTGCCTTCGTCCTTCATCATCCCTTGAGTAACGGCCATGTACTTTTTCGTAATCTCCCTTTTTTCGAAAAGGGAATTCAATAACATAACCGATTTGGCCGTCTTTCCTATCAACACGGCGCCCGTAGTAGGATAATCTAACCGGTGAATGGGATCCGGACGCTGCAATGCATCGGACAGGGTGCTTTTCTTCAAATTGAAAGGCAAAGCATTTTCGAGCGTAAATTTTTTATTGCCGCTTACCAAAATGCCCGCGGGCTTTGCAACTACGGCCAGATAATCATCTTCAAAAAGAACCTGTAAGGGGAGATCCAGTATGGGTTTTTTGGAAACTTCGGCTTCCATCAAAGTAAGTTCTTCTCCACCTGTAATCCAATCGCCCGTATATCCTTTCTTACCATTAATGAACACCCGACCGTTTTTAATGGCTTTTTTCGCGCTTTTTCTACTGGGAAGTGTTCTAAAAATCCCAACCGCATAGTCTTGAAGTCGTTGCCGGACCACCAACTTGGGAACCGTATGGGTTTCCAGTACTATATGCTTAGAATGTGACATCCTATTTGGGGTGATTACTCCTCCAGAAGATCAGGACGCCTTTCTTGTGTCCGTTTTAAGGCATGCTCTTCGCGCCATGCTTCGATCTTACCATTGTGGCCACTCAATAAAATATCGGGAACTTTCCAACCTTTGTAGTCTGCCGGACGTGTATAAATAGGAGGCGCCAATAAATCGTCTTGAAAGCTATCCGTCAAAGCGCTGGTTTCATTGCTCAACACTCCCGGAATGAGTCGAATGACCGAATCGCACAAAACTGCAGCTGCCAATTCGCCACCGCTCAAGACAAAATCACCCACCGAAATCTCACGGGTGATAAAATGATCCCGAACCCGCTGATCCACACCTTTGTAATGACCACAAAGAATGATCATGTTTCCCTTTAAAGAAAGTTCGTTGGCAATGCCTTGATTTAGTGTAGTTCCGTCTGGCGTCATGTAAATGACTTCATCGTAATCACGTTCTGCCTTCAGTCCAGAAATGCACTTGTCTATGGGTTCAATCATCATCACCATACCAGCGCCACCACCAAATTGGTAGTCGTCTACTTGCTTGTACTTATTGGAGGCATAATCCCTCAGGTTGTGGAAATGAATTTCCACCAAGCCTTTTTCAATCGCCCTTTTTAAGATGGAAGCTTCAAACGGACTCTGAATGAGTTCCGGCAGTACGGTAATGATGTCTATGCGCATTAAAACAATTCTTTCTTCGACTTACAACGTTCGATCGAGGTTTTGGCGCGATCCAGGACTCCTTTGTCCAAGGTGCTCAATCCGGCTTGCCGGTAATGATCAATGGCTTGATCCAATTCCCCTTTTTGTTCGTACATAATGGCGTACTCATTCAGGATGGTGGATTTGGTAATGCCGGGAATGTTCATGGCCTTGTCCAAAAGGTTCTTCAAGTCGTCCCATTTGCCCAAGGTGGAAAGTAAGATGGCGTAATTGTAGTACACACTAGGATACATGGGTGTTTTTTCGATACAGAGCTTATATAAAGTTTCCCCTTTTTCGTATTCCTTGAATTTTACCTCATAGAGGTATCCCAAGTGATTGTACGCTTTCCCAAAATTGGGATCGATGTCTATGATTTTTTCCAGCTTATTGGAGGCTTGCTCGTACAATCCATCCTTGATGTCCAGGTTGGCCTGGTCCAGCATTTCTTCAAGTTTCGTTAGGTGGTCCATATATGTTTAGTTAAAACGGTTATCACAATTATGTTCTTCCAAATAATATTTTATCGGGTTGTAATGCGCATAGGTTTGTCCTTTCGCCATAGCACAAAATCGACCTGTATCCATCGCGATGAGTCCTTCCAATTCTTCGTGGTAGTATTCGGCAAACTCCCCATCGGCAAAACTAGCCAATCTCAAAGCAGCATTGTAAAATTCAATACGGTCTTGAACTGAGGCCTTATGAAAAACCGCTCTGGAAATATCAGTAAAAAGTTCATACGGAGTATCCCGAATCTCCATGGTTCCTTTTTCATAGAATATGTTGAATTCTTCGTTGCTATAAGGGATGATTTGCAATAACATTTCATCCGTAATTTCCAAGCCATTCAAATAATACTCACAAACCATATCTACATGAAACGCATAATGGTTTTCCTCTGCACTGAGGGATGAGGTTTTCATAAACCCGAGAGAAAAACAACAGAACAGAAGCCCTATTTTAAAAAGGTGTTTCATATCATTACAAAAATACAGTAAAAGGTTCAGTTTAGGCCTCCCAAGTATAATGAAAAACCTCGGTATCTTTTTTCCATCCCAGACGCTCATAGAGCTTCTGTGCAGGATTGTCCACGGCCGTCTCCAAGGTGAGTCCTTTGGCACCCTGTTCACGGGCAAATACCTTGGCGTGTTCCATCAAGGCTTCCCCAACACCTTTCCCGCGGGCATGGGCATCCACAAATAGATCGTTAAGGATATAAACGCGTTGCATAAACACCGAAGAAAAACTCGGGTAGAGCTGAGTAAATCCCAGTCCGTTTCCCTGTTCATCGACCGCCATGAAAATGACCGAATCCCCTTCGGCAAAGCGCTTGCTCAAAAAGTCCTGGGCGGCTTCCCTGTCGGAGTTCTGTTTGTAAAATATTCGGTACCCGTCAAAAAGCGGGGCAAGGGTCGTTAAGTTTTCGTGAGTGGCTTTGATTATTTTCATAATTTTCGGCAGCTTTTCTTGAGTCGTTTATAAAACCTAAAATAACTAAAAATAATGGAGTGGATCTTTGATTCTGAAATTTGGATGGCATTCTTAACCCTAAGTGCCTTGGAAATCGTTTTGGGGATAGATAATTTAATTTTTATTTCCATCTTATCGAATAAGCTTCCGGCCGAAAAACAGGCTCGAGCACGCTTTGTAGGGTTGGCATTGGCCTTATTGTTCCGTATTGGACTGCTATTTTCCATTTCCTGGATCATGAGCCTTACCAAGGATCTGTTTACAGTGGCGGGCTACGGAATTTCAGGAAGGGACATTATTCTCCTCGCGGGAGGATTGTTCCTGTTGTACAAAAGTGTAAAGGAGATTCACGAAAATGTAGAGGAAAAGGAGGAAGAACGGCCCAAGGCGGCCAAAAAGGCCCTTTCCTTTGGTGCTGTCATCTTTCAGATTGTACTTATCGATATTGTATTCTCTTTGGATTCGGTTATTACGGCGGTGGGAATGTCGAACAACCTTCCCGTGATGATTGCAGCCGTAGTGGTCTCCATTATCATTATGATGGTATCTGCCAGTTCGTTGGCCAATTTTGTACAAAAACATCCAACGATCAAGGTGTTGGCATTGGCCTTCCTATTAATGATCGGGGTGGCGCTGATTGCCGAAGGGTTGGATTTCCATATCCCCAAAGGGTATATTTATTTCTCTATGGCCTTTGCTGTTTTTGTTGAATTCATCAACATTCGAACCGGTTCACGTCGCAAAGCCGCCTAAGGGCAATGATATTTAAAGGGAACAATTGCCTTCCAGTATATCTTGTTGGGTAGGATTGTAGGCATTGCCTATGATTAGATATTCCTGGCCAATGGTGCCGTTTTCAATAAAGGGAGTGAAGGCACAGAAGTCGCTTAGGCTACTGTTTTGGCGCACGTGAAAGTTTCCACCCACGAAATTGAGTCCCGAAAGACCTGTAATGCTTGTAAGACTGCTATTGGTTAAAATTGAAAAGTCCCCTTGCACCGTTTCCAAGTTGGGAAGATGGATAAGGGAAGCCGACGGATTTTTATTGAAGGTCAAACTCCCTTGTACTTCCCGAAGCTGGGTAAGGAAATCGAGATCTACCAAATTGGGATTGTTGAGTATGATAAGATCGCGGCTCATGGTTTCCCTATCCCCAAAGGCATCAATGTTAGTGAGAAATGGATTCAGTCGAATGGAAAGGCCTTCGATTTGACCCGTGTTTGCACCACCCAGAATGGACGTTAAATCGTTATTTTGGGCGATTACAAGATCATTTCCTACCGATAGGTTTTCGGGAATTACCAATTCTACGAGTTGACCATTTTGAACGATTTCAAAACTCCATGATACGGTAACATTATCTAATGCTGCGATACTGTTCAACATATCATTATCCTCTATGACCATTTCTTTGCCAGCCAATTCGAAGTCATCCAAACCTTCAAGGGTAGGTAACTCATCTGCGTTCTCAATTATGAATCCATCACCCACACTTCTTAGATCCCGAAGAGCAAGTAAGTTAGTAATGGGCGTTTCCCCTTCTGGGACCTCTCCGCCTATGATTAATCTCCGGGCTACCGATTCGTATCGATTCCTTCCAAAGAAATCCACCTGTTCTTGAGATTTCAATTCCACCCTACCCGGGAACTCGCCTTCAAATGCTATATTGGTTATGTTAATGGTGATGGTTGCCCGCCGTATACGTGCACGTACCGAAACCCGAATACCGAATTCCAAAGTCTCATTTAATTCGTAATTGAATTCTGAAGGGTCATTTACCAATATTTCCCCCGTTTCCCTCACCAAGGTAATCGCCTCCGGGAAGTCTGCGAATTCTATAAGAAACTGAAATTCATTTTCAATATTGCTTTCTGCCACCAACTGACCAATAGACATGCCCTCTTCAGGATTTTCATCCATGGTAATGGTAAGATCCTGCACGGTAAGTTCAATCCCAGCCGCAGGATCCTCTTGAATACTCCCTGAATCATCCTCACTGCAACTCCCTACGATTATGGCGATGCAAAGCCATACGATATATTGAATCCGGTATGTCATGTATTTCAATTTTGAACTAAAAATATAAAACATATCCCAGTCTTTGGTCTGTATTTATGAAATACGGCCCCACTTTTCTAAGGGTGTACTTGGTAGTTTGCAACCCCCTCAAATTTGGAGTGGGCTATTGCTTTCAATTTCATATCTTTAAAAGGAAAACCCACCAAAAGATTATTTCCTCATGAAAAGACGTTCTTTCCTTAAGAAATCTGCGGCCGCCGGAGCCGCTTTTACCATTGTTCCCAGTTTTGTTTTGGGTAAAACGCATATTCCCCCCAGCGATACCTTATATATGGCAGGGATCGGGGTTGGGGGACGCGGAGCCGGTGTTTGCAATGAACTTTTTGAAACCCAACGGGTGAAATTCGTGGCGCTTTGCGATGTAGACGACCGTATGGCGGCTAATACCTATGCCGCACATCCCAAGGCCAAACAATACCGGGATTTCCGAAACATATACGATAACCACCTATCCGAAATCGATGCCTTTATGGTCGCTACGCCCGATCATACGCATGCTGTGGCTTCCTTGCCGTTTATGAAGGCCAAAAAACACGCCTATGTAGAAAAACCCTTGACTCACAATATCTATGAAGCCCGGCTCATGGCCCAGGTAGCAAAGGAGAATAACATCGTGACCCAAATGGGGAATCAAGGCGCTTCTGGGGACGGTATACGTCTCGCACAGGAGATCATCAATGCGGGATTGATAGGAAAGGTACACCGTGTGGATTGTTGGACCAACCGTCCCGTGTGGCCACAAGGCTTTAAAAGCATTACCGAAAAACAGCCCATTCCCGATACTTTGGATTGGGACCTGTGGTTGGGGCCGGCTGCAATGCGGGATTACAACGCCAATTATCTGCCGTTTAAATGGCGCGGCTTTTGGGACTTTGGGACGGGGGCTATGGGCGATATGGGGTGCCATATCATGGAGACGCCCTTTAAAACCCTCGGACTGCGATTCCCTTACGAAGCCGAAGCCAGTTGTACCACCGTTTGGTCGGGGGATTTTGTGGAAGCCAATATTCCAGGGGCTTGTCCGCCGTCTTCTATTGTGCGGTTGAAGTTCGATACCGAAGCCCATGGCGATGTTTCCTTGAATTGGTACGATGGCGGGATCATGCCCGATCTTCCTTCTGAACTGAAAGACGGAGAATCGCCCGGTGATAGTGGTGGCGGAAGTATCTTCCATGGGGATAAAGGCATTATGGTGACCGATACCTATTCGGGCAACCCTCGTTTGTTACCTTCTGAAAAGATGATTGATTTTGTGCCGCTTACCCAAACCATTAAGCGGGTTACCTCGGGGCATGCGGGAGAATTTGTGGAAGCTTGCCTTAAGGGTGGGACCACTTCATCGCCCTTTTCCTATGGAGGTCCGTTAACCGAAGCCGTCCTCATGGGGAATTTGGCCATTAAAGCCTTCCAGTTAAAGGTATTGAAGGAAGGGAAGGAAGCCAACCAATGGGCGCCTTATAATTATCCCGGTCGCCGCACCATTAAATGGGATGGCGAAAACATGAAGGTGACCAATTACGATACGGCCAATGCTTGGGTAAAACGTGAGTATCGTGAGGGGTGGGGAATTTAGTATTGCGGGAAAGCCGCATACGTCTCTTTTCAAAAAATGATAACTTAGTTTGACCATAGATTTAACTAATTAAACTAACCATATTTTAAAGTGGTCAACATTTAAAAGAAAAACAACATGAATATAATAATCGATTCTATAGTTGATGATCTTGTAATTGATAGCAAGTTTATTACTGGGAAGACTGACTATAATTTTGGAATAAATACACTTTATCCTTTAATCGATAAGCTTCCAATTCAAAGGAATTTGCAAAATTCATCTTTTTACAGTCGGTTAAGGATGGATTTGTTAAATGGATGTGTGATGCCCCCAATTACTTTAGCATTAATAAAGGAGAAGGATGTTTTACCAGATAATATTAAATCTGCAGAGAAATATATTAACGATAACATATCATCTGCATTTATTCTAGATGGAATACAAAGAATAAATGCGCTTAACAAAACATACAAGGAGCCTGCCTTAAATAAGGAGCTTGATCTTGAAAGACCACTTTTCGTAAATATAATTATTTGTAAATCAATGGATAATTTGTTGTACAGAATGATTACTTTGAATAATGGTCAAAAGCCAATGTCCGCCAACCATCAAATTGAAATCTTATTGGGGAATATTTACAAATTCAATGACTTAGATATTGAGATTCAAACAGAAAAAGAAAAAGGAAAGAAGGGAAAATATAAACATGCATATTCCAAATCAAATATAATTAAAGCCTATTTGGCTTTTCTTACTAATAGCACTGCAATTGACAATAAAAAAATAATCGATTCAAAAATGGATGAATTAATTGCTAAAAAGATCATCGATTCAAAAATTACGGAGGAGGGATTGGAGTTTAGTGCTATCATAGAGTTGATTAATCGTTTAGCGTCCAATGAATATCTTAAGAAGTGGTTTGACAACACTAATAATATTATTGGGTTTTCAATTGGAGCCAAAAAGTCTTTTAACGTTCTCAATGAAATTTCTCCAGAAGCCTTCAGGCAGTCAATTCAAGTTTTCGAGGAAGCGTTTAAATCATTAAACCTATCAACAATTAAATTGAGTAAGGAAAGAAGAAATCTATCAAAGTTCTTCATTTCAAATTTCGAAAACCTTAATAACCAAAGCGAATTGGAGATATTAGATGAGTTGAATGAAAAAATACTATAATCAATGGCTAACTATACTTTTCAAGAAGCTATTGACCCTAGATTTATAAGACATCTGCGGCCAGAGTTTGAGCTGAATAATCAAACTTCTAATGAAGCTAAACTGATAAGGCTTCTTCTAGGAACTGTGATAGTGACAAACAACTATAGCACGGATTCATTCGATCAATTCAAAAACTATTCGGAATTAGGGATTTCTGAGAATTTAACTGTTTCCACAAAACCAATCCGAGAGTGTTTATTGCCGAATGGCGACCTAACCGTACTGTGCAGTTATATAGACAAGTCTAAAAACTCAAATAATTCATACTTTCTTCATCTTTTAGAAGAAATAACGTCTTTTTTCTACAAAAAAAATAAAGGTTCACATACTACGGCTTTCCTTCATTTGTATAGATCAATTGAGTATATTTCATATAGTTTTCCATTAATATATGCTTCTGTTTCAAGAGAGTATTATGGTTCGTTTAATAAAATCAAAAATTATTTTGACACCTCTAAATCAGAATTACTTTTCTTTGATGAGTTTACTTTAAAAATACTTGATGATGGTCTCTTAGATACCCCATTAACTTTCAACTTTAATACGCTTTCTCAGGACATAAATAGAAATCATTTTCAAATAATCAAACATATTCTTACCGCTGAAAGAATAGATAATGAGGTTCCTAATGTTTCAATTACCACAACCTATAAACATTTGTTGAAATTGGCAATTGACTTAAGAAACAGGTATTTTCATTTCGCATTAGGTGGTAAAAGAAATATTCGTGGAACCGAAATAATTGAAAATGATGTCTTTTTTTCTATAATCAACGATGACCTTTTAAATTGGGTAAGTATGATATATTTTGAGATTCTTTTAGTTTCAGCTGTCAAAGTTTAAATTTTACAGGAGGTTGAAGGGTATTTTGGCCCCATCAATTATAACTTCATAGTTTATTAAAACCTTCAAAAACCTGCTAAGTCTGGAACCCTTATCCAAAAGGATAGGGTATTTTTATAATCCCAAAAAATGTTTCCAAAAAACGCAATACTTTTAAAAACCTTCGTCTTTATAAGTGAACGTAGGTTGAAAAAAAGGGGAACCCCATTGGAATCGGATAACAGTAAAAAGCTCAGTGACTTTTTTGGTAGGGAATACCATTCCCTTAAAGGCTATGTAAATACCAAAATTAGTGACACCATCGACACCCATGCCGAGGACATCGTGCAGGATGTGGCTTTAAAACTGTTTTCGGGTGCAGACCGGTACGCACCCATCCACAATGTGGCCGGTTTCGTATACCGATCGTTGAAAAACCGGATCATCGATCTTATGCGAACCCAACCACGAACCGATTCCATCGATCTCGACGACTCCTTGCTGGAACTCACCGAAATGATGAGCAGCTCGGCCAATCTGTATACCTCAGAGGAAATGATTGCCCTGCTCAAAGTTTGCATTGCCCGGTTAAAACCCGCCTATAGGAGCATTATCATAGCCGTTGATTTCGAAGGGTATACCTACAAGGAAATTTCCGAAGAAACGGGCATTCCTGCAGGAACGCTCATGTCCCGTAGGCACCGCGCCGTTGGGATCCTGTACCAAGATTTAGAACAAGAAATAAACAAACATAAAATAGAAACATCATGACAAATTTTTTCACCCATAAATTCAGGGAAAAATCGCCCGCCGAGATCGTAGCGACGATCATTTTCGGGGCGATCTTCATCGCCGGACTGGCCACGCTCTTTGCCTATGTGGTTATGCGCCTGTGGAACTGGCTCATGCCGGAACTCTTTGGGCTAACGGCGGTTACTTTTTGGCAGGCCGTTGGACTCATCATTTTATTCAAACTCCTGCTGGGATGCAGTGGCTTTGGCGGGAAGGGATCTTCCAAGAAGTCGAAGCACCATGACAAGAAAAAATCCAAAACCGATTTCTCCAAATGGAAGCACTACGATGCTTTCTGGAAAGAAGAAGGAGACGCGTACTTTAAGCAGTATGTAGAACGTCAAGCCCAGGGAGGTAAGGCCGAAGACACGAATTCGAGCGATACCAAGGACGAAACCGAACCGGATGTTCTATAAGTCGCCTATGGAACTTTTCATATTCCGAACCGATATCAAATCGAAGAAGAAAGTTAAGACAATAAAACGTATCTTGAACGCCCATATCGAGGTCCTGCATTGGACCGTAGATTTGGAAGATATCGACAATGTGCTCCGGGTGGAAACCACGGAGTACCTTTCGGAAAAAGACATCGTGGAACTGATCAGCCACCAAGGATTTTACATTCAGCCTTTACCGGACTGAAATCGAAAGCCCCATTTCCCTGATGCCTTCTTTGGCGTCAGAATCCCCAACGAAGAACCCCATCCAATTGGATGGGGTTTGATTTTATGTTTGTCCTCCGTAGCCTTGGCGAAGGAGGACTATTAATAATACGTATAACGCCTTACGTTGCTAATGTACTTCGCCAAGCGGATCACCTGATGGCTGTATCCGTACTCATTATCATACCAAACGTACAATACGGCGTTCTTTCCATCGGCCGTTACAATGGTCGCATTGCTATCGAAAATGGAAGGAGCCGAAGATCCTACGATATCGCTGGATACCAACTCATTATTTAGGCTGTACTTAATCTGCTCTACCAAGTCACCTTCCAAGGCGTATTTTTTCATGATGGCGTTCAATCCGTCTTTAGAAGTAGGTTTCTCCAGTTCCAATTTCAGAATGGCCAAAGAGCCGTTCGGCACAGGAACACGGATGGCGTTGGAGGTTAACTTGCCTTCAAACGAAGGAAGTGCCTTACTCACAGCTTTTCCCGCTCCGGTTTCCGTAATCACCATGTTCAAGGCAGCGGCACGACCACGACGGTACTTCTTGTGCATATTGTCTACCAAGTTCTGGTCGTTGGTGTAGGCGTGAATCGTTTCTAAGTGTCCTTGTACTACACCCAAACTATCTTCTACGGCTTTTAGCACCGGCGTAATGGCATTGGTGGTACAAGAAGCTGCAGAGAAAATGTTGAGGTCTTTAGGATCATTGTCCAAGTGGTTCACTCCGTGAACGATGTTGGGTACCCCTTTCCCAGGAGCGGTAAGCAATACCTGGGTAGCTCCTTTTACCAAGTGACGGCTCAAAGCTTCTTTATCTCGGAAGGCTCCCGTGTTGTCGATTACCAAGGCATCTTCGATACCGTATTCAGTATAATCTACTTCTTCTGGCTGATTGGCCGAAATGATATGAACCGTCGTCCCGTTGATGATCAGGGCCTTGTTTTCGACATCGATCCCAACCGTTCCGGGGAAATCACCGTGTACCGAATCGTACTGTAAGAGGGAAGCGCGTTTTTCCAAAATAGTCTGATCTACGTTTCCACGGGTTACGATGGCACGTAGGCGCATTTGGTTTCCTTTTCCGGTACGCGACATCAATTCGCGCGCCAATAAACGACCAATGCGTCCAAAACCGTACAACACCACATCCTTGGGTTGGATGTTTTTATGATTGTTGGCATCTTTCAATTTACTGCTTACGAAAGAAACCGCATCGGGATATTGGTTGTCCTCCAAGTGGTATTCGTAAGTGAGTTTCCCAATGTCCAACTTGGCAGGAGGGAAGTCTAGGGTTTTGATGGCCTGTGCAATCTCCACACTATCGAAAATAGAAATCGGCTTCTGAACAAACTCACCGGCATATTCGTGAAGGTTTAGGATTTCACTCACGTTCCTGTCGATTAATTGGTTGCGGAACAGCACCAATTCGATCGACTTGTCATACCAAAGGTCACTTACGATTTTAATAAATTCGACAGTGGCCTTTCGGCGGTCGGTCTGGAAAGAAAGCTCTTTTTCATACACTTCATCAAAACTCATAGTCATGTTGTTTTTTTGCCACCCGATTCTTCGGAAAGCAGGGTTTGAAATTTTTTGCAAAAGTAGAAAACTAAAACGTTTTCGGGAAGCATATTGGTAAAAAATAATGACCCGTTACAGAAAGTACTGCAACGGGCCACTCTTCAAGAAAAACTACCTGTTTACCTGAAGATGAACGAGTTTAGTTTGCCATCCCTATCAATGAAGGTCATCTTAATGGGATCTTCGTAATCGCGATTCCTCAAGATGCGCTTGGCATCGTCGATGTTGGCAACTTTAATGTCATTTATTTTGATGATCATGGCACCGTCCAAATCGTAGCGGGACATGTCTTCGCTTATAATTCGGTTTATTTTTACACCGTTATCAATATCGCGGCGTCTCAATTCTTTTGCGCTGGCATTCTTAATCTCGATGCCCAGTTCTTCTACTTCGTACACTTCCAATTTCACTAAGGTCACCGGGATGGTCCTTTGTGCACCATTACGCAGTACGGTAACATCTACCACATCGTTCGGACGTTTAGCACCCAAATAGCCTGTTAAATCGGAAAATTTGGAGATTTTATAGCCATCGATCTTTTTGATGATATCACCTTCACGGATGCCGCCTTTGTCCGCGCCGCTGCCTTCTTCGATAGCGGCAACGTACACACCTTCGGTTTCATCGATCCCAAAGCGTTGAGCCTGGGTCGAGTTAAGTCCGCTTCCTTGTATACCCAAAATTCCGCGTTGCACATTTCCGTACTCCATAATATCTTCCACGATCTTTCGTGCGGTATTGGAAGGGACCGCAAAGGAATAGCCTACAAAAGATCCGGTTTCCGAGGTAATTGCAGTGTTGATACCAATCAGTTGCCCTTGGGTATTGACCAGGGCACCACCACTATTTCCACGGTTTACGGCTGCGTCTGTCTGAATAAACGATTGCGACTGCCTATCGAATTCATTCAGGTCACGCGCCTTGGCACTTACGATTCCCGCCGTTACGGTAGAAGTAAGGTTAAAGGGGTTTCCAACGGCCAATACCCATTCTCCAATCTGTACATTGTTGGAATCGGCAAAGGGCACAAAAGGAAGGGTTTCATCAGGCTCAATTTTAATAAGCGCGATGTCTGTCTTGGGATCCGCACCAATGAGTTCTGCCGTAAAACTTTTGTTGTTATTGAGGGTAACCTCTAATTCATTGGCGTTATCGATCACGTGGTTGTTGGTGATAATGTATCCGTCGGGGGAAATGATCACACCACTTCCGGTCCCGATCATAGGGCGGGAACTGCCGCCACCAAAGAAAAAGTCGCGCATGCTTGTCGGACCTTTACTCATGGTCGTATTCTTTACATGGACCACGGCATGCACCGTTTTTTCGGCTGCTTCGGTAAAGTCGATCGGCTCATTGGTTCCTGTGTTGGGATTGAAGGTGGTTGGAATTAGTGAAGGGGTTTCTTCTTGCTGGGTTACTACTAGCTGCGGGGATTCTTCAACAAATAGTTTGTAACCTCCTAGCGTAATGGCTCCAGCGACCAGCGCTACTGCAAATAAACGAACTGTTTGTTTCATATGATGAATTCAATTTAATTATACTCAAAGTAACAATCTAAAGACTTTCAAATTGTCTAAGGGTTTCATAATTAACGTGTATTTAACACCTAAATTATCCGAGGCCAAGTCCCTTGTTTTTTTAACTTTGTCACCTATCATGGCGATCCCTTTTTACAAATATCAAGGAACCGGTAATGATTTTGTCTTAATAGACAACCGGGACTTACATTTCGATAAAAACAAAACCGAATTGGTCAAGCTTATGTGCGACCGAAGATTTGGAATTGGTGCGGATGGACTGATCCTCTTGGAGAAGGATGATACCACCCAGTTCAAGATGGTGTATTACAATGCCGATGGTAACGAAAGTTCCATGTGCGGCAATGGTGGCCGCTGTATTGCGCATTTCGCCCGCTTTTTGGGTGTTATTGGAGATACGGCTACTTTTACGGCGATCGATGGAAAGCACGAAGCGACCTTGGAGGGAGATATTGTTTCCCTTAAAATGACAAACGTTTCTGGGCTGAAGGAAGATACTGGAAGTCTATTCTTGGATACAGGATCACCACATCATGTGATGTTGGTAGACGATTTGCCCAAATATGACGTTTTTTCTGAAGGGAAGCGCATTCGAAATGAGGTGTACGGCTCCCAAGGAGCCAACGTCAATTTTGTGGAGCCTTCCGGGAACGATACTTTTTCGGTGCGAACCTACGAACGTGGAGTGGAAGATGAAACGCTATCCTGTGGAACTGGTGTCACTGCCGTAGCTATCGCCATGCACGCATGGGGCAAGGCGGGAGAAGAGGTGATGATAGAAACCCCAGGAGGTACCTTAGAGGTTTCCTTTGAAAAGAAAGGGGATCATTATGAAAATATTTGGCTGAAAGGACCGGCCAAACAAGTATTTAAAGGAAGCTGGGAATGAAAACGCTGGAAGGCAAGAAAGTATATCTTAGGGCTTTAGAGCCTACCGATTTGGAGTTGTTGTACGAGTTGGAAAACAATGAATCCATCTGGGAGGTGAGTCATACCCAAACCCCATATTCTAAATTTGTATTGAAACAATACCTGGACAATGCCCATAGGGATATCTACGAAGTGAAGCAACTTCGGCTGGTAATCTGCCCTAGCAATGATGAAAGGGGCGTTGGTTTTATCGATTTGTTCGATTTTGACCCCAAAAACAGAAGGGTGGGTATCGGCATTGTTATATTTTCGGAAGCAGACCGGCAACAAGGCTATGCCAAAGAATCCTTGGAACTATTATGTGGATATACCCGAAAGCATTTACAGGTGCATCAAGTATATGCCAATATTACCGAAGATAATCACGCCAGCATTGCCTTGTTTGAAAAAGCAGGGTTTGGGAAGTCGGGAGTGAAGGAAGATTGGATCCGCACGGGCGGCGTCTATAAAAATGAATTATTGTACCAAAAAGTATATGAAGAAGAATCTTAAAAGAGTTGTTTGGGCCGTGGTTTTCCTCGGATTGATTTTCATGGCAGCCTTTGCCTATTTTGTGTATTCCAGTGTATTTACGTCGAATACGGCATTCAATAATGAAGAGGCTCATGTTTATATTCCCACAGGGTCCAAGTTTAGCGATGTCATGGAAGAATTGCGTCCCTTGTTAAAAAACGATATCTCCTTCGAAGCAGTAGCCAACCGCAAGCAATACCCAGCCAATATTAAACCTGGGCACTACATCATTAAGAAGGGGATGAACAATAACGATATAGTGAATGCCATACGCAGTGGCAATACCCCTATTAGTATTAAATTCAATAACCAGGAGCGATTAGAGAATCTGGCCGGACACTTGGCAAGGCAGCTGGAAGGCGACAGTCTGGATTTGCTGAATGCCATGAGGGATGAGGCTTTTCTTCAAAGTTCAGGATTTACGTCAGAAACGGCTATTGGCATGTACATTCCCAACACCTATGAAATATATTGGAATACCTCTGGTGAAGGGTTTGCCAGGAAAATGCTGGAAGAATACAATCGTTTTTGGAACGCAGATCGGAATGCCAAAGCCAAAGCGCTGGGATTAAGCCGGGATGAAGTGATGTCCCTGGCGGCGATCGTACAAAAGGAAACGGCCAAGGTGGAGGAACGCCCAAGGGTGGCTGGTTTGTATATGAACCGAATTAACAAGGGGATGATGCTGCAGGCCGACCCAACGGTGATTTACGCTAAGAAACATAGCGAGGGTGATTTTGACCAAGTAATTAAAAGGGTATTGTATAAAGATTTAGAGAATACTTCGCCTTATAACACTTACCAACATACAGGAGTACCTCCGGGGCCTATTACTATGCCCGATATATCTTCCATCGACGCGGTGTTAAATCACGAAAAGCACGATTACTTATATATGGTGGCCAATGTGCAAGAGTTTGGTTATCACAAGTTTGCAAAATCCCTAGCCCAGCACAATCGCAATCGACAGGAATATGTGCGATGGATCAATAATCAGGGTGTAAATCGATAATATTTTCTCACTTTTTTTGCGGTTTATGCAATAAAAAATGCTGTTAATAAGTTAGTTAACTACTTTTTTAACACATTTTAAATCATATAAGCTTTTAAAACTACATTTGTTACAGATTTGTTAACAAAACCATCGATTCAACGATTTTTGTTGACGTTTTAACAAAGAAAGACAAATATCACTGAAAATTCTTGAAATAGGTCGTATTTTTGCGGGCTCAAATGAAAGTAGGAATTTTCTACTTGGAATTTTGTCACATAATGAAACGTAGTTTTATACAAATCGGTTTATTCTCTCTTGTTGTTACCTTGGTATCAACAGGTTTTTCATCCAAGAATGGTGTGGATCTTTCCCACTATATGATTGCTGATGAAGAGGTGTGCTATTACGTACCTAACGAAAACGAGGTCGTAGAAGAGACAGTGGAGCACTTCCAGTTGTATTTAGGAAAGACGTATGTAGGATTCAAGGAAGCCATTGGTTTTAAAGAATCCCAAGGGCGCTATCGCATTATCAATGAATTCGGTTATATGGGTAAGTACCAATTTGGGAAATCGACCCTAAAGATGATCGGCATTTACAATACACAGGATTTCCTGAGTGATACGCGTCTTCAAGAAGAGGCTTTTACAGCCTACGCGTCTTTTAATAAGTGGATTTTGCGTCGTGATATAAAGCGATACGAAGGACGCTATATTGGAGGGGTGAAGGTAACCGAATCGGGAATTCTTGCTGCTGCACACTTGGCAGGGGCCGGGAATGTGAAAAAATACCTTAGAAGTGGAGGAGCCAATAATTTCCAAGATGCTTTTGGAACTTCCATCAGGTACTATTTAAAGAAATTTTCTGGGTACGATACATCAACGATCGTTGCCAATAAGAAAGCGAGGGTGCTGTAAAAGTTATCCTTTATGAATGATAAATAAGGTGGGTCTCTTGTTGAGGTCCACCTTTGTTTTTTTCCAGCTTTCGGCGGACTGGGTCAAAATAAATTCTGAAGGCAAGGTGATATCACAGGCCACGCAGAGCTGTGTTTGAGGTTGTAGCACACTAGTTAGGCTTTCTAACATCTGATTGTTCCTATACGGCGTTTCTATAAACAATTGCGACTGATTCTGCTCTGCAGACAAACGCTCCAGTCGTTTTATTTCCTGTCTGCGTTCCCTTTTATCAATGGGAAGGTAGCCGTTAAATGCAAAATTCTGTCCGTTGAATCCACTGGCCATCATTGCCAATAAAATCGAGGAGGGGCCAACCAATGGAACGACTTTAACCCCTTTTTGATGTGCTTGGGCTACTACCAATGCCCCTGGGTCTGCAATACCCGGACAACCGGCATCACTCATAATACCCACATCCTTCCCTTCAAAACACGGCAGAAGCATATCGGGTATCTCCGAAGGGTCGGTGAATTTATTGATGATGGAGAAATGCAGATCTGGCTGGGATTTTCGAGGTACAATGCTTTTAATGAACCTTCGGGCATCCTTTTCGTGTTCCACGATATAGTGGTCGATTTCCTCCACTGCTTTTTTAACCAACAAGGGCAATACTTCCAATGGTGGAGTATCGCCCAAGGTGTTAGGAATTAAATACACATTTCCTATGGGTTGTTCCATAAGGGTTACTGTTTCACGATCTTTTTAACTGCGGATCCTTGTTCCGATACAATTTTAGCCAGATAGAGTCCAGCTGCAAAAGAACTTGTGTCCAGATCCAATGTGGTTTGTCCTGAGTGTTTTTGACTATGCAAGATACTTCCTTTCATATCTTGAATCGTAATTTCGAAGGGAATATTGTCTTCAGTTGCGATCGATAATCGATCCGAAACTGGATTAGGCGCTATGGAAATATTCAACGCTTTAAGGTCGTTTACGCCGAGAACGGCTTCTCCCGTTACCCTTTGTATGGTTCCAGAAATATTGACAATATACAGTTCGTTATTCACGTCTTCACCAAAGGATACCCATGAACCGCCAAACGAGCCATAATCAACCACGTCGTTGGTAGCTCCAATATTTTCGATTCCGCCAATCATACCACTGCATACATCTGCAAAGAAATAGATTCCTCCCATGTCTGGGAAATCCGTTCCGCGATAAACATACCCTCCCGTAATGGAACAGTGCGGGGTCGAGTTACTCGATGAATACACTCCAATGGGGAAAGTAAGCTCGCTATCTGGAGGACAACCGGTGGTATTGAAAGGGTCATTTCCTTCATAGCATCTCCACCCATAATTGAGTCCGGCTTCAGTAATGGCAGCTCGGTTAACTTCTTCTACATTCTCTTGTCCTACATCGGCAATCCAAATGTCTCCATTGGCGCTATCGAAGGTAAACTTCCAAGCATTTCGGATACCGTATGCCCAAATTTCGGGAGCATCGTTAACACTGCCTGCAAACGGATTGTCGGTTGGGATACCGTAGTTGTTTCCACCATCTGGGTTATCTACATCGATACGAAGCAATTTCCCTAATAATAGAGCTGTATTCTGTGATCGATTCCCAGGATCACCACCACTTCCACCGTCACCCCATGAAATGTAGAGGTATCCGTCTGATCCAAAATTCAAGGAACCCCCGTTGTGGTTGGGGAAAGGCTGGTTAGAGTCGATAATGTTCAATTCGGTGGTGTCATCGGCAACATCTGGATCCCCACTCACCGAAAAACGGGACACTTGTGAGTCTCCACCGTTGTCTGTGTAGCTCACATAGAAATAACCATTGTTGTCATAATCTGGGTGAAATGCAAGGCCCAATAAACCTTGTTCACTACCACCAGAAACTTGACTGGATATATCCAAAAAAGGAGTGGCGTTTACACTACCATCGGTTTGTACAATTTTAATCCGGCCGCCTTGTTCTACAACAAAGAGACGGTCGTCACCTGCGTGGGCAATGTCCACAGGAGAGCTCAATCCAGAGGCAAAAGGCTGTAGCGTCAATTCAAGGTCCTGAGCGTAAATGAGGCTGCTCAAGAGAAAACACATCGTAAATAGGGTTTGTTTTTTCATAGGGTTTAGTTTTTCACTAAGGTAAGGAAATTTAGTCCAAGGTATGAGCTACAGCCAACTCACAATTTTCTCACAAGCCTCGTCCAGCATGTTGTACACGTTTTCAAAACCTTGATCTCCCCCGTAATATGGGTCGGGTACGTCGACATTTTCACCGGGGAAGATTTCATTCAGGATAAGCTTTACTTTGCCTTTATCCGCATCGTCTTTTGCCAAACGGACGACGTCCCTAAAATTGGAATTATCCATCACAAAGATGTGATCATACACTTCGAAATCGTAGGTCGAAAACTGCCTGCCTCTTTGATCGGTGATATCCAATCCTTTTTTTCGCGCAATGGCAATGCTTCTTGGGTCGGGTTTTTCACCTACGTGCCAACCTCCGGTTCCAGCAGATGCTACTTGAACTTTGGTTGTGTCCACTTTAGACTTCAGGATGCCTTCGGCTAGCGGTGATCTGCAGATGTTGCCCAAGCAGACCATGAGTACACGGGTTTTCATAAGTAAAGGGTATAAAAAAATCCTGCTGGGCAGGATTGTGTTATAACGTTAGTTTTTTGTTGAGGTCTTCTACATATTTCCGGAACTGCTTATCAGTGCTGGATAAGTTATCCACTGTTTTACAAGCATGTAGTACCGTAGCATGATCCCGTTGTCCAATCTGGGAACCTATGGAGGCCAAGGAAGCCTTGGTGAATTTCTTGGCAAAGAACATAGCCAACTGACGTGCTTGTACAATGTGCCGCTTTCTTGTTTTCGATTGTAACGTCTCCACATCCATTTGGAAATACTCGCTCACCACCTTCTGAATGTAATCTATGGAAACTTCACGCTTGGTGTGCTTCACATAATTGTCTACAATCTTTTTTGCGAGGTCTATGGTGATTTCCCTTTTGTTGAATGAAGAATGCGCAATTAATGAAATAATAGCTCCTTCCAACTCCCGGATATTGGTTTTGATGTTATTCGCCAAAAATTCGATAATGTCCTCTGGCATTTCTACCCCATCACGGTAGAGCTTGTTTTTGATAATGGCTACTCTTGTATCGTAATCGGGATGATTGAGTTCGGCAGACAACCCCCATTTAAATCGAGAAAGTAAGCGCTGCTCAATATCTATCATATCTACAGGAGCCTTATCACTTGTTAGAATCACCTGCTTGCCATTTTGGTGCAGGTGGTTGAAGATGTGAAAAAACACATCTTGGGTTCCTGCCTTGCCCGAAAGCAATTGAATATCGTCCACAATTAAAACATCGATGATCTGATAGAAGTGTATAAAATCGTTACGATTGTTCTTCTTTACGCTTTCAATGTATTGCTGTGTGAATTTTTCGGCAGAGATGTATAAAACGGTCTTCTCTGGGTACTTATCTTTTATATCAACCCCAATGGCATGTGCCAAATGGGTTTTTCCCAAACCAACACCTCCAAAAATAAGCAATGGATTGAAAGAAGTGCCTCCAGGTTTGTTGGCTACTGCTAAACCCGCAGAACGCGCCAAACGGTTGGATTCGCCTTCCAGAAAGTTCTCGAAGTTATAACTTGGATTGAGTTGGGATTCAATCTTTACGTTTCGAATGCCCGGAATCACAAAAGGATTCTTTAGTTCGGGGCTTTTGTTCTTTACGGGAACATCTACCTCTTGTGAACGAACCTGCGTTCGGTTGGCACTGGGTATTTTTTCCGTAAAGGGTTGCTTGTTGCCATAGGTGTTCTCCATTTTGATGACGTACACCAATTTGGCCGTGCTGCCCAATTCTTTGGTCAAGGCAACTTTCAGTAATTTAACATAGTGTTCCTCCAACCATTCGTAGAAAAATTTACTGGGAACTTGAATGCTCAGGGCATTGTCTGTGAGCTTTACTGCCTTAATGGGTTCGAACCAGGTTTTGTATGCTTGTGTCGAGATATTATCTTCAATAAAGGACAAGCAATTTTTCCAAACCAGTTCGGCAGTTTTACTCATAGTTGTAGTTAGAGGTTTAGTTAGTTAATTGTCTCGTTAAAAAAGAGGGTGAAAAGGGATTGCCCTAACGATTTCTTAACAATGCAAATATGTGAACAAATAACTGAAAAAAAAAATGGAAATGGTATTGATTTTCTAGTTTTTTTTTCTCATACTAAGTTAAATTCTTGGGAATAAAAAAGTTCCCTTTTTTTAGCCAAAAATTTTGTGAAGAAAAATACTACTAAACTCCGTGTGCGTTATGGTGAAACCGATCAAATGGGAGTGGTTTACTACGGAAATTATGCACAATTTTTAGAACAGGGAAGAACCGAATGGCTACGTGAATTGGGCTTTTCTTATAAATGGATGGAAGAAAACAATGTGCAACTTCCTGTGACTCATTTAAGTATCGATTTTAAGTATCCCGCACGATACGACGACCTGATTTATGTTACGACAACGTTAAGGAAAATTCCTACTTTCAAAATTGAATTTGATTATGAAATCCATAATGAAGAGGGTAGGTTGTTGGTAAGTGCTGCTACCACGCTTTGTTTTATAAATTCTGTGACCAATAAACTTATGAAAGCACCCGATTATCTCATCGAAAAGTTGAGCGAATAATCCACCCAACTTACAATCGCTTGATAGTCACTTTGTAGGTGTTGTTGAACATTTCAAAAATCCGATCAGCGTCTTTTTTTCGAACCGACAAAGTAAACGCACAATCCAT
>JAHQVM010000046.1 GCA_019634365.1 Flavobacteriaceae bacterium | reverse complement strand
TATTACTCTACGACCTTCCCACACATCATCATCCCAATCATCCCAGTCATCATCCCAATCATTGTCGTAGTCATTATGTGTATACCAATCATCGTGCCAAACATTTCCATTTCGTCCTTTTATGGCTCCGTAAGTACGTCTAATGTTTCCGAATCGATTGTATTCTATCGACATCCCACCCACTTGTCTCATGAGACCTCTTTGGTGGAAGATGGCCACACTTCCAATTTGTCTTACTTTTCCGTTTCTCTTGTAATTAATGCAGACATTGTTCACCGCAATTACATTCCCATAGAGATCGGTCTTCACTCGCAATCGATCATAGGTATGACCTCTTCGTCCACGCCTCGGATGTACGTTGTTGTTGTAAACCACATTCACATTTCTGCGTTGGTATCTGTAGGGTGTTCCACAAATGGCGGCTTCCTGAAAATCGAAGGTACCGTTGGTATATACCGTGAATAGCACGCCATTTTCTACAAAACGTACGGATTGCGAATTGTTATAGCGATGTTGCTTCCCTTTTTTGATGGTCGTTTGCCCACCATGGTTTCCACGGTGTTGGGCGTTAATCTGGGTAGTTGTTCCACCTAGGAACAAGACTACAAGTAATAGTACTTTTTTCATGTTCACTAATTTTAGGGTTATTCACACAATAAGCGGTGTGAGATACGCTATTTGATTAGTGACAAACCAAGAGCCGTGCCAAACTCACAATGTCCTGTTTACCAGTAGTCTATAAATGAAGATGAGGTGGGTGTAATCCTAGCGGATTATGAATTTAGCGGATTTGATCGGTTTTTTTTCTGAAAAAGCTTTGTAGAAATAGAGTCCAGAAGCATATTGCATGATATCAATTTTGATATAATTCGCGGTAGGGAATATTTCTTTGATGAGTTTTCCAGAAACGTCGAAAATTTGCACTTGATCCACGGTTCCCTCAGGGAATTGAAGAATAGATGTTGAACTAACTGGATTGGGGTAGAGGAGGATATCCTGTTTGGACAAATCAACGATATTCAAAGTAGTATTGTCGCAAGAAGTTGCATCGTTAAAAAAATAGGTTCCGGTAGAATTGGTAAAACATACCAAGGCCTGGCCAGCGGTTATATCTATGGCTTCCCAAAAGGCATCAAAACCATGAATGTTACCGATACCTTCGACCCATCGAACTTGGATAAAATTAGGAACAGCATATCTATTAAAAGTAATAATCTTTCTTGTTTCACCTGCTAATTCTACAAACTCAACATTTTCTACTTCCATTGATGTAATTGGCGCAAAACCTGCCGTATGGCATGTAGGATAAGAATTATAGGCGCTTCCAATAAAGTTGAAAACATCTCCCACTTCCAAATTCATATCAATTAAAATTGTGTCTATGTTTTCGTTTTGATCGTATTTATATACGATTCCATTCTCTTCCCTAAGATCACAGCGGGGTGTTTCATCAACATAAAGTCGTTTATAGTCCAATCCATTATGCACTACAATTTCTCCAAGGGTAAGCTGCTCTGTAATTGTAAAACAACAAGGATTAGGCGGTTGGGGATCAAATATTTCATAGTATATGTCCACGCTCCAAGTGTTTTCTTCATTTAGGATAGGGATAAAGTCTTGAGCATTCAAGGAGAACAACGTAAAAGAAAAACATAAGAAAAAGCAGCATTTGTTCATCATATCATTATTTATTGGTCAACAACAAAATGTGTTGTACCTATAACCTTTTCATTAAACAATAGGAGACAGAGATACACCCCTTTCTGGTAGTTCATTCGATTAAATTCTAAAGGGGTAGTTATCACTTTCGTTCGTTCAATTTGCCTTCCGTCCATGGTATAAATACGAAATTCATCAACTTCTATGGATGATGGGATTTGAAGTTGTGAATTATGCGAAATGGGATTGGGAACTATGGAGAATGATTTAGATTCCAAAGTATTTACGCTTAATACATCCTCACACTCATTAAAATCATTGAAAAAGAGGGTCTGTCCGTCTTTTTTAAAACAAGCAAGGTGTATAGCTCCTTTTAAATGACCATAGCCCCCTCCCGTGATACTTCGTGTAGAGCCAATGCCTTCAATCCATTTTTCAGTCAAATAGGGTATGGTTGTATTAGCACCGTTGCGCCCCTCTAAAATCATTACTTTCCTTTCTTCTCCTAAGATGAATTCAGTTCCAGTTTCTAAAACGGTTAAATTATCAATCAACCAAGGAGGGCCTATATAACAGGGATTCCCAATTAAAGGTAATAGCAACCTATCATCAACTTCAAGATGAAAGTTGATTAAAATGGTTTCTGTATCATCATGGTTTAAACGATAAACAATGCCATTGTCTTCTCGCCATCTACAATTGGTTAAATTACCATCCACCCATACTTGGTAATACTCCTGGTTATTAATTATTTCAATTCCGTCAACTGTGAAAGAATCAAAGTGTCCGTCACTAAAATCGTTATCAAAATGTACTCCCCAAACATGATCTTCATTCAACATGGGTAAATACTCCTGAGAATAAACGGAGTAGGAGAACAGAAAAAACAACAACCAATAACTTTTTTTCATCGAAATGCTGATTACTTCTTTCAAATTATAAAAAAATATTCGTATTCCTTTCGTATTTTTTTGAAATGCTGTCTTGAATAGTAAAATTTGAGTTATGCTAGAGCACCGTTTGAAGGTTAACGGTAGGTTAACGAAGCTCAATTCTCAGGTAAATTGGCTTTATATAGTACTTTTACGTAATGGTGAAAAAAATCAATGTTTTAATCTTGGCCTCTGTCATAGGTTTCTTGGCGTTCTCAGCGATTCAGGCCTACCTCATTAACAATACCTACAAGCTAAAGAAGGATGCTTTTTTAAATGAAACCCGAAGGAGCATTTCACGCTTGGATGATTTTTCACCCATTCTCGATTCCATTAACGACATTTGGCAAGATCGGTTTCTGGTGGCCGTTTCCGAATACGAGCAACAAAAGTTGACCCGTGATTCACTATTGTCCCAATTAAAGAAGGAAACCCAAGAACTCGATGAGGATTATCGGATTGCCTATAAAGCAGAAATGAAGAACAACGGCGTCGTCTATGACCTACAGTTCCATAAACGCGTAAGAACCATAATTCTGTTAGACAGCATACAAAACGACACCCTGTTTTACAGTGAACCGGCCAAAGACGGTTTTCGCTTAATTGGCGACGATTTTAAACGGGAAGATGGCCATAGGATTAGCAATTCACTTTGGTTAACGGATCATACGTATCAGGTTCAGGAAGGAGATAGCACGGTTTCGAAAAGTTATGACCTTCAGTTCGAAACGGTAGATGTGATGAACATTGATGGGTGGAAACGGATTGTTTTGAATCAGTTGAAAGGATTGCTCATCATTTCTATTTCCATATTCTTATTCGTCTTTGGTTTGCTGTATTATTCCATCAAAAATTTAATCACTCAGAAAAAGATAGCCGATATCAAAACCGATTTCGTGAACAATATTACCCATGAGTTAAAGACTCCATTGGCAACACTTTCCTTGGCTACAAAAATGATGAAGAAGGATGCCATATTGGAGTCAGCGGAAATCGTAAAAAGCACTATAGGAACCATTGAGCGGCAAAACATAAGACTTCAAAAACTCATAGATCAGGTGCTTCATAATAGCTTGGGGTATACTGAAATTCAGTTAAATAAGGAGACTACCAATAGTGCCACGTATCTGTCTCAAATAATCTCCGATTTTGAAATCGCACAGGCCGATAAGGATTTAACCCTCACCAAAGAATGGGCTCCATCCTCACCTGAAATTACTATTGATAAGTTCTACATTACCACTGCCATCGTCAATATCCTCGAAAATGCCGTGAAGTACGGAGGCACCCAAATTAAAGTGTCTACCCGATTGGAAGGGAAGGATTTTATCATTGCCATTCAGGATAATGGTCAGGGGATTTCCTCCAAGGATAAAAAGAGTATTTTCGATAAATTCTATCGTGCAGGGAATAAGGAAATTCATGATGTCAAGGGATTGGGACTTGGTCTATACTATACGCATCAGGTAATCATGGCACATGGTGGCGAAATAAGGGTAGATAGTAAGGTAGGTTCTGGAAGTACATTTACCATCCATATTCCAAAATAAGATTCTATGGAAGTTAAAAAGCACATATTATTGGCAGAGGACGATTCCGATTTCGGAGGGATTCTAAAGCAGTATTTGGAAATTTCCGGTTTTCAGGTTACATGGGCGAAAGATGGGGAAGAGGCTTTGGGAAAATTCAATAAGGGCGTTTACAGCATCTGTGTACTGGACGTCATGATGCCCAAAATGGATGGTTTTACCTTGGCCGAACAGATTATTGAAATAAACCCTGAAGTGCCCTTTCTTTTTCTAACGGCACGGAAGATGAAGGAAGACAAGATAAAAGGACTGAAACTGGGCGCCGATGATTATGTTGTAAAACCTTTTGAAGCCGATGAGCTTGTGCTTCGCATCCAGAATATTCTTAAAAGAAGTCAACGGCAGGAATATACCCAACCTGTGGTTGATGAGGTACTCGAAATCGGTGCCTATTCATTCGATACCCGACGCCTTATTTTAACACATGGCAGCACCGAACAAAAACTTACTCAGCGGGAAGGAGCCTTGGTGCAGTTTCTCTATTCGCATCGTAACCAATTATTGCGCAGGGAAGAGATATTGAAAGCAGTTTGGAACAATGATGATTTCTTCTCCGGTAGAAGCATGGATGTATTTATTAGCAAATTAAGAAAATACTTCAAGGAAGACCCATCCATACGGATCGAAAGTATTCGTGGAATAGGTTTGGAATTCAAGATAAGTTAACGGAAATAACCTTTACGGTTGGTTAACGTTAACTGGAGGTTAACCAAGCCCAAATCCTTTCTGGTCGGCGCTTTACCCAATACATTTGTCCTGTAACATTTAAAAATCAAAAGACATGACAAAAGTAATCGTAAGCATCACAGCATTAATTTTCAGTATGACTCAATTGTGGGCGCAAACCCCACCTACGCCACCTACGCCACCCGAGAAAACCAGTACAGGGGTATCTTATTCCATAAGTATTAATGGTGATGATGATGGGACCAAATATTCTAATACATCGGTATCGATCAAGAAAACCGATGACATCTACAAACTAACGGCCAGCTTCAACAAAAACAGAACTCAGGAAGTTCGGGAAGCATTGTTGGAGAACTTAGGTAAGAAAGGATTAACGATTAAAGGTAGTAGCTATACCTGGATTAAAAACAAAAACGGCGATGAGGTATTCGAATGTAAATTAACCAAAGGCCGCCTGCGTATTTTCTTGGATAGGAATGCGGTTTCCACTAGCGCGTACGAAGAAATGGTTACCATGGGCGTGGACTTAAAAGATCTAATTGCGGGTTCTGACAGTGAAGAAGAAGCCAAAAAAGATTTGGAGCGTGCCGAAAAGGACTTGGAAAGAGCAAAGAGAGATCTGGAAAGGGCCGAGAAGGAACTTAAAAAAGCCAAAAAGCAATAGATAGCTATTCATCAATCATCAAAGAACAAAAAAGCGAGGAACGATCCCTCGCTTTTTTGTTTACTATTCTCTCTTAATGGAGTAGTATATTACAATTTCTCCCTGAGGTATTCTGCCGTATAGGATTCCTTGTTTTTTGCAACCTCTTCGGGTGTCCCTTGGGCAATCACTTCACCGCCTTTTTCACCGCCTTCTTTTCCTAGGTCGATGATGTGATCGGCACATTTTACCAGATCAAGATTGTGTTCAACCACAATTACCGTATGCCCGTTATTCAATAAAGCATAGAAGGAGGCCAGCAGTTTTTTGATGTCATGAAAGTGCAATCCAGTCGTGGGTTCGTCGAAGATGAATAGCGCCTTCTCACGGGAATTCCCTTTAATGAGAAACGAGGCCAATTTTATTCGTTGTGCTTCCCCACCGGAAAGGGTGGAAGAACTCTGTCCTAATTGCACATATCCCAATCCTACATCTTGAAGCGGTTGAAGTTTATTGGTGATTTTCTTTTCGTTATGTAATTGGAAGAAAGCAATGGCATCGTCCACGGTCATGGAAAGAATATCGTGAATGTTCTTATCGTGGAAATTAACCTCCAGTATTTCTTTTTTGAACCTTCGTCCTTTACAGGTGTCGCATTCTAAATGAACGTCGGCCATAAACTGCATTTCGATGGTCACTTCACCTTCCCCTTTACAGGTCTCGCAACGACCTCCATCCACATTAAAACTGAAATGTTTGGCTTTGTACCCGCGAATATCACTCACTTTCTGGGAAGCAAATAGATTTCTAATGTCATCGTACGCCTTTATATAGGTAACAGGATTGGACCTACTTGATCGTCCGATTGGATTTTGATCGATAAATTCCACACTCTTTATCGAATCGAAGTTTCCTTTCAATTCGGAAAACTGCCCGGGTTTTTCACCATAACCACCAATTTGTCTAAGCAATGCGGGGTAGAGAATCTTTTTTACCAAGGTACTCTTTCCACTACCAGAAACACCTGTTACGGCGGTAAAGGTTCCCATGGGGAAGGTAACATCGATATTTTTAAGGTTATTATGGCGCGCGCCGATAAGCTCAATGGTGTTTTTTGAAGAACGGCGTTTTTCTGGCACTTCAATTTCAAGGGTTCCATTGAGGTAACAGGCGGTAAGGGAATCACTTTTTAGGATATCTTCAAAAGTACCTGTGGCTACAATTTCGCCACCAAAAGTTCCTGCCTCTGGACCAATATCGATGATCTCGTCTGCAGCCTTCATGATTTCCTCATCGTGCTCTACTACGATTACGGTATTTCCTAGATCCCGTAAGGATTTCAGGACACCGATCAATCGCTCGGTATCCTTGGGATGCAGCCCAATACTGGGTTCATCCAAAATATACATGGATCCTACCAGACTACTTCCCAGAGAAGTTGCAAGATTGATTCGTTGCGATTCTCCACCCGAAAGCGTATTGCTTTTTCGGTTCAGGGTAAGGTAGCCCAACCCTACATCCATCAAAAAACGAAGACGGTTATTGATTTCGATCAGTAGGCGTTTGGAGACTTTTTGCTGATAGTCATTAAGCGCTATGTTTTTAAAGAATTCTGCAATTTCGGTCAATGGACGCTCTACCAATTCCTGAATGGATTTGCCACTAATTTTCACATAATCGGCTTCTTTTCGCAGGCGCTTTCCATAACAGGTTCCACAGCGTGTTTTTCCTCGGTAACGGGAGAGCATCACCCGATTCTGGATCTTGTAACTTTTCGATTCCAAGAACGAGAAGAAATCATTTAACCCTTCAAAGTGTTCATTTCCTTCCCATACCAATTGCCGTTGCTCCTGTGTGAGCTCGAACCAAGGTTTGTGAATGGGGAAGTCGAATTTATAGGCACTGTTCACCAGTTGATCCCGATACCAGCCCATACTTTCACCCCGCCAAGGAAAGATGGCGTTTTCATAAATGGATAGTGCGGTATTGGGAATCACTAAATCCTCATCAATACCAATTACATCGCCATAACCTTCACAGGTAGGACAGGCTCCATAGGGATTATTAAAACTGAAGAGGTGTACGTTGGGCTCCATAAAGGTCATCCCGTCTTTTTCGAAACGGTTGTTGAATTCCTTCAGGCTTCCGTCTGAAAGTTGTTCTATATATAAGGTGCCCTTGCCTTCAAAAAAGGCCATTTCTATGGCATCGGCCAGTCGGTTCAGGAAGTCCTCGTCATTTTTTGTGATAACCCGATCCACTACCAATTGCAGGTCTTTGGGTAGTGAACTTGTTAGTTCGTCAATCCGTAAGACCTTGCCTTCGATTTTTACACGGGCATACCCTTGTTGGGCCAACGCCTGTATTTTGTGCTCCATGGTGCGTCCTTCTTCCAAATGAATGGGAGCTACGAGAAGGAGCTTTTCACCTTCGGGAAAGGTTTTAATGTAGTCGATCACATCGGTCACACGATCCTTTTTTACTTCTTCACCAGAGATGGGAGAATAGGTAGCGCCTATACGTGTATATAATAACTTAAGGTAGTCATAGATTTCAGTCGAGGTACCCACTGTTGATCTCGGGTTGGTAGCATTTACCTTCTGCTCAATGGCGATGGCAGGTGCGATTCCCTTAATCGCATCGACTTTGGGTTTGTTGAGCCGTCCCAAGAATTGTCGGGCGTAGGAGGAAAGACTTTCCACATAACGCCGTTGTCCTTCGGCATAGAGGGTGTCAAAGGCCAAAGAGGATTTTCCACTTCCCGAAAGTCCCGTAATAACGACTAGTTTATTCCTCGGAATGGAAACCGTAATATCTTTGAGGTTGTGTAATTTTGCTCCTTGAATAAGGATTTCTTGCTTGGTATCTACGGCTACTTCTTGCAATGTTTCGAATGAGGATTTATTAGAATTTCGCAAAGATACCACTTCCTTTTTAAGATTGTATCGTTGAGGGAATTATAATTTTTTCGGGAAAAACCTTTCTTTTTTTTGCATTTCTGAATTCTTTGTTGTTATATTTACCCCTAAGAACACAAAAACGTTGCCTATAGCATATTATTACTTTTTTAAATAAACATTAAGACTGAACAACCAAATAGTTGTTTATTTTAAAAAGAATAGTATGGAAAATAGCATAACCCCAGATGGGCTCCTAGTGACCCAATACATGCAAGGTAACGAATCTGCATTGTGTGAATTAATTACCCGCCACAAACAGAGAATCTACAGTTTCATATACTCTAAAGTATTTGACCGCGATGTTGCTGAAGATATTTTTCAGGATACATTCATAAAAGTTATAAGGACCTTAAAACGAGGTGCCTATAATGAAGAAGGAAAATTTTTGCCCTGGGTAATGCGAATTGCCCACAACCTGGTCATTGATCATTTTCGCAAGAACAACCGAATGCCCAAATTCGAGAACAATGATGATTTCAACATTTTCTCGGTACTTTCGGACGGTGCATTAAATGCGGAAAAACAATTGGTGAAAGAACAGGTAGAAAGCGATGTTCGCCGCTTGATTCAAGAGCTTCCGGAGGACCAGAAACAAGTTCTGGTAATGCGTATGTACAAGGAAATGAGCTTTAAGGAAATCAGTGAACAAACAGGAGTGAGTATTAATACCGCATTGGGAAGAATGCGATATGCACTCATCAATTTACGTAAGGTTATTGATAAACATAACATTATCTTAACCAATTGATACAATAAAGTAAAATAGGTGTCGTTATTTAGGAAACAGCAACCTCAAAATAACGTTCTATGGCAAAATTGTACTCTGAAACTTCACGACGGGAGCGCGTGAACAAAAACTTGGCTCCGAAAGACGAAACGATTAAGTTTCTTCTGGATTACTCGAAGGCTTTAAGTGTTATAGATTATAATAAAATGAAGTTTGAAGCACTTCTAAACTAAACTTTGGAAACCCCGGATTGATCGTCTGGGGTTTTTTATTTCCATCATTTCCACTGCTCGTCGTATCCTAGATGTTTTTATTTCCCGTGATTTCCAATAGATTTGTTATCTATAAGGGAAACTTTCCATAAAAGGAGCACCTATTGAAAGTAGTTAAGTTCAAACCAGAAATCAATAAGGTTTACTCTATTGAAAACCATACCCTAATTCACATTTTATCGGGTAAAGGTGGTATTCAGGTAGATTTTAAAAACGATACAGACTGGCAGGAAAAGGCCATGGAAAACTCATGCAGGTGGCCAATAAAAATTGGGAAAAGCTGAGTAAGACACACAATTAATACCACTTCTGTAACCCAAAGCGCAGGTAGCCATACTTGCGCTTTTTTATTTCCCAAGAATTGGTTAAACCCACTCCGTGCAATGCTGATTTTTAATAACTTTCAGAAAAAATTGCGCTATGAAATTGAGATTTGCAATGGGGTTAGCCCTCTTTCTGGTTGTCCCCGGTTCAGCATTATGGGCCCAAGAAACATATACCTTTAAGGAAGGAGATCGTTATGGCTCTGGAAAATGGTATATGGGACGCGAAATCGCTCATGTTATGGGCTTTGCCGGGGTAGATTGGCTGGAACGACCGGAACGGGAACGTGAAGAAAATACGGCCATGTTACTAATGAATATGGGAATTCAGCCCGATGACACCATAGCCGATATCGGGGCTGGATCGGGATATCATGTATTTAAAATGGCACCTAAGGCGCATCAGGGGCTTGTCTATGCGGTCGATATCCAGGATGAAATGCTGGAAACCATGCGCAGAAGTCGTCAGAGAAAACGAATTTCCAATGTAAAGGTGGTCAAAGGAGGTGAGCAGACGGTTAATCTTCCTGAAAATTCCGTGGATAAAATCTTAATGGTAGATGTATATCATGAATTCAGTTATCCAGTAGAGATGATTGCCTCGATAAAGAATGCCTTACGCTCTGATGGCAAACTATATCTTATCGAATACAGGAAGGAAAATCCTAGGGTTCCCATTAAGGAGGTACATAAAATGAGCGAGGCACAAGCCGTTAAAGAAATGGAAGCGGCGGGATTTCGGTTGGAACGAAATATTAACAACCTCCCTTGGCAACATTGTATGGTGTTTGTGTTGGCGAAATAACCAACAAATACTGTAACGTTCTCATCATCTATAGGTCTTTATAAAAAACAAACCTGATGAAAACTAAACTGGCCGTCTTGATAGCCTCTGTTCTATGGATTGCCTGTCAAGAAAAAGAGCCTCAAACCCATTCCTTGAACGGTGTTTGGGAATCGGTAGGATCGGGGTGGATCCTTCATATTCAAGACAGCACCCAATACGCGTTATACGATATTACCAAGGTGTCTTGCCTTCCCAACAGGAAAGCGACGCTGGATGAGATTTTACCTTCCCTTTCTTTAGCAAACGATACACTTTCCTTTCAAAAAGGCGTCATGGCGTATTCCTTTATCAAAAAAGAGGATCTTCCAGAACTTTGTTCGGTGAGTCTATCCGAAGCCCAGAAAATTGATCCCTTGTTCAATTTTGAAGTCTTTACCGCTACTGTAGAAGAGCATTATGCTTTTATGGAATTGAATGGGTTGAATTGGCCCATTCTCTATGAACAACAGAAACGAAAATTGAGTGAAGAATCCACTGCAGCGGAATTATATACAGTGATAGAAGAAACCTTGGAGTTGATGAACGATAACCATGCCTATCTAGAAGCTACCGATGAGGTCTATGATATCTTGGAAGCGATGGAAACCAATGAGGATGTTGTAGAAGAATCCAATGAAGTAGTGGAATATGGGGATTTTCAGGTGGCCGATTTGGTAGCGGAACACCATATAGATGATGTTATGACCAAAGATTCATGGCTTTTAAAATGGGGTGTTATGAACGATTCCATTGGCTATATGGTTATCAAATCCATGTGGTTGTATGCAGATTTGGATATTCCACAAGCCCTTATAGACGAAAAGGGGTATGTAGATGCTTATGTGGACACCTTCCATGCCATGGACGAGGGAGCTTATATTGAAAAGGAAGTAGCGGGGATTAGAGACATTCTGAACCGCGCCTTGGCCGATCTTGCCGAAACCCAATCGTTAATCGTGGATGTCCGCTTCAATGGAGGAGGGCAGGATGCCGTTAGTTTTGAGATCTTGAAACGTTTTAATGCCAAAAAACGACAGGTTGTTAAAACCAAATTGAAAACGGCGGATGGATATACTCCCTTGCAGTACCTGATCATGGATGCTTCACCAAAACCTTATAATAAGCCTGTTTATGTTTTAACCTCGCAGCAAACTGGGAGCGCGGCCGAAGCTTTTTCCATCTGCTCGATGTCGATCCCCAATATGAAACGCATGGGCTCATCTACCCAAGGGGCACTTTCAACGGCCTTGGAGAAGGAGTTACCCAATGGATGGGTCTTTTCCATTTCGAATGAAGTGTATATGGATATTGAAGGTAATTCCTACGAAAATATTGGAGTTCCAGTAGATCTAAAAATTCCATTTCCCGAGGATCGCCAAACCTTTTTTAGAAGTGTTGTCCATGATTTGAAAGGCGATAAAGATCGAATTTTACAGGCTATTGAGCGTCTTTCTGGCGATTAGCACTCAATTTGTATTCATAAAACGAATTTTTGAAGTCAATTTTATATTGATTTTCAGTGCAATACTTTTCCTACAGGCTTTGAAAGAAATAATGTGTGGTAAAACCGTAACAAAATCTCTCTTGTTTTGGGTACTTTAGATATGACCAAAAAATAAGTTGAGTTATGAACTTTCTAAGACGTGTGGAAAATGGGTTTAGGGCATTTACGAAAGAGATAACCAAGCCAGATTCTTTTAGTAAGGGGGAGGAATTTGAAGAATACGTTAGGAAGGTACTTTTTCCGCAGGCCCGATTCCAGTTAATCGAGAAATCGCACGGTTACACTACTAATCGTGATGACTTTGTTGAATCCAGTTTAAAACCCGATTTTAAATTCAGGGATACTAAAAATGGCCAGATATTTTACGTTGAGGCCAAATGGAGAAATGGATCCTACAACAAGGAAAATAAGATACAATGGTGCAATAAGAACCAATTAAGACGCTACAAAGCTATCGATCAACACGAATCTAAAGTGTTTGTGGTTCTCGGATTAGGGGATAGCCCTAACCGCCCGGAGGAAGTGGTTTTGTTTCCTATGGCATCCTGCAACTTCAATGCGTTATACGATTCCTTTTTAAACAAATATGCTTTCTACCTTGGGCGTCCTGTATTTTCGGGATATCTGTGGAATTTAACTTAGCGTCTTGATACTTATTTTTTCCGCTTTTTTTCATATTCCGAAATGACGGTCTTGCGGCCTATGGTTTTCGTGATGATATCCTTATCTAAGTCCCAGCCCCGGGCAGGCGAATACTGACGTCCATACCAAATAATTTGAAGGTGTAGGTCATTCCATAGGTGCTCTGGGAACAAGCGCTTGGCATCCCTTTCGGTTTGTACGACATTCTTACCATTGCTCAATCCCCAGCGGTACATCAACCGGTGAATGTGCGTATCTACGGGAAAAGCAGGAATTCCGAACGCCTGACTCACAACCACACTGGCTGTTTTATGTCCTACGGCAGGTAATTCTTCCAACAGGTCAATATCTTCAGGAACCTTACCATTGTATTTATCGATCAAGATATGGGAAAGTCCGTGGATGCCTTTGGATTTCATGGGAGACAACCCAACGGGTTTAATGATTTCCCGAATTTCATCCACAGTAAGTTTTACCATATCGTAAGGATTATCGGCCACTTCGAAGAGTAGTGGGGTGATTTGATTCACTCGTACATCGGTACTCTGAGCAGAAAGCAAAACAGCTATTAATAAGGTGTAGGGATCCTTATGGTCCAGCGGAATAGGAATCTGGGGATAAAGTTCTTTTAACGTATCAATAACAAAGTCTACCTTTTCCTGCTTGGTCATTTTGTATAAATTTTCACTAAATTTGTTAAACAAAAACTACTGCTTATTTTTTTGTTGGGTCAAACGCAATCGAGACCTAAATCCATAGAGTCAAGAAGTAGTTCTCGACTGCGCTTAAACAAACAAGCTATAGTTTAATAACTATCTAAAACAAAAATACACCAATGAATACACTTAAAGAAGGGGATAAGGTCCCAAATTTCACTGCCATAGATAACAATGGAGAAACCCGTTCACTTTCGGATTACGCCGGGAAGAAACTTGTCGTATTTTTCTATCCTGCCGCAAATACACCCACTTGTACGGTGGAAGCTTGTAACATTCGGGATCATTATAAGGAGCTTCAAGATGCAGGATATGAAATCTTGGGCGTGAGTGCCGATACCCAGCGTAAGCAGAGTAATTTCAGTAAGAAATTCGATTTTCAATATCCATTATTAGCCGATACCGAAAAAGAGGTGATCCAAGCATTTGGTGTTTGGGGACCAAAAAAGTTTATGGGCCGTGAATTCGACGGAATTCACCGAATGACTTTTGTGATCAATGAAAATGGCATTGTTGACCGTGTAATTTCTAAAGTAAAAAGTAAAGAGCACGCGGCTCAAATCCTAAGCGCCTAGCGCTTATACTTTTACTTCGGTATTACAACTGAATAGGGATTTTTCCTTGATAATTTCTGCAACCCCTGATGGGAGCATTTTTTCCCATCCGGGTTCTCCCTGTTCGATCAAGCGTAGTACTTCCCTTGAGAAAATCGTTAGTACCTCTGGGTTGAAATCCTCAATATCCACCACTTTTCCATTGTACTTAAAGAATTTGTACAATTCCTTCATACGCGGGTGCACTTTGAGGTTATCACTGGTGACATAAGTACCGTCTTCATTGCGCATAGGGTATAGGTAAACCTTAAGATCTTTAAAGAAGAGTTTTCCAAAGGCTTCCAATATTCCTCCACTGAGGTGGCGATAGTATTTTTCATCGAATATATCGACCAGGTTATTTACACCCATGGTCAATCCCATACGGTTCCTGGTATAATTGGAAAAGTATTCTACCAATTTGTAGTATTCCTGGAAGTTAGAAATCATTACCGTATGTCCTAAAGAACAGAGCAGTCGTGCACGGTCCATGAAATCCTGTTCGTCGATTTCCCCTTCAGCCCTAAGATTGGAAAGGGTTATCTCGAAAATGGTCAGTGTTTTTTCTGGATCCACCCGGTTCTCTTTCTGGAACATATCGAAGGATTTCTCGAACATATCGATGTTCACCTTGGTCACAGGACGGAAACTTCCACGAAGGGCCAAAACGTTCTTTTTATAGAGAATACGGGCCGGTAGGATGTTGTTCCCATCTGGGCCAAAAATAACCGCTTCGGTCATGCCGTTCTTAATCAGCTGCAAACTCATTAAACGGTTATCTACCGTCTTTTCAAATTTGGGTCCGGAGAAGTTGATCGTATCAATTTCAATCTTGTCCTTATCAATATGGTCGTAGAGATAACGCAACAGTTTTCTGGGTTGGTCATGCTTGTAAAAAGCTCCATAGACCAAATTCACCCCAAGTATCCCTAAGGTTTGCTGTTGCAATACGGCCTCATTTTCTTTGAAACGAATGTGAAGGATGATTTCGCTATACCCTTCATCCGGACGGGTTTGGAATCGGATTCCCACCCAACCATGGCCTTTGTATTTTTTTGCAAAATCGATGGTGGCCACCGTGTTTGCAAAGGCGAAAAACATTTTATTGGGATGATTTTCACGAACAATACGCTCCTCGATGAGATTGATTTCGTGGGAAAGCATCTTTTTAAGGCGGGATTCGGTGACATATCGTCCATCCTTTTCCACACCGTAGATGGCATCACTAAAGTCCTTATCGTATGCCGATATGGTCTTTGCTATGGTTCCAGAGGCACCTCCTGCACGGAAGAAATTACGAACGGTTTCCTGTCCCGCACCAATTTCTGCAAAAGTCCCATAAATGTTTTCGTTAAGATTTATTCGTAAAGCCTTGTCTTTTATAGAAGGAATCGTTTCGAATTCCTTATCTCCTGGAATGATTTCTGGCATAGCAATAGATTCTTTTCCTCGTATTACAAAGGTAGCAAAACCCATAGGCAAACAAAAAAAATACTGTTATTTTTGTGTGAATGAAATCTCCGCTCACCGTCACCTTTTTGGGCACTGGAACTTCACAGGGAATCCCTGTCATTGGAAGCAATCATCCCGTATGCTTAAGTACCGACCCTAAGGACAATAGAATGCGCGTTTCGGTATTGATCGAATGGGACGATCATACCATAGTGGTGGATTGCGGTCCCGATTTCCGGCAGCAGATGTTACGGGAGAAGGTTCAGAAACTGGAAGCAGTGTTGATTACCCATGAACATAGTGATCATGTTTCTGGTATCGATGACATACGGCCCTTTTATTTCCGTCAAGGGGATATTCCGTTTTATGCCGAAAAGCGTGTTTTCGAGGCTTTGCATAAACGCTATGAGTATATTTTCGAAGTGGAGAACAAATATCCCGGTGCTCCAACGATAACGGAACATACCATTTCTAAGGATCTTCCGTTTCAGGTTTTGGATAAGGAAGTAATTCCTATAGAAGTGAAGCATGGCGGCCTGCCTGTTCTTGGATTTCGGATCGATGGATTTACCTATCCCACCGATGTGAAGACGATTGCTCCTGAAGAAATGGAGAAGATTAAAGGAACCGATGTTTTGGTGTTGAACGCTTTGCGCGAAGCACCCCATAACACACATCTTAATGTGGAGGAAGCCCTAGAGATTGTAAATGAAATAAAGCCGAAAAAGGCCTACTTTACCCATATTAGCCATCTTATGGGGTTTCATGCCGAAGTAGAGCCAAGATTACCCGAAAATGTGCATTTGGCTTATGATGGCCTTAAAATAACTGTATAAAACCCTGCTATGAGATCAAAGATTTTTATGTACCTGTTTTTCTTTTCCATTCTGTTGGTACTGTTTATGTATATGAATCAGAAATCCATTTATGAAAGTCAGGAAAAGACAATTACCTCTTTGAATACGACTTTGGAAAAGAAAACCGATTCCATTGCCAAGTTAGCCTCAAGCTTGGAAGATTCGGATTATTTCAAGCTGCAGGGCAATGACAATGCCATGACCTATATAGAAAACCTTGGATTGGATCCCGCAGTGGTAGAAAATGAAATCCGGGAATTAATCTTGGAAAAGAACTTGGAAAGCGGTGGAAACCCATTGATTGATTATGAAGGTTATGGAGAATTTAGAATCAATCATATGAAGTTTCTAAACCATCGATGGATACAGGCAGAATTTACCGATGGCAGTACGTGGGGCGAAATGATCATTGAATACTTCTACGATCACGATATGAAACTGGAACTAACGCCAGTATCTTCAGTGTTATATCCTAATTAGAATCATTCAATCATTAACTCATTCAATCATTAACTCATTCCATCATTGATTCCCTAGCCAAGTTTTGAACTCATAAAAATTCTGAGGCGCCACACCATGGCCCACAGGGTATTCTGAAAACTGACAATCAATCCCTAAGTTTTTCAAGAAAGGAGATGTGTTCCGTGCCCAATCCACGGGGATGACCATATCCACACTACCATGGGAACTATAGATATTGAGATGGGAAAAATCGTTGTTCTCGTATCCTTCTTTTAGAATTGCCTCATTAATGTATCCACTCAAGCCCACCACATTTTTTACTTTTTCAGGATAACTCAAGGCTACAGCAAAACTCAGGATAGTTCCCTGACTAAAGCCTAAAAGGGTAATGTTGTTTGAATCAACAGGATATTGATTGCAGATTTCATCAATGACCTTCACGATGAG
>JAHQVM010000045.1 GCA_019634365.1 Flavobacteriaceae bacterium | reverse complement strand
GGATGAAATGACCTCCATTTCCCTTCAAGCCCATCTCATAAGTGAAATTATTTCTGAAAAGCACCTGAATAACGTAATTACCGTAGGCTCATCCTATGGAGGTCCACTGGCGGCTCAAATTGCTGTTTTGAATCCTAATGTCAAGGCCGTCATGATGATTTCCCCAGCGATTGATCCCAAGAACGAAAAAGATATTTGGGCTTCCCGTCTCACACAATGGTGGCTCACGCGCTGGATGGTACCAACAGGCTACAGAGTGGCCGGTGACGAGAAAACGACGCATGCCAAGGAACTTGCGTGTATTGAGGAAAATTGGCCCAACGTACATATTCCAGTGATTCATATCCATGGAGATGTAGATGATATCGTTCCCTATGAAAATGTGCATTACACAGCCAAAATGTTCCCCAATATCGAGATTATTACAACGCAGAATACGGGACATGAAATTGCTTGGGCGAGAAAAGACTTAATCATGCCCCACTTGCTTCGACTCCTGCAAGAAGTAGCCAACAAATAAGCTACTTGGCCTTTTTGTGGATCGTTCTGAGGGCCCGTTTAAGGATGTATTGTGTTTCCTTGGAATCGGATTCCTTTTCCCATCGTTTACAGAGGGAAACTACCCATTCCGGTTGGGATTTGCTCGCGTCATTCAACCAGTTTGCCACAGAATCCCTAACGTATTTGGAAGGGTCGGATTTTAAAGGCTTCAACAGAGGAGTGCCCCGCTGAGGATCTTTCTGAAAAGCTTCAATTTTCTTTACCCAGACCCCTACTGGCCTAAGCGACTCGACGGCAAACCTGCGCAGGTTTTCATCGGAAGAGGAGGTCCAAGGGGTAAGTAGACCTATGGCAGCATCCAATTCGTGGATCATTCGTTCCTTGGAAGCAAAAATAACAACCTCCCGAACCCCAAAGTGGGAGTCGGCTGCATAAGGTTGCATAGCTTTGAGCAGCAGATCAAGATCGTCGTGATGTAAACTTTCTGCCCAACAGGCCCAACAGCGTACGACGTCGGAAGTATGTGCTCGTAATTTTTGGTAGAAGGATTTTTCCTGAATCAGCGAACCCATGGTTTGTCCAATAATCTTGGTATTGCTATTGGCTGTTGGTTTCTTTTGCTGATGTATGGCTTCAGAACAGTCTACTAAGATCTCAGAATTCCCCGTTTCTGAAAGTACTAATTTAAGCAGCTTCAATTGATCTACTTTCAACCATTCGGTCAAGTTTTTGGTTTCAATTTTCCCGGCATTCAAATAGTCCAAAACCTCGGGGTTGAGGTCGTTAAAACTACGGGCGCCTTTTCGGTTTAGGATGTGTTCTGGAATCATATTCCTAAGTTAGGTTCTTTCTTATAAAGTTATGTTAACTACAAAGTTAAATAAAAATTAAACCGACAAGTCTACTTATTTTTAACCATGGCAAAATCACTACTCTTTATACCCGATATTTCGGGATTCACCCATTTCGTGCAAACCACCGAGGCAGAACACAGTCAACATGTAATTTCAGAATTGTTGGAAGTCCTTATATCGGCCAATACCCAAGAATTGCAATTGGCCGAAATCGAAGGGGATGCTCTGTTTTTCTATCGGGAAAACTTCGTCCCTTCACAGGAAAAGCTTTTGGCTCAGATAGAATCTATGTACACGGCTTTTTATAGTCATTTGAGGCTCTTGGAAAAACACCGTATCTGTCCGTGCAATGCTTGTGCAACGGCGCCACAACTTCAACTGAAAATTGTGGCCCATGTAGGGGATCTTCAGTTCTTAACCGTTCAGGAAAATAGAAAACCCTTTGGTGAGTCCGTGATCGAGGCGCACCGACTGTTGAAGAATTCGGTTTCTACAGATAACTATGCGCTAATCAGTGACGCCTTGATGAAACAAATGGAGATGGCTGACATGTACGAGAGTAAACTGTTCCAATTTCAAATGGGCAAGGATACCTATGACAACAAGGAGATTCAGTATTGTTATGCCGAGATCGATCCGGATCAATTAAAATTAAAATCCTTCGAAGAAGGGCTAAAAATGTCATTTTCATGCGATCCGAGCATATATCTGGAAAAAACGTTTCAGGCTAATGCGGAGTCCCTACTCGAACTGATCACAAATTATAAATACCGCCATCGCTGGGCTGTGGGAGCCGAGAAAATTGAATGGGACGAAAACCAAGTGACACGATTGGGCAGTGAACACACTTGTACCGTGGGGTCGAAGCAACTCAATTTTACAGTAGTAACCAAGGATAGTGAGCCCCATGAATTGATCTATGGAGAGCTTACCACCAATCCACCTCCTGTGGACGAACTCTACCAATTCTTTATTTTGAATCCAATATCGGAAAATGAAACACAGGTAAAGGTTGAGGTGTATCTGAAAGCGCAGTCCCCGATTAAAAAACTGCTGTTGGTGTTGTTTGCAAAAAAAGCCATCCGAAAGGGGATCCTCGAGGCCATGGATACCTTGGAGCAAGTTTATATAGAATTGAATAATTGAGTTTTTTGTCCCCCTTTCCAATTTTGGCACGTCATATTAGTAAACAATAACTTTAAAAAACGAATTATGACAACACAGGAAATCGCCAACAAGCTAGTAGCTCTTTGTAAGGAAGGAAAGTATGAGGAAGCCTACGGATTATATGCCGAAGACGCTGTTCACGTAGAAATGCCCGGCATGCCTGGGGATCAAGTTACCCATGGACTCAATAACATTATCGAAGGATATAAGAATTGGGCCAACAGTATAACCGAGGTGCACAGCGGATCTGTAGGAGCGCCCGTAATCATGGGAGACCATTTTTGCGTTCCCATGTCCAGCGATGCCACTTTCGAGGGGACCGGACGTTGGGACATGAAGGAGCTTTGCGTGTATCAGGTAAAAGATGGGAAAATCGCCAAGGCTAGTTTTTTCTATGATCTGCCAGGGGCATAATATCCGGTTTCAGAAACAAGAAAGAGGCTGCCATGAACCTTCATGGCAGCCTCATTACTTTTGAGCTTTGGGATTACCTAACGACTTCCGTCTTAGAAATCTTCATTCCTCCTTCCACGGCCTCGATCGTAACCTTACTATCAAACTTGGCCGAACCATAGACATATTCAATTTTTTCCAATGCATTGACTTTTCTGGTTACTTCCAACTGACTTGTCCAAATTCCTTTTTTAGGCTTTCCGTCGAATAGCACTTCCGAATCCTTGCCTTTTGGATTTGGGAAAGCAAACTCTTTTGGAAAATCAAACAAACGCTGTGCAGTGAAGAAGGCTTCATGCCATTGGGCACCCGGCAGTGTAATACTCTCGATATTCTCGGGATTGCTTACCGTTCCTCCTGTATTTTCAGTGTAAATTACATCTGGGAAAAGCACGTTTAGTTCACTGGCATATCCCTTGGCGGTAATATCACGCTCCGGCGGGAAATATTTTGAAAGGTATCCATTAAAGGCGAATCCTTTTTTGTGGTTGAATTCCACTTCGTCCATCCCTCCTTTTATTCCTTGAACTTTCATGGTGGCATTTCCCTCGGTAGTAATTACCTTCACTTTGGTTCCGTAAGGCATACGGGCCAATTTATCACTGTGCAGATTTCCATATTCCCTTAGCGTTAGTCCACTAGGGGCTGTTACATAAAGGAATTGGATTTCTCCTTCCGCATTTACTTCGGAAGTGGTTGCCATGGCGATTTCTTCGCCCGGAATTTCATCGGTAATTTCTACTTCTTGGGAAGTTTCAGGATTTTTTTCGGGCTCGCTTTTACAGGAGATGAAGAAGGTTGTACAAGCGGCTAGGGTGCAAATTAAAACTACTTTTTTCATAATTGACAGATTTTAGAGTTAATAAAATTCAGATTTAAAAAGTAGTTTGCTTACATAGGCTAAAAATCCAGTTTCAGTTGAACATCAATACTATTCTCAGGAGGAGGTTTCTTCTCTTTTTTATCCTCGTTATTGAGATTTGATAAGCTAATTCCCAACAAGCGTACCGAATTTTTCATTCCTTCCTGAAATAACAAATCTTTAACAGTCTCCATAATGAGGTCCTTGTTAGATATGTATAGCGGAAGGGTCTTGGATCTAGTTTGTAACGTAAAATCGCTGTATTTAATTTTAAGGGTGATGGTTCTTCCGGCCACTTTGCTCTTTTTGAGCCGTCTTTCCACCTCTTCGGCAATCTCCTCCAAACGTTCCAACATATAGATTTCTGAAGAGATGTTTTCAGAAAAGGTGCGTTCTGCCGCCAAGGACTTCCGCGTCTGATCCGATTCTACCTTGCTATGTTGAATCCCACGCACGATCTGGTAGTAATAACTCCCACTTTTCCCAAAATGCTCCTCCAGATACTCCTTTGTTTTTTCTTTTAAATCCTTCCCTGTGAAAATCCCGTGCAAGTACATTTTCTCCTTCATTACTTTTCCCACCCCATAGAATTTTTTGATGTCCAATTGCTCTAGGAATATGATGACCTCTTCTGGCGGAACGGTTTTTTGTCCGTTGGGCTTATTGATGTCGCTAGCCACTTTGGCAATGAATTTATTGATGGAAATTCCGGCAGAGGCATTCAATCCGGTACGTTCCTTTATTTTGCCCCGAATTTCTTGGGCAACCAAGGTGGCGCTGGGATTGCCTTTCTTGTTTTCGGTTACGTCCAGGTAAGCTTCATCCAAGGATAGCGGTTGCACGAGTTCGGTATATTCGTAAAATATCTTCCGAATTTGTTTCGACACCTCGCTATAACGATCATACCGTGGCCTAACGAAAATAAGATCGGGACAGAGTTTCCTAGCCAGCATTCCGCTCATGGCAGAGCGCACCCCGAATTTCCGGGCTTCATAGCTGGCAGCGCTCACCACACCACGCTTGCTGCTTCCCCCAACCGCAATGGGTTTTCCTTGCAAGCTAGGGTCATCCAATTGCTCAACCGAGGCATAGAAGGCATCCATGTCTACATGAATGATTTTGCGTATGGGGAAAGGCGGTTCCATAGGGTAAATTTACTATCTTTAAAGTACAATGAATCTGAATCAAGTCACTGTTCCCTCACAGGATGTCCCAAAAGCCATTTCTTTCTATCAAAAACTGGGTTTGAAACTCATAGTACACACCCATGATCGTTATGCGCGTTTCCTATGTCCCGATGGTGAGAGTACATTTTCGATTCATTTCGTGGAAGAAAAACCGATAGAAGGAATATGGGTATATTTTGAAGTTGATAATGTGGAGAAGAAAGTAAGGGAGCTTATAGCAGCTGGTGTGGCATTCGATACAGGAGTTCAGGAACAAAGTTGGTTGTGGACTGAAGCCCGGTTGAAGGACCCCGATGGCAACCAACTCATAATTTATAAGGCTGGGGAAAACCGAAAGAATCCACCTTGGCGAATTGAGGACGCATGATAGAAATAGAACGTAAATTTTTAGTGAATACCGATGCCTATAAAAGTGAAGCCTTTTCAAAAAAGCGTATTGTACAAGGATTCCTCAATACCCACCCAGAACGTACCGTCCGTGTCCGGATCAAAGGGGAAAAAGGGTTTATCACCATTAAAGGAATATCGAATGAAACAGGCACCTCCCGATTTGAATGGGAGAAAGAGATTTCTGTTCAAGAAGCTGAAGTCCTTATCCCTTTATGTGAAAAGGGGATTATAGATAAGGTGCGTTATGAGGTGAAACTGAAAAATCATATTTTTGAAATTGATGAGTTCCTCGGGGACAATGTTGGTTTGACCCTCGCAGAGATTGAACTGAATGATGAAGGCGAAGACTTTCCCAAACCCCATTGGTTAGGAGATGAGGTAACTGGGGACGTTCGCTACTATAATTCACAACTAAGCAAACAACCGTATACACAATGGAAAGACAAAGGCTAAATAATTGGATAAGAACGGCTATGGTTTTTATGCTCATAATAACCCTGGCCAGTTGTAAAAATGAAACCGCAGATCATAATGGTGACCAAGATCATCAGGAAACGGAAGCAGTCGTTAAGGAGATGGAGAAGACCAAATCGGTAGCACAGGAAATCAAAGAGCTGAAAGAAGCGGGTTTTCAGATTTTCGAATATATGGATGAGAAGACAGGAGATACGGTAATCATGCAGCAGTACTTTATGGCATTCTTAAAAAGGGGTGAAAACCGATCACAAACAAAGGAGGAAGCCGATAGTCTTCAAGCCTTGCACATGGCCCATTTGGGAAGAATGTACGAAGAAGGATATGCAGATATTTCAGGCCCTTTTGGTGACGATGGGGATCTTCGCGGGATCACTGTATACAATGTTCCAACGCTTCAAATGGCAGATAGTTTGGCCAATATGGACCCCTCTGTAAAAGCGGGTCGTTTGATGATAGAAGTAAAACCTTGGTGGGCAGCAAAAGGATTTCCTTTACGATAAGGCTTCAATAATCTTTTTTATTTCCTCTGCATTGGAGTTGCCAATGCTTTGAGACTGCATGAGATCTAAGGAATTCACTACTCCTTTGCTTTTTTGGGTGGCCGAACTGTGGATCATTTCAAACCCCGCTTTTTTAAACAAAGAGGCGTTTTTGTGAGTAATACCGCCTCCGGGCATGATTTGTATTTGATTTTTGGCGATTTCTTGAAATTCTTTCAACTGATCTATTCCGGCTTGGGCATTTGATTTGGTTCCGGAGCTAAGAACACGCGTAACTCCCATCAATATAATTTCCCTGAGAAGTCGCTGGGGTTCCTTGGCTACATCGATGGCTCG
>JAHQVM010000044.1 GCA_019634365.1 Flavobacteriaceae bacterium | reverse complement strand
CATTCTGTACCTGATAATACCAAGAACGGAACTGCTGAAATGGATTCTCCTCCACGGACTCAATATCCAATTCCCCTTTGGCGTAGCTTTTTCGTTGATCGTGCAAATTATCGCGCATGCTATCGAATTAATGATTGAATGAGATAATGATTGAGTGATTGAATGATCAACATCTCTTCTCTCCTCACCTTTCACGCTTCACTTCTCACTTCTCACTTCTCACTTCTCACTTCTCACTTCTCACTTCTCACTTCTCACTTCTCTAACACGAAGATACACCATTGGCATTTCTTATGGAAAGGGCTTGGATTTAAATTTGGGTTAAATTAGAAGGAGAACGACGACGAGCCCATGAGTTTGATGCTGAATTTTGAGAAGATGGATAATGAATGTATGTAGTATTCTTCCAAATGTTGTAACCTGATACACTTATATATCGTCCTAACTGAAAATCAAACTTTTCAGTTATGAATTCTATATTCCAGGTTACTGCCATGGCCCTTATTCTTTGTATTACTTCTTTAAACAGTATTGCTCAGGAAAACTATTCTTCCACTGTCAAAAAAATAGACACCTACCTAAATGCGGGTATTGCCCATGGATTTCATGGCGCGGTGCTCATCGAGCACGATAAAAAGGTTATTTTAAACAAAGGGTACGGCTTGGCCCATAAAGGCATGAACATTTCGAATACCCCCAATACGGTGTTCGATATCGGATCCAACACCAAACAGTTTACTGGAGCTGCTATTCTAAAGCTTGCCGAGCAAAATAAATTAAAACTCACCGATTCCCTTCATACCTTTTTCGAAAATGTACCCAATGACAAAAGAAACATCACCATTCATCAATTGTTAACACATACGGGTGGATTTCAGGAATCCCTATATGGTGATTTCGAGCTGATTTCAACCGAAGACTTTTTCCACAATGTGTTTCACAGCAAGTTATATGAACAGCCCGGAACGAAATTCAACTACTCCAATTTGGGGTACAGCATTTTGGCTCGAATTATTGAACTCACATCAGGAATGGACTATGAAAGTTTCCTTCAAGAATATTTATTTAATCCTTCAGGAATGACCCAAACGGGCTATCTGTTGCCAAAATGGAAACCCGAAAACCTTGCCCATGGCTACAATCGGAATGTACGGGCCCAAGGAACCACTATCGAACGGTACAAAGAAGACGGACAAGTGAGTTGGAATCTGAAAGGAAATGGCGGCATTAATGCTACCGCGAATGATCTGTTATTGTGGAAACAAGCGATTCAATCTAATAAAATATTACCCAAAAATCTAACTGAAAAATGGATAAAACCCTACACCCGTGAAATCAAACATTACTACGGCTATGGTTGGGGTGTCTATAATTCCGAAGACAAAGTCATATACCATAATGGTGGGAATGGCGCCTATACGCATACCATCATTTGGAATATGACCAAGGATTACTTCATCGTTTACGCTAGTAATGCCAGTAGCCCCAAACTTGAAAATGTGGCCTACGAATTGGAAAAGATGCTATTGGATGATACCTACGAAGCCAAACCCATTGAAAAGAACCCCTATTTCTTGGTCATGAACTTTATTGAAACCCATAAAACAGACGATGCCGATGGACTGCTGAAACTCATTAAAGTGAAACACAGTTCCGATTTTAATAGTCCTGAAGTATTAAACCGATTGGGGTATATGACAATGCGATCAGAAGTACATTCAGATTGGTCCATTGATTTGTTTAAATTCAATACCCAACTATTTCCCAATGAAGCCAATGTGTGGGATTCCTTGGGAGACGGTTGCTTAGCCCAAGGAAATAAGGAAGAAGCCATACTACACTTTAAAAAAGCGATTGAATTGGGCAGTGAGGAAACTTTGGAGAAACTGAAAAAAATACAAAAGGAGCATTAGCCATATCCAAAATTTGAACTGGGGTAAAAAAGCAGTAGATTTATGGTAATTTGAAACGGATGGCAGTAAATACGGTTCATCCGTGGGATGTATTCCCATATTTAGTATACATCAAGGCTAAACCAACCCTATGAAAACACTACAAGTTCTCTTTATTTGTCTGCTTCTATTCCCCACAACCCATCACGCACAAAAAAGAAAAAAGAAAACCCAAGGCCCAGCCATTGCACTAACTGACTCCCTATTCCATGGGCTCAAATGGCGCAATATCGGCCCGTTTCGAGGTGGGAGAAGTGTGGCTTCTACAGGTGTCATTGGCCAACCCCACACCTATTATATGGGTTCCACCGGTGGCGGTGTTTTTAAAACTACCGATGATGGTATTACGTGGAATAACATTTCTGATAAGTACTTTAAAACGGGATCCGTGGGTGCTATTACCGTATCCGAAAGCGACACCAACATAGTTATCGTGGGCATGGGAGAACATGCCGCCCGTGGTGTCATGACCTCTATGGGAGATGGCGTTTACAAATCGATGGATGCTGGAAAAACATGGACGCATTTGGGATTGGAAAACACCCGTCATATTTCAGACGTGATCATTCACCCTAACAATCCCGATATCATTTATGTAGCCGCACAAGGAGCACAATATGCTCCTTCCAATGAACGCGGAATCTACCGAAGCGTGGATGGTGGCAAGAATTGGGAGCGTGTGTTATTTGTAAATACAAACACTGGAGCCTCTTCCCTATCCATGGATATGACCAATCCACGTATTTTATACGCCGCTATGTGGCAACACCGTCGTTACCCTTGGTACATGGAATCCGGCGGGAAAGATTCCGGAATGTATAAATCTACCGATGGTGGTGACACATGGACCAAAATGAAAGCTGGGTTACCCAAAGACTTTGGTAAATCAGGTATTTCAGTATCCAGGGCCAATCCAGAACGTGTTTTTGCGGTCATAGAAGCAGAAGGTAAAAAAGGGGGTGTCTACCGTTCTGATGATGCTGGAAAAAAATGGAAACAAGTAAACAGCAACCGTGTAAATATAGCCCGTTCCTGGTACTATATGGAGATCTTTGCCGATCCACAAAACGAGAATGTTGTCTATGTCTTGAATGCTCCCGTGATGAAATCCATTGACGGCGGAAAGACCTTTTCTAACATTCCTGTGCCTCACGGAGACAATCACCATCTGTGGATCAATCCACATGACAATACCAACCTTATCAACTCCAATGACGGTGGGGCCAATATTTCCTTTAATAGCGGCAAGAGTTGGAGCACACAACAGAATCAGGCGACGGCACAATTTTATCGGGTGATTACCGATAATCTGGTTCCCTACAATGTATACGGAGGGCAACAGGACAATTCGGCCATCGCCATTGCCAGTCGCACCAATGACGGCGGAATCGATTGGAAGGATTGGTACTCGGTTGCTGGAGGGGAAAGTGCCTTTATTGCCTTTGACCCAGACAATCCAGAAACCGTATACGGCGGAACCTATCAAGGGAACATCAGCAAATGGACCAAATCCTCAAGGGAACAGAAATCGATCAAGGAATATCCAGAATTGGGACTAAGTATCGCTCCCAAGGATTCCAAATACCGATATAATTGGAATGCCCCTATTATTACCTCTCCCCATAACAGGCAGACCATTTATCACGCAGGAAATGTAGTATTTAAATCCACAGACGAAGGGATTAGCTGGACCACGGTAAGTCCCGATTTGACCAAAAATGAAAAAGACAAGCACGGTCCGGGTGGCGGTCCGTATACCAATGAGGCCGCTGGTGGTGAAAACTACAATACGATCACGGCTTTGGTGGAATCCCAGCATCAACAAGGGGTACTCTATGCCGGAACGGACGATGGTTTGTTGCACATCACAAAAAATGGCGGCCAAAACTGGGAAAATATTACGCCCCATGGCATTTCGGACGGGATCATAAACAGTATCGATATCTCCGAACTTGACCCCGCCGTGGCTTATGTGGTAGTGATGCGCTACAAATCACAAGATCTCAGCTCCTATATCTTTAAAACCAGCGATTACGGTAAATCATGGACAAAAATCGTGAACGGATTGGACGATCCCAACGGCTTTGCCAGAGTGGTTCGGGCCGATAAAAAAAGAAAAGGTCTACTATACGCCGGAACAGAAACGGGCTTATACATCTCTAACGATGATGGCGCCCATTGGCAACGCCTTAACCTAGGCTTACCCGTAGTAGCCATTAACGATCTTATTATTCAAGACAACGATTTGGTGGCCGCTACTTCTGGAAGAGGGTTTTGGATCTTTGACGATTTGGGCGTGCTTCAAAGTATGCAGACGGATAACAAAGCCTTACAGTTATTTACACCCAAACCCAGTTATCGCATTTTTGGAGGTGTTTCTAGCGCTGTAGGACAAGGCCGCAATCCTAAAAGCGGAGTGACCTTCGATTACTATCTGGACAAAGACGCCGATACGTTAGATTTAAAATTAGACATTCTAAAAGGCGGGGAAGTCATCCGTTCGTATACCAATAAAAAACCCAAAGGCTTTAAGTCTTGGCCGGGCGGTCCTTCCAAGCCACAAGTATTGCCTTCCAAAAAGGGATATAATCGATTTACTTGGGATTTTAACCGGGAAGCCATTCCTGCCATTGACAAGGTGTTTGTTTTTGGTGGACATTCCGGATCCAGTGTAGCACCGGGAACCTACACCCTACGATTATCACTGGAAGGAGAAACGGTGGAAACACAGGCGGTGATTCTTCCCAATCCAGTCATACAAAGCACTCCTGCCCATTTTGCGGAACAACAAACCCTATTGGTGAGCATAGAAAACACCTTGCGGGACATGCATGAATCGGTAAACCAAATGCGCTCTGCCAAGAAACAATTGGCCGGTTATGAAAAGCTGTTAAAAGACCATGAAAAGGCCAAGGCCCTTATTGAAAAAGGAGAAGCACTACAGAAGCGGATCAATAGCTGGGAAGAGAATTTGATACAGGCGAAGCAGAAGACCTTCCAGGATGTGATTAATTTTAACAACAAACTGAATACACAACTCCTCATTCTCATGAACTATATAGACCAGGCTGATCCCAAAGTGACCCAAGGTGCCAAAGAACGCTATCAGGATCTTATGAACGATTGGGGAGTCTACGAAAAGGAACGGGATGCGATTATTAATACCGAGATGAAGGCTTATAATGATTTGTATACATCATTGAATATTCCGGCGCTTATTATTGAGAGAGAATAAGCGAATATCTAGTTCATTAAATTGAAATATGATTATGCAGGATACTTGTAATAGTTTGATATAAGCAATAATCGTTTGCAATTTTCATAAAATCTTTTTCAGGTAATTGTCGTACAATTAAATTTTTACGCTTAATTTAAGGTAAACAAAATAACTCTTCTGAAATGAAAAAACTAATTACACTTGTTGCTTTGTTATTAATAATGGGATGTACAAATGATGATTCGAATAACAATCAAACTGAATCCGAAATATCTGAAAAAGTTGTTGTTGTACTTGATGATGTTTCTAATGTAATTAGCAATGACTTCGAATTAAGTAATGGTACTTATAGAATTGAATTTACAGAAGATGTTCCAGTTGTAAATGAAGATGACATTATAGTTGGTGATGAAGGAGAAGGTTTTCTCAGGAAGGTTACTTCTGTTAATCGAGATAATAACATTTTAGTCATGCAAACATCTCAAGCCACACTTGATGATCTATTTGACGATGCATCATTTCAATTTAATACAGATATATCACAAAGTTTCGGTTCTCTTAAACCAGAAGAGCGTGAAGTAAAAATCAATTATCAAAAAGAAGGTGTTTCCATGGCAGCAGATGGTTTAAGTTTCGACTTTTCAAATACCGTATTATATGAAAGTGGAACGCTTGACATTACTATTACAAATGGTAATGTATCATTTAATCCAAATTTAATTTTTAATTCGGATTATTCATTGCTGAGAGGTTTAGAATTTTTAGAGTTTAAGGTCGAAAATGCTGATCTTGTGCTCAATTGCGAACTTGATATTAGAGCTGTTAGCTCAATAAATCTCCCCGAATTCTCTCAAACATTAATTAATTATGACAGGCCTCTGGTATTTCCAGTAAATGGGATACCTGTAGTCGTTATTGTGAATACAGAACTAGTAGCCGTACTCAATGCTGGAATCGAAAATGAAATTAATGCCACACCAAATTGGTCAAGTAGCTTCGGAGTATCAGCTGGCGTTAAATATGAGAACAATAGCTGGTCCAACGAATTCAACCTCAATTCAAGTTTATCATTGGATAATATCAATCTTAATGGGCAGGCAAATGTTTCTCAAAGTCTTGAAATTATCCCAAAAATCAGTCTAAAATTTTACGGAATAATAGGTCCATATTGCCAACCAGGAATTAGTGAGGATTTTTCTTTTAACTTGGCGGTACCATCTTTAGACTGGGATGCTAATCTGGATTGCGGTCTAGATATAGTAACAGGGATTAATGTCAATATATTTGGGAAAGATCTAATAGATTATAATTTCAATAACAACTTCGAGGAAAGTATTTGGAATTCACCCGAAAACGTAATCATTGAATCAGGAAACAATCAAACAGGAATTCCGGAAGAACCTTTAGATGAGCCCCTAAAAGTCAAAGTAACTGATGCTTTAAATAATCCTGTACCGTTAGTTCCAGTGTATTTTTCTGTTTCCGAAAATAATGGAAGCTTAGATCAAGAAATTGTTATCACAGATAATGAAGGTTTTGCAGAAGTAAATTGGACCTTAGGAGATTCCCTTGAGCCTCAAACGGTGGAGGTAACAGTTAAAAAGGCAAACGGGAATAATATTGAAAGTATTGTAGTTTTCAATGCGAATTCTGAGGGAAATGATTGCGATAATAGCTTCACGGATCCACGAGATGGGCAAACCTACTGCATCGTACAAATTGGTAGCCAAACTTGGTTTGCTGAAAACCTTCGCTACGTTGGGGACATCCCTCAAATAATTGGTGATGACAACTGGGCGGCAATATGGAATGATGGTAACCAAATAGAACAACCCGCATGGTGTTATTATGATGACAACTCGAGTTATGATGACATTTACGGCAAATTATATAATTGGTATGCCGTAAATACAGGAACTCTATGCCCACCTGGCTGGCACATACCATCTGATGCGGAATGGTGGATATTAACAGATTACTTAGGTGGATTGAATGAAGCTGGTGGTAAAATGAAAAGTATTAGTGGTTGGAATCCCCCTAATGCCGGAGCTACAAATTCAAGTGGATTTACTGCATTACCAAGTGGTGCAAGACGAGAAGCTGGTACTTCCCAGCATATTGGAGAGAATTCAATTTGGTGGAGTTCTTCTGATTACAATGTTATGGGAGCATGGGGGCGAGACCTCACCTATTTGGCTGCTAACGCAACTAGATTTGGAAATAATAAAATGACTGGATACGCTTGTCGTTGTATAATGGATTAATTTGGTCCGCAACCTAGATATATTTTGTCCTCACTGTATTATTCCAATAGCTATCTATTTGGTAATTCCTGTTGTTATTCGACTTATATCATTTTTGAATTAATTCTATCAGGCTTGAAATCACCCAACATGCACGACCTCTCCACTAACAACAACACCTTATGTATTGCAACCCCAGCAATACTAACCATTGGCGCCATTGTTATTAGCTTGGGTATTGGAGTCGATGTTTGGATTAAAATTGTCCTTATTGCTATTATTGGCGTAGCAGGAACCCTAATAGGCTTTCAGCGTTATAACAAGACCGAAAACCTGTACTTTGACCATGATTTTCTATATCTAAAAAGTGTTTCGGAAACTAGAAAAGTAAAACTGGCCCAGGTTAAAAGAGTACGGTCTTTGAGCTCGAAATTGAGAATCATGGGAACTTCCTATTACAAATACAGTATCGAATTCTATAACGGTATAACAATTGAATCCGTAGGATTCTGGGTGAGCCGTCTCGATAACACCTTAGAGAAATTCGAAGAATACCTAGCTCATTACGCACCCAACGCTGAAATAAGATAGTTGATTAGAAATACTTGTAGCGGCTTGCCTTTACCCTAGCCTACACCCTTTTTTCTGGTTCCTTAACTACTTTTTACCAGTACCAGATCCCTTTAAAGGAGTTAAATACTCCTTTTTGCCCCAGAAAAACCCCCTATTTGGTACAAAACATCTTTCCGTCGCCTATTTTTAAGTATATTGTAACCTCATTATGAGCGCATTACTACTCCTTAGCTCATAGCACAAACACATTGTATACTTCAAGGGCGTTTGCTTTTTCGCAAAAAGCGAATCGATACACTATTGCATTTTATGAACTAAAAGAATAGAAATCATGGCAGACACCAAAATCATTATCGAAACACTTTCGGAAAGCTCAGGCTTTTCCACAGGTCGCCTCATGGGTGACCTCATGCTCAATTACGATCTCGTGAGGGAATCGGCAGAAGATCTTGCTAATAGTGTCAAGGACGTACTGGAATCTTCGGCTACCATAAACCAGCAGTACACCTTCCCCAGTAGTACCATTCGTTTTCTGGTAGAAGAGTTTTTGGAAGGCAAAGAATTCGCTGTTGTTCTCGAACGGCAATTGAAAACCCATAAAAAGGGGGAAAAGAAAAAACGATATATCTCCAAGGCACAGCTCAGTAAAGAAATCACTGAAAAGATCACCAGCATGCCCGAGTATACAGACTATATGGAGGCATTATCGGTGCAGATGGAGCTTTCAATGCAAAACAACGATGTCCACAAGCGGGTAGACAAATTCTTAAAAGATTACCTCGTAAAAAACAAGGATTTGAAGGCTGCAGAAGCCACCACAGTGCTTTCTACGTTGAAGCCTTCCTTCCTCCTACCTCCTAATATATCCTTTAAAGAGGAATTACTTAGCGTTGATAAGGACGTAAAGGAAAAAGAAGAACGCTTCTTCTGGCAGTTTGTACGATGGTTGGCAGATCTGTTGCGTGGTCTTGTCACGGACGAAGATGATGGCGACGATCCTACCGATACCCCACCTCCTACCATCTTTGGAGAGGAAATCGAAGATTCTCCTTGGCGACTGCGGCATCAAGGGTATAGCTTAAAAGCCATTCGATTGACCAACGGTCCCGGGGATGACGAGATGAAGATGGTGGGTACATTCCGTTACCTAAATGGAGGTGGTGAATTAACCCCGACCAACGAAATTGAATTTAAACGCAATGGGCAACACGAATCCCTTAACGGGCATGTGTTTAAAGAACTCATCATTAAAACTAAGAGTGGCATATACATAGGCACGCACATCCTTCGTGAAGAAGATTTATTATCCGAAGCCAATGCTAAAAAAGTAGGCGACTTCATAGGAGAAGCCGTTGGGGATGCCATTAGTGAGAAAATCTCGGAATACGGTGCCAAAGCCATTGGGCTTTTGGTCGATTTGGCCTCCTTCGGATTCTTTGGCGGGATTGCACAAGCGGCCATAAGTACTGCCATAGACCAGATCATAGGGGATGCCTTGGACAAGGCCGATGAAATAGTTACCAAAACTCTAAGCCGAAGGATAGCCGCTATTTTGGGACCCGAAGCCTTTCAACCCATTATGTGCTACGTTCCCTTGCTTTGGCTTACTCCCAACGGTCCCACTTGGAATGTAAAACACGGAGCTTCCTACCGTGGAGGTCATCCGGGTACAACGCCAGAACTCATCGAAGGACGCGGATTTAAACAAGCAGGTCCTAGACCGGGAACCGGCGGACAGGAAATCGTGGTAAGTGCAGCGGGAGGACGTTATACCTATAGCTTTAGGTTCTCTGTCTTTCCAACACAATAGCGTAAAGTAGGTATACTACAACCCATAGTATCTCTCCTCGATGCTGGTAAGGGGCCCTTCGATACAGTTTTTCTTCGAAAAACCACTCAGGGTCCCTTTGTTCTGGATGATAAAGACACTTCGATACATCCTCTTCGCAAAATAACATTGGGACCCTGAGTGATCCGAAGGATCGTATCGAAGGGCCCCAAATGAATGTAGAAGAATCCCTTGAGAGTTAATGATAAAATTATTTACAAAAAGGGCGCAATGATAAAATAATTGGCAAGGGAGAATAGATCTTAGGATGTAAAAGGGATGTTATTTCTTCACAAAAGGAACGCCCAACCCGCTTTGCGAAACCAAGGCGTACCAACCGCTGGGAAGCGCCTCGATATCCACTGTTTCTTCTGGGCCTACCCAGCCCTTCCAGAGCGTGCGACCTAGGATATCCACTATCGATACCTCTACAGGATCGGGTAGATTGAAAATATAGATGCCCGAGGTGGCAGGATTGGGTATGATTCTTAATTTGGGGCGAAAAGCATCATCGATCCCCAACCCTGATTCCGTAGCTCGGGTATATGCGAAACCACCGCCACTGCCACTGGCAGACCAAGCGGTAAAACGGAAATCTATATAAATATCATCTGTAATAAGATGCAACACCATATCACGCCCTACCATGTCTGGTGGATTGTCGTCTACCGTGTTTTGCCAATCTTGGAAGACCAATGAACCTATCTCATTGGTAGTTCCATAGGCCCATTCGGTATCCATGGGGCTAAAGTTCATTTGGTACGTATCCTCTTGGGCAATATTGAAAATCCCCATCGTATTCTTGCGGGTTAGCCAAACATCAGCGGTAATTCGGTCCTGATTTTCTTCCAAGTTCCAATCGGCAAAATCTGCTTTGGAAACAGTAATGGGATTGGCATTCCATATTTCTTGTGCAATGAGCGGGGTTCCCAGAAGGAGAACAAACCAATAGATACGAAACTTCATGTGACGAAGCTAACGAACATTCATTAGCTCAATGTTAAGCCTAAGTTACGGATGTAGCTGTTATTCAGCCTTTTCGAGGTAGAAGTTTACTATTTTCTTACTAATGATATGCTTCAAGCCATAGATAAACCTGTAATTAGGTATTCATTTCATTAGAAATTGCATAAAACAATATTCCTTTTATCTATGTTTTTATTAACTTAGATAGTACCTATAATTTGATAAACTACTAGGTACCTATGAAGCATCTTACCCAACGGAAAAATTTTGTTAAAAGAGAATACACAATTTCTGATTCCAAATTATATTTCAACATGGTAAACTATTTCGACAGTAACGAAGTAGTTGTTTCTTTCGAAAATATTGATGGAATTAAAGTTCAATCGAGCAGTTCGAATCAAACCATGTTATTGTTAGCCGGACTCGGTTTATTTGGTGTAGTTACTTTTTTGGGATTTGGGTTTTACTATAGCATAAACGAATTAATAATCTTAGGCTATGCCTCGGCCGTCATAACACTTGCGTTATTTGTTATTTATTGGTTAAGCAGGGAGTCTTTTTGGAAAATAAAATTAACCAATGGTAACTATCTATACTTCCTCAAAAATGTACCCAATACCAATACTACCGATGCGTTTATAGCCGAGTTGATGAAATCCAGAGACGATTACCTCAGGGAAAGCTACTTTTTCATTGACGAGAACCTAGGCTATGAAGATCAATTACAAACATTTAGATGGTTAAAGAACGTAAATGCCATTACCAAAAAGGAGTTCGACGCCATGTACACGGATCTTAAGAAAATTGTGAAACCCGAGAAAAAGGAAATTGGTTATTAGGGTGATAAATAAAAATCCACAATAGCCTTACTTATCACATCAAAAGCCGCTCCAATGGCAGATCCCTCGCCCCAATTGGTAAGAATTACGATTCCCAATTTGGGTTCGGTATACACCATTAAAAAAGCCGCATAACCATCGATGTCCCCGCCGTGGTAAATCACCAGTGTATTTCGCTTTTTCGAATCGATCACGAAGCATCCCAATCCATAACTCCATTCTTCATTTATTTTGAAATAGGGTGTCTGCTGAATGCGATTCACTTCGGTATTTTCCATGAAACCAATCATAAATTGATTGAGATCAGATACCGTGCTAAAGAGATTCCCCGCCCCGGAAAGGGTTCCCATGTCCCAGGGTTCCGTTCTTACTAAGGGCTCGGTCTCCAAATACGGTATGGCCAATCGATCCTTAAATCGGTCTTCATACATTAAAGATGAACTATGCATGTTATACTTTTTCAAAACCCGTTCCGTTAATAGCTGTGAAAACGGGGTTTCCATCCTATTTTCCATGGCCACCCCCAATATTCCGTATCCAAAATTGGAATAGCTGTAAGTAACCCCAATCTCCTTTTTCAGTCGTACCCTTTCAATGCCTTGGTGCATTTCCTCCAGCGTATACCCTTTAATGGGATGCGGATCCTTCCGTTTCAGGTTTCTAGGATACCGAGGAAACCCAGAACTATGGGTCGCCATATCCATAATGGTGACCACTTGTCCTCTACGAGTTTTCGGAAATGCAAGGGAAGACTCAAAATAATGGGACAAGGTATCGGTCAATTGTATGTTCCCTTCAGTAATTAAAGTGGCCAACAGATGTCCCGTGAACATTTTGGTGACCGAACCCACTTGATACACCGTATGCTCATTGGCTGGAACTTTATCCTCCACATTGGCATAACCATATCCTTTTTCGAATACTACGTCCCCATCCTTTACAATCCCAACCGCCAAACTGGGGATCTTATTTTTAGAGAGTTGTGCCTGCACCAAACTGTCCAGGCTCGAGCTTAATTCCCCTTGTGCTGTTGATTCCTGGGCGGTAAGTGTACCGCCCATTAGGAAAAACAGGGCTACTAATATCTTGTTCATGATAAAGATTATAGTTCGATTACTCCTTGGCGCCTTTACTCAAAAGATACTCCACTACATCGGTATGATTGCCCCTTCGTGCCATTTTTAGCGGGTTACGGCGTTCGGAACTCAAAGAGAAACTATCGCGTACGGTCTTGTTTACGTCGGCTCCCTGTTCTACCAAGAACTCTACAACTTCTAAATGGCCCGACCAAGCGGCTCCAATAAGAGGTGTTTCGTCTCCGCGTACATGACGGTTTACATCGGCTCCCGATTGAACCAGAAACTTAACGATATCAATATGTCCTCCCCTCGAGGCGGCAATGAGTGGATTGGCATCGCCATCACTGGCCTTGTTCACATCGGCACCCAATTCAACCAAAGCCCTTACTACGGTTAGTCTGCCTCCGCTGGCGGCCCGAATCAAGGCAGTGCCATCGCCTTCGGTTTCTTTATCGATATCCCCAGAATGGGACATCAATAGCTTAAGGATTTCTGGATCATCGCAATCTCCTGCCCAGATCATGGCATTTCCATCGCCCTCTACTTCGGTATTGGGATTGGCACCTTTCTGCAATAGCAGTCGGACAATATCGGCATTACCGCCACGTACCGCCGAAATGAGAGGCGTTCCATCTCCATTGATCTTTTTGTTCACTTTGGCTCCTTGATCCACCAAGAATTTGGCAAATTCAAAGTGAGCACCACCGACAGCGATCATCAAAGCACTGGCGTCATTATTATGACGATACGTTACCTCGGCGCCCGCGTTCACCAATAGTTTTCCCATTTCCAAATTTCCGTTTTTAGCAGCCATTCCCAAAGGGGTTCTGGGTTGAAGCCGACTATTAAACTTGCAATTGGGGTTTTGGTCCTTCAAAAGCGCTTCTACCTTGTTAAGGTCATTGCTCTGAACGGCTCTTAGTAGACTTTCACAATCCTGTGCGTAGGTAAGAACAATACTGCTTACGATGAATGTGATTGTTGTGATTATGGTTTTCATACGGTTCGATTTTTATATCTCCACCGAAGCGATTAAACGCGAAGGCGGAAGATTGATGAATGATTTAATTTCAATTCAAAAGTAGGTCTCCCAACCAAGCACTTTTAGAAAAGAAGACGAATGGCCCATTCCTACCCATGGAAACCCGATTATGCCACTCCATGCGTTTTATCCTTCGGAAACGCCTTTCCGTGGGTTTATATCCTGCATACACAGAATAGCGGACAATGAAACCTGCCTATTGGTTACCTTAGCGCTCATGAAATCGCAACCTAGATTCATAGACCGTATTCTAAAATATCGCTGGATATCGCATATCCTGTTTTGGATCTTGCTCATGGCCACATTTACGTTATCCACCGGATTGGCTTCTGGGACCTGGAGTCACGTATATACACATACAGCCATGCTACCCGCTCAAATAGCAGCCGCTTATGTACTCAATTACGTGTTGGTGCCTAAGTTCCTTTATAAAAAGAAATACGGGCTTTTTACCCTTTACTTTGTACTATCCATTTACTTCTTTACCGTGATGGCCCGTCTGTTTGTAGTGCATATAGCAGAACCGCTATTTCGGGAAGACTATACCCAAGAATCCATTGGAGAGATCATGAGCGATGCTGTGTATCTCTTTGCCGTTTATTTTCCCGCGGTGTTCATGTATGGGCTCATCATGCTTATCATTAAAACCATTAAAAAAAGGTTCGACGAAAAGCACGAGATTGAAATCTTACAGAAGGAAAAAGCCAAAAACGAACTGAAATTCCTGCGCGGACAAATTCAGCCACATTTTTTGTTCAATACGCTGAATAACCTATATGCCTTGACATTGTCGAAATCGGATTTGGCTCCCCAAGTGGTTCTGAAGTTATCGGAACTCTTGGATTTTATCCTTTATCAAAGTGACGTTCCCTCGATTCCCGTTGAAAAGGAAATAGAATTGATGCAAGGATTTATCGATTTGGAAACACTGCGTTATGGTGATGGACTGGATCTTGTTTTCGAACATTCGGTCGACGAGCCCAGTACTCCTATTGCCCCGCTCCTATTGCTTCCCTTGGTGGAGAATGCTTTTAAACACGGTTCCAGCGGAAGTGCAGAAAAGTCCAAAATTCACATCCATTTATTGGTGCAGGACAAAAAGCTGTCTTTTTCCATTTTCAATAGCAAACCCCGGACGATTGAAAACAACGGCTCTTCCGGAATTGGAACGGCGAATCTTACACGCCAATTAGAACTTAACTATCCCAATCAATACGATATGGAAGCCAAAGATGCGAATGATAGTTATTGGGTGAAATTATCCATAGATTTACACTAGTATGACCCGCCTTACTTGTATTGCAATCGATGATGAACCCTTGGCACTGGAGGTTATTAAAACCCATGTGAGCCAGATTCCCGATTTGGACCTTATCGATACCTTTCCAAATCCTGTGGAAGCCACAGCTTTACTGCAATCGCAACAAATCGACCTCATTTTTCTGGATATCGAAATGCCCTTGGTTTCGGGCATTGATTTCCTAAAATCGTTGCGCAATCCCCCCCAGGTTATTTTTACCACGGCGTACCGCCATTATGCTATTGAAAGTTATGAATTGGACGTCGTAGATTATTTACTGAAACCCATTTCATTTCCGCGGTTCTTTAAGGCGGTAACCAAATTGAAAAATCAAGTTACGGGAACAGGCGCTATGGCTCCCAGGCAAGAACCGGCATTGGTCCATGATCATATTTATGTAAATGCCAATAAAAAATTCATTAAGATTCGCTTCCAGGACATACAATATGTGGAAAGCGTAAAGGATTATGTAAGGATTCATACAGCGGAACAACGCATCATGACCAAGGAATCCCTATCCCAATTCGAACAGAAGTTGCCCAAAGGATTTTTACGCATCCATCGTTCCTTCATTGTAAATCTTTCCTACGTTACGGCATTTACCAAAGTAGATGTGGAAATAGGAACTACAGAAATCCCCATTGGAGCCAGCTATAAGGAGGCTGTTATGCAAGTTTTAAAAAAGGAATAGGTTAAGAAAGCAACTCGGGCTTGGCACTATGGGCATATACCAAGGCTTCGAAAAGACGGTTAATGTCAATGGGTTTTAAGAGGACGCCCGTAAAATAATTGGCGTATTGACTGTCATTCAAGATCGTACTGTCGGCAGTAAGGGCAAAAATAGGTGTGTTCCTATTGGGGTTTTTGGTGGTGCGTATGGTATGCGTGGCATCCAGACCATTCATTTCGGGCATGTGTATGTCCATAAGAATGAAATCCACTCGTTCATTTTTCGCTATTTCTACCGCTTCTATACCATTGGCTACACGCTTTAAGGAAACACCCCACCGTTTCAGCAATTCCTTCATAACCATGGCATTAATCTCATTGTCTTCGGCGACCAAGGCCACACGGCCTTTCAACTGCTTGAACAGGGTTTTATCGGTTTGCAGCGGCGCTTTACTCTTTTTGAGGACGAGGGTAAACTCGAAACAGGATCCTTCTCCTTCTATACTTTTCAAATGAATCTGACTCTCATGCAACTGTACCAATTTTTTTACTATGGCCAAGCCAAGTCCCGTTCCGCCTTCCTTTCGGGTGGTTACGGAAGGAGGCATATAAAAACTCTCGAACAAACGATCCCGCTCTTTGGATGGTATTCCAATACCTGTGTCCACTACTTTAAATTGAAGCACATCACCGTCTGGACAAGATTCCAAAGAATGAACACACATCGCTACACTTCCTTTTTCCGTATACTTAATGGCATTGCTTACCAAATTCCCAAGAATCTGGAATAATTTGGTTTCATCCAGCTCGTAGTACTCCGACAAATCCGAAGAAATGTCTACATGGAAGTCCAATCCCTTTTCCATGGCCAACCCATGATAGGTCTGATGGATATTGAAAATAAAATCCTCAAACCGAACCGGGCGGGTTTCGAGTTTCATTTTATTGGAATCCAACTTCGAATAGTCGAGGATATCATTAATGATACGCAAAAGGTTTTTTGATGAAAACCGAAGGGACGTAAGTAATTTTTTGTCTTTTTCCCCAGAGCGTTCCTCCAACAATGAAATGATACTGGTCACTGCATTTAAAGGGGTGCGAATTTCATGACTGATACTGGAAAGGAATTCCTGTTTCATCTTGGTCGCTTCCTCAATCTGCTCCTGCTTTCTTTTGAAAAGTGCCTTCTCCCTAGCTAAACTAGCCTCTTTTTCCACAGAGCGCATTCGTGAAATCCTTTCGTAGTTTCCAATCACCTTAAGAATCTGAGAATTCACGGCTGCATCTTTTTCATCAAGATACTTTTCAAGGTGTTGAAGGGCTTTTTTGTTCTTCCCTTCCTGCTTGTAGATTTGATATAAAAAGTGGTTACACTTGTATTTTAATAAGGATTGATTGTGTTTCTCACTGGATTTAACCAGTTTTTTAAGGTACTTCTTCGCCTTCTTCCGTTCGCCCATTCCCACATACAAATGCCCCATTTTATTATACACCATTCCTGTTCCGAAGGAATCCCCAACAGATTTGTGAATCTCTAATGCTTCGAGGAAATCTTTTTCGGCCTCGGGGTATTTCTTCAAATGAAGGAAAACTTTTCCCCTCCCATAGACCGCGAAAGCATAACCCCTTACATCTCCTGTCTCTTTTTTAATGGCAATGGAACGCTCAATGAGCTCCATGGCCATTTTAGACTCATCGGATTTCAACAATATCCCCGACATGGGATTATAGGCGTTGGATTCCAAATTTTTATCATTTGCCAACTGTGCGGCAGCAATCGCTCCTTCATATGCTTCTTTAGCACTGGAACCATCTCCCAACAATTCATAAACGGTCCCCAAGGACTTTAGGGTTCGGGATTCGTTGTGATGGTCTTTGTGTTTTCTGTAAATAGACAAGCAATCAATGAGATGGAACATTCCCAAGTGATAGTTGTTGGATTTGTAATAGACACCGGCAATGCTGTAGTTGGCATCTGCTACGCCCAATTCATCTTGAACAGCATTGAAATACTTAATGGCACTTTGGGAAAGTTCTATGGATTTTTCGTGCTCGCCCTTGACCATGGCATATAATGCCAGCTTGGCCAAACATTTTCCTATGAGGCCAGAATCTTTTAATTCCCTGCTTGCGGCTAAGGCTTCCTCGGTAAGTTCGATACTTTTATCCAATTGTTCTCCACGCTGCTTATAGGCGGCGTCGAGCAAGTCGAGTATCTTTATTTTCGAGGCGGGGTTATTTGCCATTGCTAGTGATTTGGTGAATTAGCAACTGCAAGAAAAAACTTACAAGTGAGTACAATATACATTTTTTTCTGCTAAAAAATTGATAAGAATATTTTATGTACCTCCTTGTTTTTCAGGTTAGTATAAAACATCTCCTATAAAAATCTGTTCTTTTCACATCATTACTATACGGTTTTACCTTACCAAGTCGTTGTGAATTTAATAGAATGCTAGGTAACTAAAAGGCTATGTACCAGTTGATCACGGTCCAAAAACGATGGCTCGGACTTGTATTGAGAAAGGAATTCAATCGATAATCCAGTCCGAACTCCAATTTATTCGATTTGGATACTTTATACCCAAGGTGGGGCACCGCACGAATCTCTAAATCATAGTCATTTTGTTCCCATGCATTGAGGTATTCGTGATTGAATTTGAAATAAAATTCTTTGGGATCCACTGACTGTCCATTCAATGGAATG
>JAHQVM010000043.1 GCA_019634365.1 Flavobacteriaceae bacterium | reverse complement strand
GCATAATACATTTCATCAATTGACATCGCCTCATTACCTTCATCAATAAAATCAGAAAGACCGTGTCTAATTTCAGCCTCATGATTTTCGTTGAAATAATTCTGAAGCTCCTCTTCATTAATTGCATCCGCAATATTCTTTGAAACAAATATTGGCTTTACCATCAAACTAACCTTAAAAGCATCTCTATTTTTGAAGCTTTCAAGTAGCTTCTCACTGGGTTCATACTCCAATCTATAAATGAATGCACTCTCGCCCAATATCATCCCTTGGTTGATCAACTTCTGTGCAGGTTCATCTACGGACAATACGCCACGATCGTACAAGAACTGCACCCAAAAACGGCTGTACAATAAGTGACTGGTCGCATGCTCGCTTCCACCAATGTACAAATCGACATTGCCCCAATACTTCATGGCTTCTTCCGAAGCCAATTCGGTTGGGTTTTTCGGATCCATATAACGGAACATATAACAACTACTCCCTGCCCATCCTGGCATGGTGTTCAATTCCAATGGGAATACAGATTCATCATCTATCAGGTCGTTGCTAACCACTTCATTCTTATTCGTATCCCAAGCCCAAACGGTCGCACGTCCCAAGGGTGGCTCCCCCGTTTCGGTAGGAAGGTACTTTTCTACTTCAGGAAGGTGCAGTGGCAAATGTTCCAAATCGATCATTTGCGGAAGCCCATTCTTGTAATATACTGGGAATGGTTCTCCCCAATAGCGTTGGCGTGAGAAAACAGCATCGCGAAGGCGATAATTGATCTTCCCCTTACCTTGTTCCATAGCTTCCAATGCCTCGATTGCTTTTCGGGTAGCGTCTTTATAGTTTAAGCCATTCAGAAAATCACTGTTGGCAATGATGGTATTCTCCTTATCGGCAAAAGCTTCTTCAGATATATCGATCCCTTCAAAAATATTGGGGATATCGATATGGTAATGCTTCGCAAAGTCATAATCCCGCTGGTCACCGCATGGAACGGCCATTACAGCCCCGGTACCATAACTGGCCAAGACATAGTCGCCAATCCAAATTGGGACAGCTTTCCCTGTAAAAGGGTGTTCGGCATAGGCTCCTGTAAAAACACCACTAATGGTTTTAACATCGGCCATACGCTCGCGCTCACTACGTTTGGAGGTAGCCTCCACATATTCTTCTACCGCTGCCTTTTGGTTCGGCGTGGTAATTTTTGCTACCAAATCATGCTCAGGTGCCAGAGTCATAAAACTGGCTCCAAAAATGGTGTCAGGCCGAGTGGTAAACACCTCTATGCAATCGTTGGAATCTTGCACCTTAAATGTGACACTGGCTCCTTCGGAGCGTCCAATCCAGTTGGTTTGGGAATCCTTCAAGGGTTGCGGCCAGTCTATTTTGTCAAGTCCATCTAATAAACGCTGTGCATAAGCGGTTATACGCATGCTCCATTGCATCATTTTCTTGCGGATGACCGGATGTCCTCCACGTTCGGAAACGCCATTTACGATTTCATCATTGGCCAATACCGTTCCCAGTTCAGGACACCAGTTCACTTCCGTTTCGGCCAAGTAGGTCAATCGGTATTTCAACAAAATCTTTTGCTGCTCTGCATCTTCATATGCATTCCACTCTTGTGCGGAGAAAGTAGGTGTATCGTCGTCGCAAGATGCATTCACCTCTTGGTTTCCTTCTTCAGCAAAGATGGAAACAAGTTCAGTTATGGGCCGAGCTTTGTTGGAGGCATTGTCATACCAACTTTCGAACAATTGTATAAAGATCCATTGCGTCCACTTGTAATAATTCGGATCTGAAGTTCTCACTTCCCGGCTCCAATCGAACGAGAATCCCATGGTATCCAACTGATTGCGATATCCGGCAATTTTATTGCCCTGTTTATCCACACCACCTTCGATATTGACCTTGGTGGTATCTGCAGGATGTTGCCCTGTCTGAATGGCATACTGCTCTGCAGGGAGTCCGAAACTATCGTATCCCATAGGGTGTAAGACATTGTACCCTTGATGTCTTTTGAAGCGTGAATACACATCACTGGCTATATAACCGAGCGGGTGGCCAACATGCAACCCCGCTCCAGATGGATAAGGGAACATATCCAACACATAGAATTTGGGCTTGTCACTATTGTTGTCGGCATGGAAGGTTCCCTGTGCCGCCCAATACTTTTGCCACTTGGCTTCAATCTCGTTAAAGTGATACTTGCTCATTGTCTTACGTTCTAAGAAGTCGCAAATTTACGCCTATTGTACGAAAGAGAAAAGTTTGTACGTTAGTAAGTGTGAGACAAAAAAATCGTTGTATTTTTAACCCATTCTTATATGGCAACCTCTTTCGAAAAATACCAAAAACGCAGGCTTATTTCGTCCTACTTCAGTGTAGTAATCAGTATATCACTGGTGCTATTCCTGTTGGGGCTTTTAGGTCTTTTTGTGATTAACAGCAATCAACTTTCCCGATATTTCAAGGAACAGATTCCTTTATCGATTTATCTGAAAGACGATGCCAAAGAGGTAGAAATAGACCAGCTAAAACAAAGTTTGGAAATGGCGGAGTACACCAAATCTGCTAATTATGTTTCCAAAGAGGAGGCCGCAGAGCAACATTCGGAAGCTATTGGTGAGGATTATCTCGAGTTTTTGGGATACAATCCCCTTCAGAACAGTATCGACGTAGAGTTATTGGCCGAATTCGTTTCAGCAGAAAAACTGAAGGAAATTGCCAATGAGATCAGTGCTAAGGACTTTGTGGAAGAGGTTGAGTACGACGAAGTGTTGGTAGAGCTATTCGATAAGAACATTAAGGTGATCAGTTTTTGGATTTTGGTCTTTAGCGCACTTTTTCTGGTGATTGCCGTATTACTCATAAACAGTTCCATTCGCCTTTCGGTTTATTCGAAACGGTTTACCATAAAAACCATGCAGATGGTAGGTGCCACCAAACGCTTTATCCGGCGTCCCTTTATTTGGAAAAGCATGCGCTTGGGGATCCTTGGATCCTTTCTTGCGATGATGGGTGTGGGAGCGGTGCTATACTTCTTGGATAAGGAATGGCCTCAATTAGGTCTTATGGACAACACCGTTTTGGTAGTGAGCTTGTTCGCATTCCTGTTGGTTGTAGGAGTGGTCATCACTTGGATTAGCACATTTTTTGCTACGCAGCGTTTCTTGAACTTAAGAACGGACGAACTGTATTATTAAATTTTTGGCGAGATGAAGAAATTCCTGAAATATGCTGCCTTTTTGCTACTCATTTTAGTTGCGCTGCTGGTATATAGTTGGATAATCATCAATCCTTCTCCAAATAGGTGTGAAGTGGTTGAAATAACAGCCACACGAATTTATGAAGGTGGTGACCAAGATATCATGATTGCATCTCCAAAAGGAGAAATCTATTACATAAATCGTGGCTTGGAACAAGGGTACTCGATCGAATGGATGGAAAAGAAAATTAAAAATAAAAAGGTTACCTTGCACCTACCCAAGCAACTGTTTGGGGCTGTAACGAGTAATCATATTGCACAGCTTGTTTGTTGGAATAAAGTAGTATATACCGAATTCGAATAATTATGGGAGAGAAAAAGAGAAAAGAGGCAGCCAAAAACACGGCATTTATTTTTGAAAAGAAAAACTACAAGTTCATGCTCATTGGCGTGGCTTTTATAGCATTGGGCTTTATTCTTATGGCAGGTGGCGGTAGTGATGATCCTGCGGTTTTCAATCCTGAAATCTATAGCTGGCGTCGCATTCGACTGGCCCCTGCGCTTATCCTCATTGGATTTGGTTTCCAAGTCTATGCCATCCTGTTAAACCCGAACAAACAAAAATAATCTATGGACGCTTGGGAAGCTATTGTCTTGGGCATTGTTCAAGGCTTGACGGAATTCCTTCCGGTCTCTTCTAGTGGTCATTTAGAATTGGGTAAGGCCATTCTTGGCGACCAATCGGTTCCCGAAGAAAGCTTATTGTTCACCGTAGTGCTCCATTTTGCCACAGCACTCAGTACCATCGTAGTATTTAGAAAGGATGTTTGGGACATCCTAAAAGGCTTATTTCAGTTTAAATGGAATGAAGAAACCCAATTTTCCCTGAAGATTATTGTATCCATGATTCCAGCGGTGATTGTTGGGGTGTTGTTCGAAGAACAACTCGAAGCACTCTTTGGCGGAAACATCGTCTTTGTAGGTGCCATGCTCATCATTACTGCCGTACTGCTTTGGTTGGCAGATAAGGCCAAGGATACTGCAAAAAAAGTATCTTTTAAGAACGCCTTCGTTATCGGAATTGCCCAAGCCATTGCTATGCTTCCGGGCATATCAAGAAGTGGAGCCACAATATCCACCTCTGTATTGCTTGGAAATGATAAAGGCAAGGCGGCCAGATTCTCCTTTCTAATGGTGGTTCCTCTTATTTTCGGAAAAATCGCCAAGGATGTGGTTAGTGGAGATTTAAGTACCGATACGGCCAATTTCACGACTTTGGGCCTTGGTTTTGTCGCTGCATTCATTGCAGGGCTTGTAGCTTGTACCTGGATGATCGCTCTGGTCCGAAAAAGCAAACTGAGCTGGTTTGCCATCTATTGCTTAGTAGTGGGAATCATTGCCATTATTGTTAGCTTTGTGGCATGACCGTAGAAGATTTTAAGGAAGGGCAGGTACTACTCATCGATAAACCCTTGGAATGGTCCTCATTTCAGGTAGTGAACAAGGTTCGATGGCTCATTCGAAAGCAATTCAATATTAAAAAGATCAAAGTGGGCCATGCGGGGACCTTAGACCCATTGGCGACCGGGCTTCTTATCCTATGCACCGGAAAGTTTACCAAAAAGATAGAGACGTACCAAGCCCAGGAAAAAGAGTATGCCGGTACCATTACGCTCGGCGCAACTACCCCGAGCTATGATTTGGAAACGGAGGTTGACAACACCTTTGACACCTCTGGAATTACTTCTGAAATGATCCATGAAGCCACGCAACATTTCCTGGGTGATATCCAGCAACAGCCGCCCGTTTTTTCTGCGCTAAAAAAGGACGGAAAGCG
>JAHQVM010000042.1 GCA_019634365.1 Flavobacteriaceae bacterium | reverse complement strand
TACGGACAAAATAATTGGGATCGTCAAGCTCAGTGGGATTCGCCCAGTTGGGACAATAATCGTCCAAGTCGCAGCAACAATCGTGCCGGGTGGGATGATTGGGATGATGATGTGTGGGAAGGTCGTAGAGTAATAACACAGTAAATTAAGATAATACATAGTTTTTTGGTTGGTTAGTTTTTTTGAATTACCCTCTGGAGCTCCCCCGAGCGAAGGAGGGTAACTTCTTTTATAAACGCCCAGAAAACAAGGCGTTTCAATTTTTGGCACGGTGGTTGTTATATAGAAAGTGTACACGCCCAACCAAAATATTTACGGCAAGTACAACCTTATAAAATCTAAGATTATGAAAAAAGTAACAGCACTCGTATTAGGACTATTCCTCACGACCTTCGCACTGAAGGCCTCTGAGAATGCTCCTGTAGAAACCTTCGGAAACTTTTATGACGGAAACTCCTACATCTTCGTTGAGGGAGGCGTAGAATTTTCAGTTTTCCCCGATGGTCAATTCGACTTCGTTTATTTAGGAAACCGTGGCGGAGGCGTTAACGTAAACGTGAACACCCCAGGCGTAAACATTTCATTCAACTCAGGATATGATTACGACGCCTTTGTTCAGTACGACGATTATGGGGCTGTTATCCAAATAGAAGATGTACCTATCTATTATGATAATTTTGGGCGCATCGTACAGGCAGGAGATGTAGAGATTCGCTATACAAACCGACGTATCGTTCGAGTGGGAGGACTTCGTGTCTTCTACACCAACGCGGGATACTTCGACTACTGTACAGGATTCATTAGTCCATTTTACAGAACTTATGTATACAGACCATGGCACGTATTTTATGCACGTCCGTTCTTTAACAGCTGCATCGTATACGATTATCCATACAGACGTTTTTATACTCCAGTGCGCTACAGCTATGCATACCACACTAGGTACTATACTACGGGACGTTACTCCTATATTAATGGACGCAGGGATTTCTACCGTCCTGGTAGCAGAGTACACTATAGAAATGGAAGAAGCGCTATTAACAGGGATTACAACCCGAACCGAAGAAATACGGCCATTTCCCGAAGCGGTCGTGGAACGACAAACCGCGGAGACATTAACCGAAGAGGGGATGTAAACCGCAGAAGCGAAGTGAACAGAAGAAGTACCGCTAGTGGAAGAGATTCGGGAACACGTTCTACCCAGTCCAGAACAGGACGCGAAATTAAAGACCGTGCCACAAGATCTACGAGTACAAGAAACCGTGGAACCGTTACGCGCAGCGAGAATAGCAGACAAAGAGCCAATACCACTCGTTCTACCAGTAGAAGAGGTGATGTAGCTCAGAATAGGACCCAGACCCGCAGTCAGCGATCCGGAAACCGATCAGGAAGCAATGTAAAAAGGTCTGCAACGAAAAGAAATAACAGCTCTGTACAAAAAAGGTCTTCGTCCAATAATAGAAAGTCGACCGTACAGAAAAGAACTAATTCCAATACTAGAAAGGCGAATACGTCTAAGGGAAGAAGTTATAAGAAAAGTACCCCTAAGCGATCTAGATCGAATGCCACTAAGCAGCGTTCAACGTCAAGATCGAGAGGCTCCGCTCCAAGAAGAGGCCGCGGATTGTAAAAATTTTTTGGTTGGTTAGTGAGAAACCCTCGGGACGCTTCGGCAGATCGGGGGTTTCGATTTTATAGGCCTTTTAAAAGCTCAGCCATTTTACGTGTGAGTTCCCTCCTACTGTACTGTTTAATGTTCTTTGAAGACACTCCCAAGGTACTGTTCTGGTAATTGTCGAAAAGCTGTAGCAACTCTTGTTTCAATTCATGGTGTTCTTGGTACTCGAAAAATTGGCCCGATTGGGTTTCATCCAAGATCACTTTTATATCGCTTCCCTTGGGGCCAAAAGCCACAATAGGTCGCTCTGCGCGAAGGTATTCGAAGAGTTTCCCAGGAATGATGGCCTTGGTTTCTTCCTTATCCATTTCCACCAACAACAAGACCTGCGCATTGTGTTGTAGCTGTAATGCTTCTGAATGGGACACATAGCCGGGTACTTTCGTAAAATGCCGTAATCCATGATCCTGAACCGAAGCCAGAATTTCTTGTCCTACCGCACCTACCAATTTAATTTGCAAGGCCTTTTTAAAAGCTTCATTTTCCCGAACCAGTTCTGCCAACACCTTCCAAAGCACTTCTGGATTCCTATTGCTTAATAAAGACCCTACATGCACCAAACTGAACGTATCGTCCATTACCGGCGCAATCGCTTCCGAAGCATCAAAGCCATTCGTGATTACCTCAATGGGCTTTGAAGTGATTTCAGAAAACTCCTTTCGGGTATTCCAACTGGTGACCACAATACGATCTGCGGCATTCAAAACTTTACGCTCTAAAGCTTTGTGTTTACGGGCTGAAGATTGCGATAATCGAAGTGAATCGTGATAGTGAATGGTGGTCCAAGGATCCCGGAAATCGGCAACCCACCGTACGTTGAGCGCTTCAGCCAAGTGCATTCCAATAAGATGCAAGCTATGCGGCGGACCCGTTGTAACAATCGCATCTATATTATTCTCGGGCAGGTACTTTTTCAGAAATCGCATCGAAGGCTTTACCCATCCTACGCGGGCATCGGGAATAAAAAGATTACCACGCACATACAATAGAAATTGCTCCAAACGCGACGGATCTTTCTCGGTAATGATACCGCTGCTTATCTGTTGGGTCTTCTTTTTCGAAAACCATCGGGCAAACCGATACGGTTCCTTGATAGGGAACTTTATGATCTCAACATCTTTAGGAACTTCCTTTACAAAACTTTCGTCCTGCAAGGGATAATGGGCATTATCCGGCACAAAAACAACCGGTTCTATTCCAAATTCCTTAAAATACTTTACAAACTTTAACCAACGCTGCACTCCTGGCCCACCAGCGGGTGGCCAATAATAGCAAATAATGAGTACGCGTTTCATGAGTCCTATTCCTTAACCTGGGATTGATTCCTACGTTCTAAATAAAGCCCCCCAACCAATATCAATATCAGTAAAATACAACTCACCAAAGCAATGCTACTTCCTGTTTTCACCACTTTGGGTTCGAACTTAAATTCGACCTGATGTATTCCACTGGGAATTACCATGGCACGCAGGGTGTAATTGGCCCTAAAGTATTCGGCAGGGCTACCATCGATATAGGCACTCCATCCATGGGGATAATACATCTCTGAGAATACCGCCAGTTGATCTGTTTTTGTTGCCGTCTCATAGACCAACCTATTGGGAGCGAATTCCGATAAATCTATAGTTGCTGTGCTATCTCTTTGGACATTCTTAGTAGGTATTTTTGCCAAGAAATCGGTGTGAATCACGGCCGTATTCTTGGTGTCCAGACTATCCAATAACAAAATCTCTTCGTTGGCATTATTGGCGGGTAAAACATTTTCAACAAACCAAGCGGGCCCATTGGCAAAGGGATTCTGCTGTGCTGCAGGTCGTCCTTCGGCATCGGGAACTATAACATATTTTACATTAAACATGTTTAGGATATTGGGATCTACTTCGGCCAAGTAGAAATCGGCAATATCATTCATTCGCCCTGGCTTTGCCGCATGATATCCCCCCAAAGCATTGTGGAAATAACTGGCTTCACCACTATTAAAAGCATCATTACTGGCGTCATACACACGGTAATGTCCGTCGTCTTTCAGAATTTGTGCATTGGCTTCCGTAGGAGGAAATGGACGCTCCATTACCTTGGAATTCACAAAGTTGTCGTTGTTGATATAACGCCAATCCACGCCAACCAAATCGAATACGATCAAAACTGCCAATCCACCAATGGCATAGATCTCTTTCATCTTTTTGGCATACACCAACCATAGAATTCCGCCCGTACATAAGATAAGTATGAGAGATCGCAAAGCATCCGTAACCATCACGGACGCACGATCCTCACGAACCGCATCCATAAAGGGAACCCCCATTTGTTCTATAATAAGATCGTCGAAGGGTCCTGTGTAGCCCAGTGCACCGCTAAAAACAATGAGAAGCAATACCAATCCTCCTACAATGGATCCCGCATAAATCAGCGCCTTTTTCTTAGCTTCTTTGGGATGAAAATCGTTGAAAAATTGATGCAATCCCACTACAGCAAGTATAGGTAATACGAGTTCAAGAATTACTTGGATCGAGGAAACCGCCCGAAACTTATCATACAGTGGTACATTATTGATAAAGAACTTCGTAAGCCACGAAAGGTTATCTCCCCACGAAAGTAAGAGGCTTAAAAGGACACCTGCCATGGCCCACCATTTCAATCTGCCTTTTATGAGAAATAAGGCCAATACCGCCAAGAAAATGATCACAGCACCCACATAGGCCGGTGCGGCAACAAAGCGTTGATCGCCCCAATAGAATGGAATCTGATCATTTAAAAACTGATAGGCTTGTGCGTAAGTAGCCCCGGTTTCTTTCATGAGCTGATCGGCCGCGGCAGAATCCTCTGGGAAACCATCACCAGATCCACCACCCACAAAACTGGGGATCAATAAATTAAGGCTCTCCAGCTTTCCATAGCTATATTCGGTAATGTATTCATAGGTCAATCCGCTGCTGCCTTCTTTAGGTGTACCATCGGAATTGATGGTCAAATTACTTTTTCCACGGGTAGATTCGCCGGCATATTCTTTGGTGGCCAGAATATTGGTTGCATTAAGCCCCACGGCCAGAAGCACACCCAAGGCCATCACTCCCAAAGCTTTGAAATAATGCGGTAACATGTTCTTTCGGTAGGCATCAATAAGGTAGGCTACTCCCAAACAGATGACCAACAGCAATAAATAATAGGTCATTTGGAAGTGATTGGCAACCAGCTCCAACGCCATGGCCAATGTAGTGAGCAAGAAGCCCCAGAGATACTTGCCCCGAAAGGTGAGAATAATACCACTGAGTACCAGTGGCATATAAGCAATGGCATGGGCTTTGGCATTATGTCCTACGCCCAGTATAATCACCAGATAGGTGGAAAATCCAAAGGCCAAGGCTCCTAAAAAGGCCAATTTATAATCTACCTTCAGCACCAAAAACAGTATGTAAATCCCTATGAAATAAAGGAATAGATAATCGGCTGGTCTGGGCAGGAAACGAAGGGTTAGGTCTAACTTTTTTATGTAGTTATGCGGGTATTTTGCCCCTAACTGGTAGGTAGGCATCCCGCCAAACGCGCTGTTGGTCCAATAGGTCTCTTCCCCAGTTGTTTTCCGGAAATCATTTTGCTGCTTTGCCATCCCGATATACTGAACGATATCGCTTTGAAAAATGGCCTTGCCTTGTAGTACGGGATTGAAATAGGCCAGGGAAGCGATTACGAAAAGTACCAAAACAATGGCATGGGGAATGAGCTTCTTAAAGTTGAACTGCATACGCGTGAAATTAAGATCGAGGGAAATTATAAAAAATATGCAAGATAGCCGTTATGGAGCGGAGCTAATTGAAAAGACCGAACGCCCATTCAGCAAAGGTTAATCAATTTCCTCGTAATCAACATACTCCCCTACTATTTTACCATTGGATTTGGGAATATCTTTGTTGGAATCTGATCGGGTTTGTGGCCCCGGACTGGTACCGTGGGTACCAAAGGGAGCCTGTTCGAAAGCATTTTCGAATCGTTGTGCTGCCTTCTTGGCCAAATAGCGCATGGCATAGGGTGCCAGTAAGCGAAATAAAAACTTAAGGCCAAAATATACCAAGAGGATGATTAAGATCGTTTTCAAAAAGGAAATCATAGAAACTATTATGATTTTCAAAAGTACTGAAAGCTCCGTTAAAAGAAGAAAACTAGCTATTAAATAAATTATAAAATCTTATATCTTTGACCTAAACCAATCTGGCATGCACATCCTACGAAACTTACTTATTATCGCGCTTTTATGCCCAATAAGTGCAATGGCCCAATACACCGAAATGATCAATACCAACCGTCCGGGTGTGTCTCAGGGTGCTTTTTCTGTGGGAAGGAATGTACTTCAGTTTGAGACGGGTTTCTCCTTGGGAAAAGAAAAACATGAGCTCTTACAGACCGAAACCAATGCTTTTGCATGGGATTACAGCATCCGTTATGGTTTTTTTAAAGAAGAATTGGAAGTGAGTCTTATCGGACTATTTCAAAGCAATAGCATTACCGATAGCCGTGGTGCGGTGCCTTTCGAGTTTTCTGAAAGCAATTTTAGGAGCAATACCTTAGGAGCGAAATACCTAGTGTACGACCCATACAAAAAGAAAGTTACCGACGGCCCTAACCTCTATAGTTGGAAAAAGAACAATAAAATGCAGTGGTCGGACCTTATTCCAGCCGTTTCCGTATATGCTGGTGCCAATTTCGATTTTGCAGACAATCCCTTCACTCCAGAGCAGGAAAGTTCGATAAGCCCTAAATTGGTGCTATCTACACAAAACAACTTTATTGGCGGATTTGTCTTGGTAACCAATATCATTGCCGATCGCGTCACTACCGATTTTCCTACCTATGGATATATCGTGACCCTAACCCACGCCACGAATGATTATTTTTCGGTGTTTTTAGAAAACCAAGGGTTTAAAAGTGATTTCTACGCGGATAATATCCTACGTGGAGGTGCTGCGGCACTTATTAATGACGATTTGCATGTAGATCTCTCGGTTTCCATTAACTTTAAGGATACCCCTTCCCTATTCTATGGGCGCGTTGGATTGGCCTATCGTTTCGATATGCATGGAAAGGATGAATTTATAGAAGAAAAAGGAAAAGCAGGAAGGGAAGCCAAACGTGCCGAAAAGCAGAAGAACCGCGACCTGAAGAAAAAGAAAAAACAACTAAAAAAAGATAAGAAGCGAAAGGACAGTTTTGATATTGATGAAGACGATGGCGGCGGAGGACTACACTAGAGAAGAATGCCTATGATTGAAATAATACAAGTAACCACACCAAAACAACTCAAGCAATTTGTCACCTTCCCTTTTGCACTGTACAAAGATTGCGAATATTGGGTTCCCCCATTGATAAAGGACGAAATGGAGACATTGGATGCCTCCAAAAACCCTGTTTTTAAAAATGCGGAAGCTACCTATTACCTTGCCAAAAAGGATGGGAAACTGGCAGGACGCATTGCCGTAATCATCAATCATCTTGAAATCCAGGAACAGGAAAAGAAGAAAGTACGCTTTGGCTGGTTCGATGTGATAGATGATATCAAAGTAACGGAAGCCTTGCTGGAGAAGGTATATGAAAAAGGGCGGGAACATTCGTTGGAATACGCCGAAGGCCCTGTGGGCTTTTCCAATATGGAAAAGGCAGGTATTTTGACCAAGGGATATGATGAAATGAACACCATGATCACATGGTACCACTATCCGTATTATGCTGAGCATTTCGAACAACTCGGCTTCGAAAAGCAAGCGACGTGGGTAGAATTCCGATTGAGCATCCCTCCTTCCATTAAAGAAAAAGTAGCTAAGTTCTCGGGCATAGTGAAGAAACGCTATGGCCTTTCGGTGATACGCTTTACGAACAAGAAGCAGATTCTGCCATACGTAGATGCCATGTTTGGTCTACTGAACAATACCTACAATACACTACAGACCTTTGTGCCCATACAGCAATACCAGATCGATTATTATAAGGAGAAGTACTTTAATTTTATCCATCCCGATTATATTACCTGTATTAAAGACAAGGATGGCAAGCTCATCGCGTTTTCCGTAGTGATGCCTTCGTTTAGTAAAGCCTTGAAAAAGGCCAATGGAAAGCTGTTCCCAACGGGATGGTGGCATATCCTACAGGCACAGAAGAAGAACGATTTGGCGGCTTTTTATCTCATTGGGATCGACCCGGAATACCAAGGGAAAGGGGTTACGGCCATCATTTTCGAAGAAATGCAATACCTCTTCAATTCCAAGGGGATTGATACGGTCGAAACCAATCCAGAATTGATCGAAAACACGGCGGTACAGTTGTTATGGAAAGATTATGATCCACAACAACATAAGGAACGGAGTACGTTTAGGAAGAATCTATAGTGTTCCATACTAAACCACCTACAGTTCCTATTTTATCACAATTCTTTTATTTATGGTACTGCTCCCCGTAGCTATTTGCACGAAATAAACGCCTGCATTGATATTGCCCAGTTGTATTTGTTTTTCCGAAGTAAAAATATCGGTATCAATCTTTTTAATAACCCTTCCATTGATATCCAATAAGGCAGCATGGGTTATGGGTTCGCTGCCCGTATAATCAATAGTAAAAGTCCCGCTGCTTGGGTTGGGATATAGCGCAACATTTGCCGATAAGGCATTATCATCGACACTTAAAATAGCTCCGTACAATTGAGTTTCGGCCACTTGAATACTGGGAATGCCGATGCCCCCTGTGGGATCACAGGCAAGGGTGTAATTCACCCTGTAATGCATATATGCTTCAGTATTGCTAAAATCAAAAGTTCGTGTGAAAAACCTGTCAGTAATACAAGTAATGCTCCCCGAAGCTATGCTCACAAAGTTAGTCCCGTCATTAGATCCCAATACTTCATATGCTGTTGGATCCCTTTCTTCGAAGTCATTAGCGGTAGTAATCTCAATGGAGGTGGCAACATAGGAAAGTCCTCCCAAATCAACGGTAAAGCCCATACCGTCATCCAGTTCGAAATCGAGAAATTTTGTAGCGATATCCCCATCAATAATCTTGTCAACCTCTTCGCCAAAAGGAGAATCCACCACACCAAAGGCGTTTATAGTCATAGAGGGCGTAAAGATGGGATCTTGAGAATAAGCGGTAACATAGGCAAGTAATAAAGCTAGGAGTACAAGTTTTTTCATTTCAATTGGTTTTAGTGTTAGATCTTCTTAAAGTACGATAATTTATCTTATGGCATTGACCCAGAAGCCTCTTATTACAAACATATTCAGTCACTTACCGCTGGAATAACCCATTGGTAATGGCCGTTGGACAGTCTAATAAACTTGCTGCAAGCTTCTGGACAAATGCATCAATTATAAATCGGAGCAGGTTTTAATTGTGAGCATAGGTAATACTATCTAAGCATCGATTACCTTAAAGCTCAAAAGCTTTGCAAATGCCCAAATAAGGACTAAAATGACCACTAAAACGTAAATGACAAACTTGGGAAAGTACGGAATGAGTTCGGTGAATTTTCGATCCAAATAATGCACCAGACTAAAAATTGCATATACCAATCCTGCAACCAAGAAACACTTGGCTACAAAAACGACAACATCTAACAGTGTTTCAAATTGTATTGAGATCAAATAACACAATTAATTGTTGATTTACCGCTTTACAATCCGTTTTACGGCAGTATCTTGGAGAGACTCCAGCTTTATAAACCATAACCCACTGGGAAGTTGGGATAGATCCAGCTGATCAAGATTACCATGTTTTTTTAGGATCGATTTGCCTACAACATCGAAGACCGTAAGTTGGGTAACGGGTTCCTGCGATTGTATAAATAGTATGTCTGCTACGGGATTGGGAACCAATGTTACCTGCAAGGAGTTTGTATCTTCCAACCCCGCTATGGTGGAGTTTTCGTACCAAGTAAGCATATCGTTAATACGCAAAGTACCCACGACATCCATATCGTTATCCCCGTCCAAATCGGCAGCAATTACCGAGCGACTGCCATCTGCCTCGGTTTCGAATACTCGTTGAGGACCAAAGGTGCCAGCACCATCCAGGTTCTCGTACCATGCAATCTTTCCATCTGAGGAAGAAGCCGAAATCACATCCATATCATTATCGTTATCTAAATCAGCTGTATAAACGGATCGTACAAAATCAGCCTCATTGGTAATGATCTGCTGGGGACCAAAATTTCCCAAGCCATCCAGATTTTCATGCCAGGCCACTCGATCGTCCCCATTGGTGGCGGTTACAATATCCAGATCTAGATCCCCATCCAGATCTGCGATTGAAATTTCGATTACGGATAGTGCACTACCCACAATAACATTTTCAGATCCAAAAGTTCCATTCCCATCCAAATTTTCAAACCAAACCACCGTATAATCACCAGAATCCGAACTTACCACATCCAAATCATCATCACCATCAACATCTATTGCCCAAATTGAGCGAGCATTGGTTGCAGTACTGGTAATCAATTGTGCTGGACCGAAATTCCCTAAACCATCAACATTTTCATACCAAAAAACATCATTATTACCCGAAACATTAATAATTACATCTTGATCTAAATCCCCATCAAGATCAGCAGTGATAATATCACTTGCACCAACAAAATCACCAATAATTCGAGGGGTGCTAAAGTCGCCTTGTCCGTCTAGGTTTTCCAACCAGCGTACCCAACCATTATCGAAAGAGGTATATAGAATATCCAAATCATCGTCTCCATCCAAGTCTGCCAAATGCACCGCAAAGCTTTGCAATAGTCCTGTAGCTAATGTAGTCGGTGGTCCATAATTACCATTTCCATCCAAATTTTCATACCATACAATGACGTCTGATAAACTTGCGGCTAAGTCCAAGTCGTTATCCCCATCCAAATCCCCTGCCCTTACCATAGTAATTAAGGTAGCTTCATCGTCAATTACCTGTCGCGTTCCAAACTGAGCGCAAATAGGATGTAAGCAACCCAAACTAATAAGTATCGAAAAAAATCTTTTCAAAATAGCTAGTCGTTTTCTTTTAAAATGTTGGTCTCCTCTACGCTACCGTCCCCTTTGTTCTTTTTTATGGTGTAGAGTCCGGGGTCTAAGTTAGGAATTAAGTTGGAATCGTTCATCTGTAACGAATCCTGAGGGGTAATGGTCACATTACTGTTAAAAACCCCGTCGCGAAACAAGGTGATGGTCCCCCCAATGATGGGTGGGGTTTGCCAATTGTCGAAACACTTTCTGGGTTGGGGCCAGAAATCGGCATGCGGATGCTTAATGGCAATGGCCGTATGATTGGGGTGGGTAATGCTACTGTAGTCACTCTCATCTTTCTGAATATGCAATACAGAGGTATTGGTATAGGAAAAGCTGGTATCCTCATAGGGCGCAGGATCGATACAAGGGGTTTGCTCTTGGCATTCGCACTCCCAAAAATAATACTCAAACCCAGGTTGGAATAATGGGGGATCGTTATTTGGGTCGCTGGCGTATTCTATATATTCGCCTTTGTAGGGTTCGTAGAGGGCGGCCAAGGTGGTGGTCACAGGGCCAAAAATAGCATCGGGATCGGCTCCAATATATTCCCGCATACGTATGGCCTGTCCCACTGTAAAACGGTCGTAACAACCCGCCGATCGACTCCCCATAATGTTGCGGACATCGGGTTCAAATATCTCATAGTCATTACCTCCGCAATCTTGTCCTTCCCCAATATACCTACACTCATCCAGATCAACATCCCCAACCTGCATCTCGGGAACGGCAGCCGTTGTTATACCGCAATCCCCATTGGTATTGGCATTGTAGTTGGGATCGGCAGGATCGCGGGTAACCCGCTCACAGCCACTGGCATGAGCAAATTGATATCGGGTATGGTAAATGTCGAAATTATGTGCAATCTCATGTAAGATGGTTGTTCTTGCAGGATCTTGAAAAGACCAGTGGTGTGTACCGGCAACGGTAGAACCATAGGTAAGGGCTTGCCCACTTCCCATATCGAAGGAATAGGGAACATAAAAATTAAAAGCTTGGGGATCATACCAACCATTTGATAGTGCTGTAAACCATATGGCAAGCACTGATGAGTTGGTATAACGCGCTGTAGAAGTATAGCTTGTATTGTCCCATCCCTTGAGCTTGAAAAATATGTTGTACTGGTTATACTCCATATTCAACTTTGCAATATTCATTAAAACATGTTCCTCGGTGAAGGTGGGCGGGTTAGCACCATCGTCCTCATTAATACCCCAAAAGAAGATATTAAATACAACAGGTTCGAAACTATCTAAATATTCTTGCGAAACCGATTGCGTATAATACGGGGTTTGGCAATGGGGCAAATTAGTATCGTCCATAAAACATTCAAATTGCGTTTCAACACTACTCTCTGCTTGAGCCATAAGCGGAAGAGAAGGAAGGATGTAGAGTAGAAAAGCAACAAGAGCCATTGGAAATTTGTTTGTGGTGGTTATTGTCATGACAATTAAAATTTATACACTCACAAGCCTAGAGTGTGGTTAGGTAATACATACTAATGTACCACAGATGGACCTTAATTAATTATGGTTTCCCCCTACTTTCGATGTAGATGTAAAGAAATTTGTTGAACCGTCCTTTTTGCCATCAGCGAAAAACCTTTAACATTTTTAGGGGCACATAATGGGTGTTTTTTGTTAAATATTTTAAAGCTTCGCCTCTTGTTCCGCTTCGGTGAGCAACCACTTCTTATCTAACGGAAGGTGTGTTTTGGCAAATTCGGAAGGATTCATAAGGAAGAAGGAATCGTCGTATGTAAAGGTGAATTCATAGGTAGCAGTATTGATGGTTCCACTGGACCATGTGGGATCGCACAAATACCATTTGCCGTTCAGTTTGATGGCATTCCAAGTATGGTTGGGGGCTTTTAAGTGATCCAGTTTCTTTTTAATGGTTTGCCCATAACCGTATACCATTTCGCACTCCAAACCCATGAGTTCGGATAGTTTCTTAAGCAGGTAGGCATATCCCGTACAAAGCGTTTTCTTGTCGTTAAAGAGTTTGGCATACATTTCCTTACTAAAGGCATTATTCCATTGTGTAAGGGCCATAGGATCATCTTTAAGCGCTTCCCTTTTGGCATCATTGAGACTCATTAGGCGGTAATCGGCACTAATGTTATGGCACACCCAAACATAGATGGCCCGGAAGCGTTCCACATCGGTACGGAGGCTGGTGGCGATTCCGTGGGTTAGGCCATACATATTAAAAAGTTCTTCACCCTTGTAGCTTTCGGCAATATAGTCTGCCCTAGCAAAGTCAATTTCATCGAAATCACTCCGTTGGGCCTGTACCTGTAGCGCAAAGGTGAAGATGAGTATGGAAAGGATGTATTTCACTGGATCGTTTAATTATGCGAACCCGTAGTAGGCGTGTCGTCTTCCATACGCAATGCCGCCACTACGATGATGGGTTCGTCTTCGAGAAAGGGTTTTACATGGGTCGTGTCTCCGGAAATCGTAATTTCCTTCGTCTTATAGCCAAAGAAACTAACGACCAAGACATCGTTCTCCTTTAATTCTTGGGGGAAGGTAAATTCACCATCTGCATTGGAAATAACCCCTACCCGGGTTCCCTTTAAGAGTACCGTAGCTCCAAATACGGGACCGTCATTACTGGTTACTAGACCGGTTACGGTCATACTTTCACTTTGTGCATGCAGGGTCTCTGTGAATAGGAATCCCATCACCAAAAATACCCCTAAGACCAAGGTCTTTAGGGGACCCCGCTTTGTTGTGGTTACATGTGTTTTCATACTAATATATTTATTGTTTTGCCTAAACATACTAGTGTAATCCCTTTATTGAAAGGGGGAATGAGGCAATGGAGTGTTGGGTTTAGGTAAAGAAGGGTATGGTTGAGTTTGGGTGAAGTTTAAGGGTATTTCAATAAACAAGTCGAGGGAGTTCTATTACGGAATTCGACCCTTCGATACAATCCTACGGATCACCTGCCTGAACTCGGGCATATGTTTTGTTGCTCCCTGAGTGGCCACGCCTAAAGCGGGGTTGTATCGAAGGGCAACAAAATGTGTCCAAGGGTACTTCGTAGGCACCTCGATACATACTTCGCATACTCGGTGTCCTTCAGGATATGACAAAAATATTTGCAAATTGAAGCGAATGACTAAAATATTGTCATGCTGTACTAGTAGTGATTCTTTTTGAAATTATTCCTCCACCGTTAAGGGAAGCAGGAAGTTAGTATTGGCATAATCGCCTATGGAATTTCCCAGACGGTGTCCTTCTTCGGAATCATACCGAAAGTGAATCCCCAAATAGATCCTTGAAAGGGAGGCTTCTAAACCGGCTTGTGAAAAGGAAGTAAAGCTTCGTGTTGGCGGATCCATGACCATGGGTTCTGAAAAGGGTCCTGCGCTATCTACTATATCGGTGTGCATGGTAAAGGCATAGTCATCCCCTGTACCAAGGGTATTTGCCAATACCCTCATTGCTGCCGAACTAGCGGTACCATGGGCTGAGGGATAGGAAGGGAACGCATAGGTATGTTTGTGTAGATTGTTCCATGCTTCATCGGGTGCAGTATTGGGATTGTCATCATTGGCCGCCCAACGAATGGCGGTATAGGGTCGCCAATGGTTGTAGTGAAATTTATTGTCGAACACATTTACATAGGCGTCGTAAATGGTCATATTTAAAAGGGCAAAGGTGCGGGCAGCTTCCCAAAGATTGAGTTCTTCTTTTTGTATGAGGGCACGTGCCAAGCGATTGTGTGAACTTTCTACAAAGTCCTTCCACCACATGGCAAGATGGGCTTGATCGGCAGTTCTTAAGGTACTTTCGGTACTGCCCCACTCTTTTACTTCATGAAAAGCTTCGGTGTATGCATCTGTGGTTATTCCTGGAGGTGCTGGGGATCTAAATTGGTCTTGACTGGTAAGCAAAAAGGGTTGTGCTTGGGCCCAACCGGCTCCAAATATAAAACCTTCTGGTGTCCCGCTATGCTCATTGAATTCGGCATAAACCCCAGGAGCCATTGGGTGCCAATTGTAGGAAGCTTCTCCATTGAATGCATCGTTGTTACGAGCTTCTAACATACGTTGGGCTACCGCTTTTCCTAGTTGTATCCCTTCTTCTTTGGCTTCGGAATCCGGGATGGCTTCTATCCACTTGGCCAATTCTTCTTCCAATTCCGTCTTTTTATCTGGATATTGATCCAATGCGATATGGAAAGCTGCTTGGGCGGCTGCCGACAAAGGATCTGCCGTTGGATGGGGCGTTGTTTTTGCATAGCTCGTATACCTTCCTTCAATGGCATTGAGGGCATCGTGCATGGTGGTAAACATCATGGCTTGGGTACGTACGCCTTTTAGGGTAAGGAGTCCATCTTCTGCTACGGCGATTTTCATGAGGAGTTCATTCCAACCTATCGCCACGTCGGCATCATAGGCTTCAGGGGTCACTTTTGGGGAATTGCATCCTAACGATACTACAAGGCCTATCCATAGTATTATTCTGATATTCAACTTCATACCAAGATATTTTACAGACTAAATGTAAGGTGAAAATGGCAAATAAGGTGGTTCTGCGGCTTAAAAAATTGTACTATTTAGCTCACAATAAAGCAGTAAGCCTATCTATTTCAGGGTTTCTTTATTGCCCTCCTTTTACAATCTCTTCTTTACCATAGACCATGTAGTACCAATCGCCGATAACGGCATTGTCCTTCCCCAGGGTTCCCTTGGCAATTAGGTTACCGGCTTCGTCATGTTCTACCAGCTTCTTCTTCAGTTTTCTTTCGGCATATAGATTCAGGAATTTTTTCAGTTTTGAAAAGTAAAATTGGTAGTGTTCGTTTGCATAGGAGGTATCGTTATCGTCGAACGTATTGCCTGTTAGCCTTATATTACCACTGCACAACCCTGTATATCCCGAGTTGGAAAATACAAGCCAACGCTCGCCCACATCGAAACGAATGCCGCACATAGCACCATTGTTGGAGGATTCTACCTGAATGTATTCCATGGATCGCACGCCCTTGATCTGGCGGGTGATCTGAAATGTCGTGATAAGGCTGAATTCGTTTTTTTCGGTGACTTCTGTCACTTGGCCTTCGAATACCTTTTCGGTACTGTTAAGGCGCTTTAAAACAGGAATTTCGACCAAACCTGCACAGGTACATGCGTAGCTAAGGGTTGAAACAAACAGTAATGCTAAGAGTGTAATTTCTGTTCTCATACCCTCTTCATTACAAAAATACTGCCGAAATTGAAATTCAGGTTAAAACGACTATTTGGCCATGGCTTTTCCATAAGGTCCATCAGCTTTTAAGGCTTTGGAATAGGCAAGCTGACGCTTTAGGTCCATGATCAGGTATTTTTCACCACGGATAAAGACTTCCGCAGTTTGGCTGTCCTTCCATTGTACTTCGATATCCTTTTCCTGAAGATTCTTGACATGACTGAATTCATTAGCGAACTTTTCAATTAAGGGAGGCGGTCCACCGGCAGCCTGTAGGGCCTGCAAATCAAGATGGTTATTAAATGGATCGGTTTTGGAGCATAGAAAGCCGTGGAACGCTATGTCCTCATTGCGCTTTTTCATGACGTAGGCATACACAGAGTTTGCATCCGCTTCAATCATTAAGGTACGGCCATTGGGACTTTCATATTTCAATAAAAGTGCATCCTGCGCAACAACGGTGTGGATCTGGAAAATACCAAACAAGAGAATTACGAGTAGGTTTTTCATAGGTATGGGGTATTAGATGTTAGATTTGGTTTTACAGACTTGGGGTCTTATTCTACTGAATAAAGATACTAAAATCAGCTTAATTCAACTTTCCTTGCAAGGATTAACTACCCGCCAAGGGTGTTCCGAAGAGACCTACGGCCATTTCGGCCCAAATCAAAAGGAGCAGCACAACGGCTATTATAATAATCCAAGGACGGTGCTCCCGTCGTATGCGCCGTAACGTAAACTCCAATGCCAATACAAAACCCAACAGAAGTGCGCCCATGAAAGCAAAATCCATGGCGTCCCATTGTACTTCATCGGTAAATTGCATGGCTACTAAAGGGATGAGTAAAAGGATGGCGCTAATGCACAGGAGTATGATGAGTCTTCTATTGTTTGGCATGTACTCAAGTATTCTAATCTAAGATACAGAAAAACAATGATTTAAAATTTTAACACCTTAGTTAGTATAGAGGATACATACTTTTCTGGAAGATCATGATTGCCTTGATTTGGCTCATGATAAGGGTTCCTCAATATACTTTGAGAAATTACCCATTTACAAACTTCCGTCTGGATTGTATTTATGTAGGTAACTTTTAACTTGTCCTCCTCCGGGTCCTCCGGGAATGAATGTTGAACCAGAAACGACTACTTTACCGTTGGGAAGTTCTAGTATTCCGGATGCCTTATCCATCTGACTGGAATAATCCCCATAGAAGTTATTCCACTCTAAGGTTCCATTCGTATCGATCTTGAACATGAGACTTCTCGTATCGTTATCGCTAGCACCAACTTCACCAGCCACTAAAAAACCACCATCTAGTGTACGATACACATCTGAAACTTCTTGGTAATTATTCCATGAATAAGCAATGTCATCAAGCACTTCACCATTTGTATTAAATACTACTTTATGGATTTTTGTTCGACCTTCATCTGTATCTGTTAGAAAAGCAGTGTAGGTATCGTCTCCATTGGCGAACAAGCACCCATAATATAGCCACAAATAGGGCAATTGGAATGAATCCAGAATTTGCCCATTACCATCCATGTGCAGCACCAGTGTTCTTATGTCTGAAGTATCACCGTCTGCTCTAACCAGTAAGTACGAGGTATTGGGCTGTGGTCCGGGTGCGATATCGGCAAACCATCGGGTAAATTCCTCAACTTCAATCAATCCAGAATTAACAAGCATTCCGTTAGAGCTCACCACCAGGAATCTGGGTTCATAGGGTGTTCCCGTCTTTGACGCAAAGAAATAATTTCCATTTTCCAATTCATTAAACCTCCAATACTGATCGGTAGGTAATTGCCAAACAATATCACCATCTGTATTCACCTTCGTTATTGAATCCTTGAATGTCATTATAATATTTCCGTCCGATGTAATGGAAATTGGCCGTCCATTACTAAACGAGGTAGTCTCTAAATATCCTCTTCGCCAAATTAAATTCCCATCCAAATCGAACTTTCTCAGACTATATTCCCAAGTATTATCGGTGACTACTTCGGCAGAATAGAAATAAATGTGGTTTTCGTAAGTAGCCACGTAGTTTCGAGAGTACAGCCTCACATAATTAGCGTCGATAAAATTTTGAAAATTAGCCGTGCCTAAGGTCAATGAGGTCTGTTGGGATCGATTATCCGAATTACCGTCTGCGTCGGTTACTTGGAGTGCGATCTCATAATCACCGGGGTTTCCAGGGCTCATCCAAGCAATTTCTGTATTGGATACTACTTCGTAAGTTCCTGCAGCTACGGTCCAATCGTAAGAAGTAATATCATTATCTGGGTCGCTTACTGTAGCCCTTACCGTAATTTCATCGCCAGCCATCTTTCCTTCTGATTCGATGACCAAAGATGTAATCTCTGGTGCTGAACCCGGATCATTCTGATCTGGATCTGGGGTTGGTTCTGGATCCGAACTACTGCATGAAAAAACGAAAATTAAAGACAAAAACGCAATCAGAAATCTCATAAGGTAATTTTAATGCTATTACAATCAAAGATAACACCTTTTAGTAATTCTAATGACCCTAAAAATTATGATATAAATAGAGATTAATGAATGCAAGGTAACTTCCTTTTATTCATAAAGCCTTTGGTAAATAGTGCCAAATCATCCCTTACGCAGGATACTTTCCATTTTCTTTCCACGGGCAAGTTCGTCGACCAACTTATCCAAATAACGGCATTGCTGTGTTAAGGGGTTTTCGATCTCTTCTACCCGATAGCCGCAAATCAGTCCCTTTATAAGGTGAACGTTAGGATGCATTTCTGCCTGATCGAAAAACTCCCGAAAGGTCGCCTTGGTATCCATCATCTCTTGTATTTTGGGGTCGTCAAAACCCGTGAGCCATGTAATAACTTGATGCAGTTCTTCTTTGGTCTTCCCTTTTTTCTCCACTTTGGTAAGATAATGTGGATAAATAGAAGCAAACGTCATATTAGCAATACGTTCGTCGTGGTGGGCAGTGCTTTTCATGAAGGTCGGATTGTTTTCAATGATTTAATAATTGAATGAGGTAATGATTGAATCATTCAATGGTTGATTAAATTACAAAAAAACGGTCAATTTAGTTGCATTAATGCACCACCTTACTTATTTGCACCACTGGCCGGATATTGGTATAATTGGGAATGTCGCCCAAGATGGCTTCGGAATTGGGACCAAAGGCATTTTCGTAATCTGAAAGTTGATCGAAATAGAAATAACCCACGGCCACATATGGGATGGGATCTTCGGGCGTACGTCCTGCCATTCCATCATCGATCGCCATGTGCTTCATCGCATCGCCAAACAGTTCGGCGCACATTGGCATGTGTTTATTGGAGTAATAGTCCATATCGAAGGTATGTCCTTCGCCACTGGGATACATAATCGCGATTTTAACCATGCCTTCTTTTATGGGGGAAGCGGATTGTTGGCAGCTTGAAAACAAAGCAATCGTGAAGATGATAAGGATGAATTTCTTTTTCATGTTAGTGAATATTTATTTACCGAAGATATAAAATGATTTTGCGTTCGTAAGATTCTATCAAGTTAATTAATAACTGATTGGGTTCAATTTCGTCTCCTGCTAGGTTCCAGAAATTCCATTTTTCCAGATCTATTTCATTATCCACTATCGTAATGGGGCAGCCTCCACCTTCGTATACTTCTTTGACCACTTCCTTGTATGGGCCTCTCGCAATGTTTATAGAATCTTCGGTAACAAACTCCCAAGTACCTGTACGGTATTTATAATCTACCGTTTGAGCAATAAATCCACAAAATATATAGGAGTCGTTTTTAGTCTCTCCATAGGCATGAACCGTATAAAATCCTTCCTTGGGTTGTTCAGCATGCATTCGTTCACTTTTACACCCTAAAAGGAATATCGGTAAGGATGCCATGAAAAACAGCATTTTAAAGCGTAACCTACTTCTATGAAAAATGGGGACCATTAATTTGGAATAAACTGAGGTTCTTGCTTAGCCGGAATAACTAATTCTGAATTGTATTCTGGGAACATTTCGTAAACCGTTTCATTGGTGAGGTCGGCAACATCTAAAAAATACCATTTCTTGCCTTGGTTTTGCGAAATCCCAAGGAGATAAGAATTGGAGATTACGGTCCCATTTGGTGTTTTAAGGTGCAAGGTCTGTAAGAGGAGACAATGGAGTTCGTCTCCCGCTGGATGCACTTGAGAAGGCTTACCAAATTCAATTTTTGAAAATTCAAGTCCCTGCTCTTTCATTTTACCCATCGTATCTCCCAAAATCGCAATCATTCCATCTTTTCCACCTACCATTTCGACTACCAATGGATACGTATATTCGGCTAATGATTTATATTCCTGACTAATAAAAGCTTTGCCCATGGCCCTGCTGTCATTTGTAATCTGGGCTTCGTACGGGTTTTGCGAAACCCCTATTGTTGCCAGAAGTAGGAAAAATGTTGTCAGAAATATGGAATAAGCTTTTGTTTTCAATGTATCAAAAATTATTGTTAGTTGTCTAATATACCTAGAAGAAGGCCACAATAAAAAATAAATTGGAATTCCTCCTAATTATTCCCAGAGAGGGCTTTGGCTTTTTCATCATACGTTTTGGCACGCTCATCCTGCTTCAGGCCCTTGTATGCATCGCTCAAGCCCTGCAATACCCTTGCAGCATCGGGATGACTCCTTTCAATTATTGTAAACAGTTCCTTGGCTTTTTCGAATTCTTGGTGCTTTAGGTAAAACTCTGCCATAAGACACGACCTACTCACCCGAATGCGATCGATAAACCCTGAAGGTTTAAACTCCTGCATAAAATGTTCGAATTGATTGAAGTCATTGGCCCTGATAGCATTTCGGGTTAAACTGAACATGGTCCAATCTGAAAGGGTTTCTGGAAAACCATATGCCGAAGCCCTTCTTTTATAATGATCATAGACATACTCCAATCCTCCCGCACTTTGAAAATCCTCCAAACTACTGAATTGCAATTCTGGATAATAGTGAAATTGTTTCCTCAGTCCATGATATAAGGTGGTAAAGGGTGATGACCTATGTTCTTCTCCCTCCAATTCCCGGAATTCCCAGGACATACTTTCGGGGGCTTTATCGATAAGGATTTGGTTGAGTTGTGTGGTTCCTTCGGTAACGCTTTTTCCTTCATTGATATCTGACGAGAAGTACAATAACCCATCCAGTGTTGTGTTCGAAGACAATGCCTTATCCATAGCTTCAATTTTACTGGAAACTGGAAAGGGACTGGCCGCAATATAGGTGTTGAACAAATTAGGCCTATCGATCAAGGTTTGAATGGCAAATCCCCCTGCAAATCCCCAACCAAAAAGCATTCGATCCTTTGAAGTTCTAAATCGTGAATCGATATACGGGATTAGTTCAGTTTCAATAAAATCGAGAAAATTGATGGCATTCGAACTAAAGTTTCTGTTGCGTTCTGTCGCATTTTTCGAAATCCCAACCACAATAAATTCGGGTGTTTGCTCAAATCCCGACATCGATTGCTCTACACTCACAGCATGCAAAAAAAAACGTTGACCATCCAGCACATACAATACAGGATACGTGGTATCGCCTTCAGAATAATTATCGGGAAGGAACACTTGAATCTCTCTAGACTCATTCAAAACCTTTGAGGGTATGGAAACGGAAAGGCCTACTACGTTTTCAGTTTCTGCGGGTTGCCCGACAAAGCTTAAGGAAACGAGAAATAGTAAAACAGCGAGTGGATTTCTAAGGTTCATAGGAGGTTGCGGCTAGGTGTTACGGTATGGTTTCACCCAAAGGTACTCCATAACCTTCTTTATAAATTGTTAAATAAAGTACTTATAATCATAAACTTGTGCGATAAGATTAACCCTTGGATTGCCTCCTTGTTTACTATAAAAACCAAGATAACTGCCCTGTACATGAAAAGCCATCCACAGATAGGATGGCTTTTAACATCGTACCTGACTACTAAGCCCCTTCCCCAAACATGATTAAAACCACTTCTACGGGTTCGTCTTTGTCATTCCACCATTTGTGGGCCACATTGGCGGGAATGAAAACGGTATTCCCTTCAGAGACGGTCACCCGCTCACCATCTACGATGCCTTCAATCGTGCCCTTAATCGTAATACCCATCATGGGAAATGGTGCCGCTTGTTCGCGTGCGTCGTCACGAACCCTTTCGCCGGGTAATATCTTATACCAAGCTGTTCTCAGGCCTTTTTCGTAATAAAAGACAACGAAATTAGAACCATGCGCTCTTCGGGTAGCGTCCTCCCTAAAAGGAATTACCTCTGGAAAACCCCTGGTCCAAAAATGAAACGAGAAGGCATTTAGATTGCTATCATCCATTTCAGTAGGAAGGAAACCTTCCATTTCACGTACGCTCATGGGCGTGTAGTCGCTTGAAAATGCCTTCCCTTGGGCGGTTAATGCATTTATCTTGCCCGCGTCTATGGCTTTTAATGTTTCGAACTCTATGGTATAGATATAGGTCGGGATTTTAGGCAAACCATCGTTTAGTAGGACTTCCCATTTTCCAGCGTTTTTCTTTCCCGTTACCGTAAGCGTCCAAGAGCCTTGTTCAGGAACTTCAATGCCTACTGCCCGCTTTTCTGAAGCATACCGATCATTGGTATAATCGGTCACAAAATTCTTAAGAATGGTTTCGGCTTCGTTTTCAACCGAACCACGGACGGCTTTTGTAGGGGCTAAATTCGATTTGTTTTCTGATGCAGCTATCGAGTTGAAAAGTGCAAAACTCAATGCTGCAATGATGAATGTTTTAAGATTTTTCATTTGATCATAGTTTAAAATTACTACTGCAAATGAATTGGAATCTTAGGGATTAAACCCAGTATATATGGGGTTTTGTGGAGAATGTGCACCTTTTAGGGGCGAGTTTGCAACAACTTTAGGATGGTGGGAGCATTCTTGCTAGAAACGGGAATCTCATCGCCATACTCTTTTAATTCTATTACCGTCTTTCTGCTCCGATCGCTTTTGATTTTGAAGTAGCTAATATTGATTAAATATTGACGATGGCATCTGTAAATGGGGGACAATGGATTGATGATTTGATCTTCCACATTTTTGAGGCTGGACCGAAATACGATTTTATCCCTCTTATTGTTGGATACGGTATGGATGTCTACATAATTGTCATCACTCGAGATGTACAATACCTCACTGAGATCCAACGTGATGGGTTTTACGTTAGGTGCCGTAATTTTATACAATTCTTTGGACGATAATAGAGCAAGGTTTCTACTGTTGAGATAGCTAAAAATACCTAGGCCAAAAAATGAGACTATCAGGCCTATTCCAGAAACCCTCCCAATTACGTAAATGTATTCCTTAAAAGTGAAATCGTTGAATCCTCCCAAAAAACTTTTGTACAGGAACATGGCAGCACTTACAAACAAAATGACAAAAGTATACCATAGGATAGCTTTTCCTAGATTCCACTTTTTAAAAGACTTTCCAAAAAAATGAGGGACTAGAAAATCTATAACGTAGTACGAGGCAGAGAAAAGAACACCCATACTCACCAATAACAAGTTATAATACCATATGCCGGAGTCATTCTCTATGCTGAAAGGCTTGAATAAGATGATAAAGAGGCTTCCCAAAAGTCCAACCCCAAACACCTTTATTCGTGTCTTTAAACTGTCTTTAGGCCTGGGAAAAGGGGTATATAGAAATTGTGTCATTTTAGTTATACATTACGTAATCACAATCTGTTTCTTAAGGAAAACTTTACTCAAACTAAGATAACCAAACTATACGATCATTTCTTCTATTGTGTCAATTTTCAAGGAATTTCTGAGACGGCAATTTCCATGCAACCCGAATGATGGCTAAAAATGCAACCAACTTAACGAGTACAAAGAAAATATCATCCCAATCTGCCGAAGGTAGCGTGCTTAGCGTACCCAACATTACAAAAGAAGCCGCTACGATGTTCGTCCATTTGTTGGTTTTGTCTTTCAATATTCTGGAGAGAAGTACCATGGCTATGGGGATTTCCAGAATGATGCCGTAAAAAAGCATGGCCGGATTGGATATTTCCAAGGCCATCATTTCTTCGATATAGCCTTGCGCTAATAACTGGTGTAAATCCCTAAATATCATATTGAATAGTATAAATACCCAAAGGGTAGATAGTAAGGTTTGTGATGTGATCTTGTTGTTCATAAGGTTTCTTGTTTGTTTTTAAATGATTTAATCTTTTCGATAGTTGCTCTTAAATTGTTCGAGTTCTTGATTGATGCTTTTTCGCAACCGATGAATTTCATGGGTGCTCGCTTGCATTTCGAGCAGTTCATCCTGGGACATATTGGGTGCCGGGCCTCCGGAAATCCTTTGAATATTACTTTGCAGTTGACCAATTCGATCCAGTTGAATGGCAACGGTCTCCAATTGTGGAAAGCTGTACATGACTTCTTCCCGTGAAGACAGGTTCTCTTGTTTCATGATAAGCTCCAGGGTTTCATGGAAGCGAACTTCTTCGGGGTTTTTTAAAAAGGCAAATAGAAATACTATAACGGAAATTATGCCGATGGCAATGCCCACAATAATTTTGAAAGGGTCCATAACAAATTGGTTTTTACGTTGTTAATTTTCACGACGCAAAAGTCCAAGATGCGCAAGCCCTTTTCATTGACTTGGGTTAAGAAATGAAATGAATGAGTTTAAAGTTGAAAAAATGAGGAAGGAAACTTTGCTTAGGTATCGGACCAGAGTCTTTTTCGGATTCTGCTTAAGGATTCGGGCTGAATCCCCAAATAACTGGCAATCATGTATTGCGGAACTCGGTTGATCAAGTCTGGTTTGGTTTCCAATAACTTTTGGTAGCGTACTTCTGGCGATAGGTTTTTAACCTCATCCAAAAACACCTGTTTCTCTGCCGTTAAACTTTCCCCTATTTTTATGAATATGGGAACAAACCGAGGAAATTTCTGCAAGAATCGTTGTGTGCGTTCTTCAGTGCCAGTGGAAATTATGGAGGGCTCGATGCACGAAATATTATATTGGGATGGTTCTTTGGTAATGTAACTCACTGGGGAAATGGGATCATTTTCGGTATAGAATTCAACGATTTTCTCTTCGCCATCATCCAAGTAATACCGTTTAACGCATCCTTTTAGCACTAAAAAGCATTCCTTTGCCAATTGTCCTTCTCGCAATAAGATATCCCCTTTTTTATATTCCCTAATAATATCTTCACTCTTTATGATATTGACCTCTTCTTCACTCAATGTCATATATTGTGAAAAATAGTCGACTAAGAAGTTTTCTGAATTCATTAATGGGAGTTTAGGCATAATAATAGTTGCTCTATAAAGTTACTACTTTTCGGCCTAATCTTATTTAAATACGGGGTTGTATTGCCCTTACTCAGAAAAAAGGGGCAGAAATCTAACCTAGATAGTTTCTGCCCCACTCAAAATACTTGGTTGGTGCTATTAATTTACATGGGTAAACACCTTATTCACGATTTTCCATTGATCATTTATTTTAGTCAATGAGATATAGTCGTAATAGTTATACCCTAACATAGGAACCTGCAATTTGGCAACAGCAATGGATCCTAAATTATCGATTCCGATGATCTTCATTTGGAAGTCCTCTTTTAAATCTTTCGGACTTTCCCGATGAGCAACCCCATCTATGTAATCGCTAAGACTTTTTAGGTATTCGGAGCCATTGATGTCTCCATAGATCGCTGCATCCTTATGAAAGCAAGCTTCTAATTGGGCTGTGTTTCCGTTAAAAATCCCTTGGAAATAATTGGAAATCAATCGTTCTATTTCTCTTACGTTTTCTGTATACATAATATTCTAATTTAAATGGTATGTCCTATGGTGTGGCCTCCGGCAACGTTAATGGTTTCTCCCGTTACAAATCCCGAGGTGGCTAAATAGTAGGCCGCTTCGGCAATTTCCCTTGGTTCTCCAATCCTCTTAAGCAAGTGCAAACCTGAAAGGCTATCGGCTTCTTCGATTCCCATTTTACCTTGTAAAGGGCTTCGAATAATTCCCGGCGCAATGGTATTCACCCTTATATTGCTTCCTCCAAATTCTGCCGCCAATTGTCGGGTTAGTGCATGAATGGCTCCCTTACTGGTTATGGGTGCCGTAGCCGGAAAGCCATCGATGGCATGATCTACCAGTACAGTTCCAATGTTAATGACTGCTCCATCCTTCTGTTTTAGCATTTGGGGAATGGCAGCTTGTGCAGTAAAATAGGTTCCCTTTAAATTCACCTTCCAATAGCGTTCCAAGTCGCATTCTTCAACGTCCAAAAAAGGTTTAGGTGCAAAGACACCAGCGTTATTGATAAGGACATCTATTGTGCTGAATTTTTCTAAGGCAAGTGCTACAAGTTGCTGCCCGGTTTCCTTACGTCCTATATCGCCAGCATAGCAAATGGCATTATTGGGTGAGCCCAATTCTGCATAGGCTTTCTTCAAATTTTAGAATACTACGTCGAATTTTTCTTGATACTTTGTCCAAATTTGATCTACACTTATAAAAGCAAATTCTTCAGCAAACGGCTCACCTCTTGCGCTACGGGCTTTACTTTTTGTTTT
>JAHQVM010000041.1 GCA_019634365.1 Flavobacteriaceae bacterium | reverse complement strand
TTGCCATGTCTTCCCCTTCAATGGCACAGGGTCCTGCCAAAAGGAAAAAGTTATCGGAATCGGTATTTTTTAGTTTCGGAATTTGAGAAAGCTCCATAGTTGTCTTTTGAGGTGCAAAGATAGGATAAAAACCAACGAAAGTTGGAGCATGTAACGATGGTAATGTTACGAATGGGGTAGAATTATTCTTTGATTAATTTTTGAGTACTGAAAGTCCCATCTTTCCAAGAAATCTTCAATAGGTAAAACCCAGAAGTTAAACCTTCCAAGGAGATTGTTTTTTGGTTGTTGAAGGTTTTCAATTTCAAACCCAGATTGCTGAATAATTCGATCCTGTTAATTTCTGAAGCGGAACTAAGGTGCAATTCATCTTTTGCTGGAACTGGATAAACATTGAACTTGGGTTTTTCTTTCCCCTGAATCCCCAAAATCCCAGTATTCTCATACCAAGCGACTTTATTGTCGCCACTCGAACTTGAGATTACATCAAGAAGGCCGTCTCCATTTATATCCACGGCTCTTGTACTAGTGGTAAAATCTACTTCGGTGCTTATGGTGCGATCTATACTAAATGTTCCTTCACCATCGGTATTCTCTACCCAAAAGATTCGGTTAGCTCCAAGGTGTCGGGAGGAAAGTATGTCGTTGTCGCCATCATTATCGAAATCCTGAAATTGGTAATTAGTAAAATTCACGCCCGGACTTCTTAGGTTATTCAGATCATCAAAATTCCCCGCACCATCTTTATGTTCAAGCCAGTTGTAGTATGTCCCAATGTCATCGTTGTGACTGGTTACGGCTAAATCATTAATGCCATCAGAATTTATGTCGGCATAATCCAAATAATATACGCTTGTCCAATCAGAAAGAAAAACATACTCATGAATTTCATGTTCGACTTCAAAGGTTCCGTTAGATTGATTCTCAAGCCAAACGATTTTAGCAGGGCCAAAAAATATTTCATAAGCCGTTATTAAATCGAGATCACCGTCGGTGTCCACGTCAAATGCCAAAGGAGGATAAATCGATGTAACTTCTTGCATTAGTTCAATTTCTTCACCAAAATTTGCCGAACCTTCTAGTCTTTCCATCCAAACTAGCCTAGAAAAAAAGCTACTACCATACGTGACTAACAAATCAAGATCATCATCTCCATCAACATCTGCCGTTCCAAATGCGGAAATAAATTCTTCCGAACTTTCCAGTAATAATTGTTCGCTACCAAACTGTCCGAAGCCATCTAAGTTCTCCAACCATCCTATTTTACGGGGGTTGTTCAACACGTACAAAATATCTTTATCACCATCGAAGTCTAAATCTACGAGTTCAAATGAGAGATACAAAGCGGAATCGTCATTGATCAGAATTTCATCACTAAATGTTCCTTGGCCATCCATATTTCGATACCAAACAATTTTGTAAGGATTTCTCAGCAATACCATAACATCTATAAATCCATCTTGATCAACATCAGATGGGATTACCCTATACGCATTATCTGCTTCGGTAGAAATGATTTGCTGCGGCCCAAATTGTGCATAAAGGGATATACACCCCAGTTGAAAGACCAAAAAGAGGATTTTTTTCGCCATATGTAAATATTTAGTCGGTCAGAAACCTTCCAATTAAAGTTAGTAATTATTTTGATTGAATGAAAATGATTAATATTCAACACTATCCCATACAGCAAAATCCATTTATTACCTGTACTTTTGCAGCCTGAAAACGAGGCGGTACGTTTCCGGCTCAAGAAACCTACGAAAATGGATATTAGAAACATCGCTATCATTGCCCACGTAGACCACGGTAAAACCACTTTGGTCGACAAGATCATGCACCACTGTAGCTTGTTCCGTGAAAATGAAAAAACAGGGGAATTGATTTTGGACAATAACGATCTGGAACGTGAGCGTGGAATTACCATTACTTCCAAAAACGTATCGGTGATCTACAAGGATACCAAAATCAATATTATCGATACTCCCGGTCACGCCGATTTTGGTGGTGAGGTAGAACGTGTACTCAATATGGCCGATGGGGTATTGTTGCTGGTAGATGCTTTCGAAGGTCCTATGCCACAGACTCGTTTTGTACTTCAAAAGGCGATTTCGTTAGGTTTGAAACCTTGTGTGGTGATAAATAAGGTTGATAAGGAAAACTGTACGCCCGATGAGGTGCACGAAGCCGTTTTCGATCTAATGTTCGAATTGGGTGCCGAAGAATGGCAATTGGATTTCCCAACTGTATACGGTTCGGCCAAGAACAATTGGATGGGAGAGGATTGGCAAAAGGAAACCGGAACCATTGCTCCGCTTTTGGATATGGTGCTGGAACACATTCCGGCTCCTAAGGTGGTGGAAGGAAGTCCGCAAATGCTGATTACCTCCTTGGATTTTTCCTCTTTTACGGGAAGGATCGCTATTGGCCGTTTGCAACGCGGATTTTTAACAGAAAATATGAACGTTTCCCTAGTGAAACGCGATGGTACCATCTTAAAAAGTAGGATCAAGGAATTGCACGTATTCGAAGGATTGGGCAGAAAGAAAGTAGCACGGGTAGAGGCCGGCGATATTTGTGCTTTGATCGGTTTGGAAGGATTTGAAATTGGGGATACCGTAGCCGATTTCGAAACACCCGAAGCCCTACAAACCATTGCTATCGATGAGCCTACCATGAGTATGCTGTTTACGATTAATGATTCCCCTTTCTTCGGAAAAGATGGGAAATTCGTGACTTCAAGGCATATTAAAGAGCGTTTGGAGCGTGAATTGGAAAAGAACTTAGCACTGCGAGTAAATCCTACGGATAGCGCCGATAAATTCATGGTCTTTGGCCGTGGGGTATTGCACCTTTCGGTATTGATCGAAACCATGCGTAGGGAAGGATATGAACTGCAAATTGGTCAGCCGCAGGTAATTATCAAGGAAATTGATGGTGTAAAATGCGAGCCGGTGGAGGAGTTAACCATCGATCTGCCCGAAGAAGTAAGCGGTAGGGCCATTGATATGGTCACGATCCGTAAAGGTGAAATGACCAGTATGGAGGCCAAAGGAGAGCGAATGGTCTGTAAATTTGTGATCCCTTCTAGAGGGATTATAGGCCTCCGAAACAATCTATTAACTGCGACTGCGGGAGAGGCAATCATGACGCACCGATTCTTGGAGTACCAACCCATGAAAGGCGGTATTCCCGAGCGATTGAATGGTAGTATGGTATCTATGGAAAAAGGAACAGCAATCCCTTATTCTATCGATAAACTTCAGGAGCGCGGTCGATTCTTTATCGATCCGGGAGAGGAGATTTACGAAGGCCAAGTGATTGGAGAGAATTCCCGTCAGGATGATATGGTTGTGAATGTTACCAAAACCAAGAAGTTGACCAACGTTCGTTCTGCTGGAGCCGATGACAAAGCTCGAATTGTTCCGGCCATTAAGTTTTCTTTGGAAGAGGCCTTGGAGTACATTCAGAAGGATGAGTATGTTGAGGTGACCCCTAACCACCTACGATTGCGTAAAATACTTCTGAAAGAGGTAGACAGGAAGCGCAGCAAGGCATAAGATTCATAATAAACAACTGCATTCCCGCTCAAGGAACTGCTTTGGTATCTCATTGAAATTCATAAAAGTCGAATTTTAATCGTGCAAACCAAAGAACAGTATTACCTTTGTGCTCATTATTTGTTAAGTTTACATTTCCAAATTGTTACCTATATGAACAAATTCCTAACAATATTCCTTTATTTCGATCCAGGATTGGGAGCCATGATTGCTCAGGCAGTAGTGGCAGCAGCGGCAGGATTCCTATTGTTTTCGAAAAATGTATGGTACAAGATTAAATCCTTTTTGGGATTGCTAAAAGAAGAAGAGGACAGTTTCGATTCCATAGATATAGACGACGAAGATGCCCAATGAGATTAATACTTCATCCCATGTTCATGAAGCTTCGTTCCGAGATCCCTCGGGCCATATGTTTTGGGATGATGGTGTATTGCGCCGACGTGTAAACCCTATCTATTTTCCTCAGTACCACAAGCTAAAAGAGTCGGGACTTTTCAATACCCTTATAAAGAAGAACCTCTTAATCCCACATGAGGAAACCTCAGTTTCTGACGAGAAGATCATACTAACGCCAGAGTCCATTCCCTTTATTACCCATCCTTATGAGTGGAGTTTTGAGCAATATAAGCATGCAGCGCTGCTGACTCTTCAGATTCAGAAATATGCCCTTTCCAAAGGGTTTATCCTAAAGGATGCTTCTGCTTATAATGTTACGTTCCATAATGGGAAGGCCATTTTTATCGATACTTTGTCCTTCGATTTTTACCAAGAAGGAACGCCATGGCGTGCCTATAAGCAATTCATTACCCATTTTTTGGGTCCCTTGGTACTGGCTAAATACCATGGGATGGAAATGATTAAAATGATGCAGTCCCATATCGACGGTATCCCGATCAAGTTAATTTCATCTTTATTGCCTGGAAAATCCAAATTGAGTTCGTTTCTATATACCAATATCCACTTGTTGGCAAAGTTGGAAAAGAAACATCATGACGACTATAAGGCGGAGACGAAAATTGCCAAAATTTCGAAAAAGGCTCAAGAAAATATCCTTACCTCGTTATTCGATTACATTAAGAAGCTGAAATGTGAAGAGGAAACAGAATGGGGCAATTATTATGATAAAACCAATTATAACGATACGGCTTTTTCCGCTAAAAAGGATCTTATAAGAGATTGGGTACAGACTCTGAAGGCCCGAAAGGTGATCGATATGGGTGGAAATGATGGTACTTTTGGGCGTGCCATTATGGATGTAGTGGAGGACTTGATCGTTACCGATATAGATAGTGGTGCGGTGGCCCATAACTATCATTTGGTGCAACAAAATGAGGAAACCAAAATGCTTCCCTTTGTCTGCGATGTCTTACAACCCGTTCCGGGTATTGGTTTCAATAATACGGAGAGAGATTCCTTGATCGATCGATTGGTAACCTATGCACCGGATGCGGTAATGGCATTGGCTTTAATCCATCATATTACACTTTCTGGTAATGTGCCTTTTGGGAAGTCGGCAGAGTTTTTTGCCAAATTTTCGAAGCACCTCATTATTGAATTCCCCAAGCGCGAAGATTCTTGGGTAGAAAGTCTTTTGGTTCGAAAGCGTGAATTTAAGAAACACTTCGATTTTTACAGTTGGGAGAATTTTGAAAAGGAATACGAATCCTATTTCAAACTCCTTAAAAAGGAAACCATAGCAGACTCCAATAGGATACTGTACCTTTTTGAAAATAGAAACAGTTGATTTGAAAAAATGGAAGCATAGGTTATTTACCCGACTAAAAGACGATAGCGAATATCCTCTTTTGGCTGGAGTGGTAACGGGACTCTATCCTTTCATTTCCTATTACACCCATAACTTTCAGTTAGTAAATTCCTGGCAACATTTCCTTTTCTTTTTTGCTTTGTTCATCGTTGCACCCGCCTTATTGTTCTGGGTATTGTATCGTATTTCGAAAAAAGGCTTTTTAAAGAAATGGCGTACATATGGATTGTTCTTCTTAACGGTATTTGTTTTTCTATTGTTTGTGGAAATCGCCTTATATGCCCAGTTAAAGAAAAAGCTGGCATTGATAACGTTTTTGGCAGTAATACCTTTTGCCTTTCTGTTGTACAAACATTATAAGAAGATCATTTTTCTTCAGGTGATCATTGCGATTATAGGCTTATTTTATCTTATTCCCGTACTATGGGAACAAAGGAGCATTTCAACAGAATGGATTAAGCAACCAGATGCTATTGAGGCCATAGTGCTCAAGAAGAAACCGAACATTTATCTCATTCAGCCCGATGGCTATGTGAATTTTGAAGAAATCGTGCGTGGGCATTACAATATGGATAATTCCCAGTTCAAGTCCTTTTTAGATGATAATGGATTTACCCTATACCCCAATTTTAGAAGTAACTATCCATCTACCTTGGCCTCTAACGGCGCTCTCTTTGGCATGAAACACCATTATTTTAATTATGGTACGCATCCCAGTAAATCGCTGAATGCCCGAAAGCTGCTCGTTTCAGATAATCCTGCTCTGAACATCCTGAAGGACAATGGCTATAAAACCCATCTTATTTTAGAGTCTCCATATGTTTTATTGAATCGACCCAAAATGGGATATGATGCCTGCAATTTTTCCACGTTCGATGTACCTTTTATTGGTTCTGGTTTTCGGAATAAAAAAGACGTGCAGACCGATTTGGAAGGTTATTTGGTCATGGATACCAGTGAACCCAAATTCTTCTTTGTTGAGTTTTTTAATCCGGGACACATAAAAAACCGGAAGGGAGATGCACAGGGAGTAGAAGGTGAGAAAAAGCATTGGGAGGAAAGTCTGGCATACGCTAACGAACGCTTGACCAAAATGATCACTACCATCGAGAAAAAAGATCCGGGGGCGATGATCATTCTTTTGGCCGATCATGGAGGGTACGTTGGCCTGGAGTATGCCATGCAGATGTATGAAAAGACTACCCAACGGGATCATATCTATAGCCTTTTTGCAAGCCTGTGCGCCATTAAATGGCCTGAGACGAATTTGAATGGAGTAGATGTTGATCTTAAGAGTTCTGTGAATCTATTTCGAACGATTTTTGCCTATCTTGGTGAAGATCCTTCCCTGCTGCAACATAGGCAACCTGACGATAGTTATATCATACTCATGAAAAATGCCCCTAAGGGTGTGTATAGGTATATCAACGGAAAAGGGGAAATTGTTTGCGAACAAATGCTCCCTATGCATACGCCTTAAATAGCCCCTATTTTACTACTTTAGCAGTCGAGAAATACCTCCGGAATGCTATTCTACCGAATCCATTCCTAACTTAATTGGCCTCCGGTTTTTATGAATTTGAAAAACAAGAACATTGCCCTACTGAAATCGAAAATCCTTTACCCGTTCTTTGCGGCACTTGGTGCAGGATTGTACCCTTTGTTTTTTTATTTCACGAACAACTACACTCTGGTGAATACCTGGGAGCACGTCAAGTATTTCATTAAGCTCTTTTTAGTACTTCCTGTACTGGTTTTTGTCGGGGTTTATTTGCTTGCGCAATTCAAGGTTTTTGAAAAGATAAGGAAGTACCTATTGCCGTTTTTCGGGGCCTTTGCTTTTCTATCCTTGTTACGGCTTTGTTTGTACGGTGGATTCAATATCTGGGCGGGTCTCTTGATTTTGGTTTTAGCAGGATTATTTGCCTATTTCCTTCATCAACAGTATCGCAAGCTTCTTATCTTTCAGTGGTTGTTGGCGGTTATCGGCCTCATAACACTGGTGCCAACATTGATGCAGCAAGTACGTTTTCCCGCAGAGTGGAACAAACAACCCGATGCCATTGTAGCGGCTACTTTCAAAAAGAAGCCTAACGTGTATTTTATTCAACCAGACGGTTATGTGAACTTCACCCAACTCAAGCAAGGGTATTATGGTGTGGCTGAAACCGAATTGGAAGATTTTCTCGTGGAAGAAGGCTTTACCAATTACGATGATTTCAGGTCCAATTACATTAGTACACTGACTTCCAATAGTGCCACTTTCAATATGAAGCACCATTACTTTAACAAAGGAATGGGCTTGGGGGAAATTCTTAATTCGAGGGATTTCATCGTTTCCCAAAACCCTGTACTGGAAGTTTTCAAAAACAATGGGTATACAACCAATCTTGTAGTAGAAACTCCCTATTTATTGATGAGTAGGCCCCAATTGGGTTTTGATTATTGCAATTATAAGTTTGAGGACATAAATTACATTGGGACAGGGCTTAACAAACCCGTGGATGTTATTCCACCGCTTGAAGGGCGCTTGAATGCACAAGGAGACTCGCCTCAGTTCTTTTTTATCGAAGTATTGAACCCCAGTCATGTTGCCACATGGAAGAACGAAGGGGAAGGCATTGAAAAGGAAAAGGAGAAATGGTTGAAAAAACTGGAAATAGCGAATGCAAAGTTGAAGGAAATTGTTGCTGTGATCAACGACAAGGATCCGGACGCTTTAGTAGTTATTATGGCAGATCATGGCGGATATGTGGGCTATAATTATATGCGGGAAATCTATATAAAAACGGAAGATGAGGCCCTTCTTAATTCTGCGTACAGTATTCAGTTGTCCATTCGATGGCCAGATGGAATCGAAAGACATGACGATCGACTTAAAACCCCCATCAATCTTTTTAGGTGTTTGTTTACATCCCTTTCAGAAGATACCATCTATTTAGAGCACCTGGAGGAAGATGCATCCTTTGCCATTATCGATAAGGGAGCGCGCCGTGGAGTGTATAAGTATATTGATGAGAATGGGGATTTTGTGTTCGAAAAGGTGAAATAATCCATTGTTTCAATCGACAGGCACGCTAGAACCTCTAAAAATTGGCCAACGGATGCCACAATAGGTCTAAGCAATGACGCAACGGATTCAATGAAAAGGTTACTTCACTATAGATGTTGTAAGAATACAGTACATCTTAAATTTGTAAAAAGCCATACATTTGGACTGGTAATACAATACTAACTTAAAACCGAGACACTATCTATACGGTAAAAAGGTATACAGCAGACGATAGGAAGTCGTGGAATCAATTTGTAACCTCCTCTAAGAATGCAACATTCCTTTTGCACAGGGATTTCATGGAATATCACAGTTCCAAGTTCGAGGATTATTCGCTAATCATCCTTAAAAAGAATCGACTGGTTGGGATTTTTCCAGCACATATAAAAGAGAATGAGGTATATAGTCACAATGGGTTAACCTATGGAGGTCTTCTATGCGAATCCAGATATACCGGTGATATTGATCAATGTTTTCAGGCGCTTTTGGATTTTCTAGGGTCTGAGAATATCAAAGCACTGTCAATGAAGTTGATCCCTTCTTTCCTGCAAGGGAATTACAGCAGTGCGATGGAATATTTACTGTTTCAGAAAGGAGCTACTTTAGTGAGTCGGGATATGAATTTTGTGACAGACTTACGAACTAAAATTCCGTTTCATAGAACGAAACGCAAGATTCCGGATTTCAGTAGCCATCCAACACTTACTTTGAAGAAGACGGAAGATATCTCAGGTTTTTGGAATCACGTGCTTATTCCGGTTTTAAAGGATACGTACGGAAGTACTCCCGTTCATTCATTGGAAGAAATTACCCTCCTTAAAGAACGTTTTCCCAATAACATTGTACAATATAATATAGAAAGTGACGCTACTATTTTGGCGGGCATTACCCTATTTATTGATAACGGTGTGGTAAAGTCGCAATACTCGGCTGTCATAGAAGACGGAAAGGAACAAAGGGTATTAGAGCAATTGTATCTTTACTTAATTCATGAATATAAGAACCAAGGGTATTCATATTTCGATTTTGGCACTACCACTATGGAAGGAGGATCGTATTACAATCAAGGGCTTACCCGGTACAAAGAAGAATTTGGGTCTTCGCCCAGAAATCTAGATCACTATAGACTCACCCTATGAAAGTTCCATTTTTAGACTTACATAAGATCAATGCTCGATATGATGTTGAATTTCAAGAGGTTTTTAAGAATTTCTTAGATTCTGGATATTACATATTGGGAGATCAGGTGCGCACCTTCGAAACTGAATTTGCCAAGTATTGCGGGACCAACTATTGTGTGGGCGTAGCTAATGGATTGGATGCACTTCGGTTGATTTTGGAAGCCTATATTCAATTGGGCAAAATGTCGAAAGGTGATGAGGTCTTGGTTGCTTCAAACACATATATTGCTACGATTCTTGGGATTAAGCAGGCAGGATTGACACCTGTTTTGGTGGAGTCGGAAACATCACGTTACAGTTTTAATGTGACAGACTTACAACAGCATTTGAGTTCCAAAACCAAGGCAATCATGCCCGTGCATTTATACGGCCAATTGGCACCAATGGAAGCCATTCGTCAATTTGCAAAGGACAATGATCTTATGGTGATTGAAGATGCAGCGCAAGCACACGGTGCATGTGATGAAAATGGCAAGAGAGCAGGAAATTTGGGAGATGCCGCCGGTTTTAGTTTCTATCCTACCAAGAACTTGGGTGCACTAGGAGACGGGGGTGCCGTTACTACCAATAATGAAGCATTGGCAGAACTGGTGGCCAAACTTCGAAATTATGGGTTTTCTCAGCGCTACGTGAGTGATTGGGTAGGAGTGAACAGTAGATTGGATGAAGTACAAGCGGCACTTCTTAATGTGAAATTGAAAGACTTAGATAGCGATAATGAGGCTCGAAGGACCATTGCCAAGAAATACCTTGCCGAAATAAACAATGAGCTCATTACCCTTCCGGAATACGAAGGAGGAAAGGACCATATTTTTCATTTATTTGTGGTACGCGTAACAGATCGTGATCATTTCAAAAGTTATTTGAATGAAAACGAAATTGGACACTTGGTGCATTACCCCATACCCCCACATAAACAAAAGGCATTGTCTGAATTATCACATTTACAATTTCCCATCACCGAAGCCATCCACGATACGATTGTAAGTATTCCGATAAGCCCTGTCATGACAGACGATCAGGTGAATAAGATAATAACTGTTTTAAACCGCTATTCTTGAAGGTTCCGAAGTTCATAAAGAACAACCTCCTTTTAAAGATGACCTCTTTAAATGCCCCAGTGATCATAACGAGACTGGGGATTTCGCTTTTTATCCAAAGGATGATCAGTTTGTATTTTGGGGAGGCTGGTTTCCATTTAATGGGGCAGTTACGGAATCTCATCCAAATGCTTACTTCGTTAACATCTTTGGGAGTGTTTAATGGGATTGTGAAGTATGTCGCCGAATTCAAGGAAGATAATGAAACCTTGCACAAGGTATTTTCGACCACCTTCGTTTTTTGGTCGTCTGCTGTCGCGGTTTCTTCCGTAGCATTATTCTTTGGTGCTGGAGCCATAAGTGAATACATATTCCAAACCACGGATTATACCTTTTTAATTAAGCTTACGGCACTGATCGTTCCCTTTATTGGGTTGCAACGGATATTCAATGGTGTTATCAATGGGCTTTCCCAGTACAAGAAATTCGTTAAGATTGATCTCATTAGTTACTTGGCATCGGCTGGGCTCACCATTTATTTTGTATACGAAAAGAATCTGGACGGGGTACTGTTGGCGATTGCCATTACACCCCTTTTTCAATTTTTGGTACTGGTCTTAATATTCTTCAAGGAATTGAAACGGTACATTCCTTTTAGAAGGCTATCCTTTAAGGTACCCATGGCCAAATCCCTATTGGCATTTAGCTTGATGTCCTTTTTTGCCACAGTCGTCCTCAATTATTTGGAAATTGAAATTAGAAATGTCATCGTTAGGGTAATTGATGAAAAGGGATCGGGTATATGGACGGCAATGACTTCCCTGTCCAAAAACTATATGTCCTTTTCCATCATGCTTTTTTCCATGTATGTATTGCCCAAGTTTGCCGTGATTCAAACACGTTTCGATTTTACCAAAGAGCTGAAGAACATATATAAAACCTTGTTGCCCATATTTGGGGTAGGGATGATCTTGGTGTATCTTTTAAGGGATTTCATTATCGATTTGGTCTTTCCGGGTCACGACAAATCTGCCTTGGAACCCCTGTTTAAATGGCAACTCATTGGAGACTTTATCCGTCTCATGGCTATGGTGGTATCCTATCAGTTTATTGCAAAGAAATTGGTGCGTACCTTTATTTTTACAGAGTTATTATCCACCGGACTTTTCTTCACCTTTGCATACATCTTTGTAAATATTTATGGGGTAGAAGGGGTTGTTATTGGGCATTTATTACGATACATTGTGTACTTTTTGGTGGTATTGTTCTTGGTATACCGTTACTTCAAAAAACAAAAAACCGCAACACCAGAGTCGTAAGTTTTGGAAGATAAGCAGGAATCATATCGTCAGGTTGTGAAAGCCACCTCGCTTTTTGGTGGAGTAAAGGTGTTCGCTATCATCATTGCTGTGATTCGGTCCAAGGTCATTGCCATTCTGATTGGTGCCGAAGGAATGGGGATTGCCAGTCTTTTTATGTCTACACTCAACATGGTGAATGGTGTAACCAATTTGGGGATGGACAAAAGTGCAGTGAAGGATATCTCCTATGAACGGGAAAAAGGAAATGAAAATGGTATGAGAAAAGCCATTGCTATCCTTAACCGTGTTACTTGGATCACTGGAATCATAGGTACCTTGCTTATTATGGCTACTTCCCCATGGTTAAGTGAATTGGCCTTTGGGAATAGGGAATACACCCTCTTGTTCATTTGGGTGGCTATTTCTTTATTGTTCATGCAACTCACCAATGCAAAGCTGGCTGTTTTGCAGGGCATACGCAGACTCAATGCCTTGGCCAAGGCGAACCTGCTGGGTAATTTTTTCGGTTTGATTGGAACGCTGCCGTTGTATTACTTTTTTGGAATTGATGCTATTGTCCCGGCCATTGTTTTGGCTACCTTTTTAAGCCTAGCGGTAACTCATTATTATTCCTTAACAAATCCACTGAAGGGTGAGGCTATTGGTAATAAAGCGGCTTTTTCAGAAGGAAAAAGCATGATTCGCTTGGGAATTATGTTAAGCATAAGCGGTCTCATGTCTTTGTTGGTGGCCTATATCCTTCAAATTTATATTAGTGCCAGGGGAGGCGTGGATCAGGTGGGGTTTTACAATGCTGGAATTCTAATTTTGAACCAATATGTAGGTTTGGTGTTTACGGCCATGGCGACGGATTATTTCCCAAGGCTTTCTGGTATTATTGATGACCTTAAGAAAATTCAACAAACTGTATTTGAACAAGCGCATGTTGCTTTGCTTCTAATATCGCCCATCATTGTTATCTTCATCGCTTTCGCCCCCCAAATCATTCGGATATTGTATTCCGGGGAATTCGATCCCACCATAGTATTTGTTAGCTGGGCAATTATGGGAATGTTTTTTAAGGCAGTCTCATTTTCGGTGGGGTACATCATCATTGCAAAGGGGGATTCTAATTTGTTTCTGAAAACCACCTTTTCTTTCAATACGCTATTGCTCACTTTAAATATCTTGGGATATACCTATTATGGTTTATGGGGCTTGGGAATGAGCTTTTTGGTGTATTATATTACCCATTTCATTGCGATACAAATTATTACCTATATCCGATATAAATTCTATCTGAAGAAGGAGTTTTACTGGGTTTTTATAACCTGTCTCCTAATTTGTACAAGCGCTTTTTTAGCATCATTCTTGGAAACGGTTGTATGGAAATATAGTTTATTGGTACTTTTGATCCTGATTGCAACGGGATATTCCTTCTTCCAACTGAACAAAAAAATGGACGTGGTAGGATGGGTTAAAAACCGTTTTAAAAAGTAATGAGCCTGTTACGTGGAACATATAGACGCTTAAGAAAGCGCTGGAAATTAGTCTGGTCAGTTAATTGGATCAAGACATGGTATTTCAATTATAAAATGTTCCCATTTAGCATCGCCAGAAAACTACCGGTCGTATTTTATGGTAGTGTGAAATTTACCTGCCTTAAGGGAAACATTAAGATCGATGCTCCGATAAAGAAAGGAATGATTGGTTTTGGACAGGCCTATGAGAAGAGCACGCGGCAACGCGGAATCGCCGAAATAAATCTGCAGGGAGCGTTGGTTTTTAAAGGCTATGCGCAATTTGGAAAGGATTGTTTGGTGTATATCCATGAAGGAGCCTATTGCCAGTTTGGTCATATGGCTTCCCTTGCTTCCAACGGCAAGCTAATCTGCTATCAGAGTATTATCCTTGGAACCTATGCGAGAATTGGATCCCAAGGACAGCTTATAGATACCAATTTCCATCAGATGATCGATACAGAAACTGATGAAAGATATCCCAAAACGGGAACCATTGAGTTGGGCGACTATAATTTTGTGAGCAATCGGGTAACGATCATGCAAAAGACCAAGACCCCAAATAATTGTACGATTGCTTCCAACACCCTTTGCAATAAAGACTATTCTGAGATGGGCGAAAACATCCTTATCGGAGGTATTCCAGCAAAGCTGCTTAAGGATAATATTTCACGGGATTGGGAGGGTGAAAAAGAACAAATTGAAAAAAGCCTAAAGGTTTTTGAATCTTAAAACAACTCGAATTGAAAAGTACCAGCATAGACGATATTCAAATTATAGACATTCCCAGAATTGAGGATCCCCGGGGTAATTTGGCTGTGATCGAAAAGGAGGTGATTCCTTACGAAATTAAGCGCGTCTATTATCTATACGATGTTCCTAGTGATGCGTCCCGTGGCGGACACGCACATATCGATCAATTAGAGTTATTGGTTGCCGTTAGCGGAAGCTTTACCGTGGTGTTAGATGATGGTCAGCAAAAAAAGGAAGTTACCCTCAAGAAACCCAATAAAGGACTTTTGATTCCCAAGGGTATCTGGCGCGAATTGGATGATTTTTCTTCAGGTTCTGTTTGTTTGGTGCTTTCGAGCGGAGAATTTTTAGAGGCCGATTACATTCGGGATTATCAAGATTTCCTATCCTACAAAAGGCATTAGGAAGTCCATGTGTCCACGTATTTTTGGGCAATCATTCTATATTCGTGTTCTTTTTCCACAAAACGTCTGGCATTGGCGCCTATCGATGTAATGGCATCCCTATTTTCAATGAGCCAAGATAGTTTGGCTACCAAGTAGTCTACGTCGGGTAAGGCATTGATACAAACTTCATCTTCTCGCGAACCATAATGCTCCAAAAATTCGGTTTCTGCACCGGTAAACACCACTTTTCCTCGTGCCATAGCTTCCAAAGCATTATACCCTTGGTCGTACCCAAATACCTGATCCAGTATGATATGGGCTTCTTCGAACAAAACAATATATTCCTTGTAAGGAAGACTTGTTACAGTAACAATGGTAACCTCATTCCCATATTTCTCTTGAATTATTTTCAAGGCCTTCTCAAAAAAGGGAACTCCCTTGGCGAACATATTTCCGCGATTAATTCCGAGGAAAATGTTCACTTTACCTTCAATAGTCATGGGTTGGTAGGCGATTCGATCCAAATTCACAGGATTTGGAATAAGCCCTTTAAATTTTTCATGGCCTTCCAAAGGCAGTACATAGTCGATATCGGAGGCAATAATGCCCTTAATGTGATCCATAAGTAAGTTATGGGTCTTTTGATGCCCTTTCTTGGCATAGTCCAAAATGTATTGAACGGTGGGCTTCAAAGAAGGGTCCATTAGGTATGGAGTGAGAATGGAATATTTGGGTTTCTCTGCCAATAGGAAATCTACCACAAAAGTATCTGCGCCACAGGAGAGCAGGTAAACGTCTTGGTTGTTTTTGAAGATACTTTTCAAAAGTCTTCGCTCCAGCCAAGGCATTGTTTTAATGGGTTTTTCGTTAATGAGTTGCACCACATCATACCCCTTCATTTTGCTTTGTTTACGCCAAAATTTAATTCCCTTTTCAAAAGTAAACAGGTCGAACTTTGTGATTCTAAATACCGCTTTTCTTATAAGATCTATTCCGGGAAGGCTAAAGAAGCTTGGGCGAATGGAAATATCCACATCGAAGTTTTTGAAGCCATCACCGTCACCTACCAATGTTACCTCATGTCCTAAGGAGATTAATCCTTCTTTAAGGTTATTGTGCAGACGGCTGTACTCGCCCAATAATAAAACCTTCATAAAAGTTATATTTGTGCCAAAGTTAAGTTTTTAAACGCATGGAACAACCTAAACGCAAAATTGCCTTGGTAGGCAATACCCTGAGTAGCGGGGGAGCGGAAAAAGCCCAAGCACGGTTGTCCTTGTTTATGGAAGCTAACGATATTGAGGTGCATCATATTTTAGTGAGCGATAGAATTACCTATCCCTATGCCGGTAAGGTATTTAACATGGGATTGCTGAAAAACAAGTCGAACGGGCCTTTCAACAAACTAAAGCGATTGATTGCCCTAAGAAAATACCTTAAGCAGGAAAAATTTGATTATATCATCGATTTTAGGGTGAAAAAGAACTTCTTTCAGGAAAGCCTTATAGCCAATTGGGTGTACAGTGCTCCTTACATCATGAGCATTCGAAGTTTTAATACAGATTATTATTTTCCGCAGGACCCTAAGAAAGCGGCTCGAATTTTTAAAAAATCCTATGCCATTGTCGCTGTTTCCAAAGCACTTCAGCAAAAAATAGAGACCCGATTTGGCTACACCAATGTCCATACTATTTATAATGGATTGGATTTTGAAACAATCAATAACCTATCAAATGCCCCGAGTCCGTTAAACTCACATTATATTTTGGGGATCGGCCGAATGCAGAGTGGGATTAAGCAGTTCGATCATCTCATCGAGGCGTATCATGATTCGGAAGCAAGGAATCATGGCATCCATTTATTGCTGGTGGGAGAAGGGGAGGACCTCCCAGGGTATAAAGCGTTGGTTTCTCGTTTGAAACTGGAAAATGAAGTGCATTTTCAACCTTTTACTGAAAATCCTTTCCCCTATTTTAAACATGCTTTCGCCACAGCGCTGACCAGTAAATTTGAAGGTTTCCCCAATGTGTTGATCGAAAGTCTCGCCACGGGGACACCTGTTTTGGCCTACGACTGCGAATCGGGACCCGGTGAAATTATTCACAATAACGAAAATGGGATATTGGTGACCAATCAGGATAAAAATGCCATGAAAGAGGCGATCAATTCCTTTGTGCTAGATTCTCAATTGTACGATCGATGTACGATTAATGCCCGCCCCAGTGTGGACCCATTTGCCATGGAAACTGTGGGCAAGGAATGGCTTCGTTTACTGCAGATGGCTTAAATGACTTTTCTTTCCTCCTTATTTTATTTCTAGGGTTTTTCCTGTGTAAAACGGTGATATTTCCTATTTCAACAACGCTGTATATGGGCTATTTTCGCATTGTATTCGGAACGGGGTATGTTTTGAGGAGGATGTGCCCTACCGTTTGAAAGTCATTCGAAAGAATGGCTTTTGCTTTTTATACCAAGATGCTTCCCACGAATATGGGCCATTCAAAATCCTATGACTTTTGATAGCTATTCACAGAAATCCCTAAAGACTGAAGGGAAAGTTTCAATTTACGGATTCCTCTCAATAAGAAATTGGGCAATTTTAAAAGCAGTCGCTGTTTCCAGGAGAGGTTGGAGGGGTCGATAGGTGTTACCATTTTTTTAAAATTCACCATATCCCCATCCAGTTTGTACATTTTTCCTTTTACATAACGCTGAAAATCGAGATACTTCTTGATATCGGGTCGATCTGGAAACTGCGCCTCATAATGATCGTAGTCGGGAATGATTTTATCGCCCAACCCTTTTTGGGTAATCTGGTTCTCCGAATCGAAGGCATATCGTACGAGGGGATCTGAATGATAGGCCATTTTGAAAACAGCGTGGGCTCGGATATTAAAATCGACATCTTCGCTAAACCGAATCGACTCATTGTAAAATCCCACTTTTTCAAACACTTCCTTATGCACGCACAAACAGGAAGGGTAGTAGAAATTTTGATTGAGATTGGAGGTGAAAAAATTCGTAACTACTCCATGCTGATCAATGCCGCTAACCTGAAAATCATGTGTAATGATCCTTCCATTACCTAAGTGTACTTCATATTTGGTGGCGTACAGTGACGCCTCTGGATAGGTTGTGACGAGGTGATCGATCGTATTTAGAAAAGATGGCTTCCATTGGTCGTCGGCATCCAAAAAAGCAACGTATGTTCCTTCCGATGCCTTAATTCCCGTATTGCGGGAGGCAGAAAGTCCTTTGTTGCGATCATGCTCTAGCAATCGAATTCTCGGGTCCTGAAGGGTTTTCGCCTTCTCGAAACTTTGATCGGTAGAACAGTCATTCACCACCAATACTTCAAAATCGGTAAAATCCTGTTCCAATACACTTTTTAAAGTGTCAAGAATATAGTTTTCCTTGTTATACAAGGGTATGACCACGGAGAACCTAGGCATTCAATTTATCTTTTAACAGGGCATAGTGGTACAACCGGTAAAGATCGAACCCCCTTAAATTTGGATGATTGGAATATAGGTTTTTTTCTATCCTCCTAACAAAAAGCTTCATGAATCCCTTGAAAATACCTAGGATTCCCCATTTCCGGAGTTGCACGTACAACTTTTGAACCGGTCTGAAGTCCTCTGTAAAATTGCCTTCCTTGTGAAAGTGAAGACTAGTCTTTAGTGATTCGATGGATTTATTGATAAAGGTTTCGGTGTTTTCTAATCCCAAGTGATATACCGGATTGTCGATATGGGCTACTTCCAAGCCTTCTTTAAAAATGAAATAAGAAACGATATTATCGAGACCGTACCGATTCTCGGAGACAAGATTTATGGTACTGAATACCTCCTTTTTAATCAATAGGTTCTGGGAAATGATAAAATGAGGGCTTTTCATTCGATCCTCAACGCTTTTGGCCTCTCGATCGGTTCCATACTTCCAGCGTAGCACTTGTAATCGATCGGGTTTCTCCTTATGATAGGCAACACCTCCAAATACAATTGAGGCATGCTGAGGTTGAGTGAGAGCAAACCGTTGAATGAAATCTGGATATTTCGGCAATACATCTGCATCCAAGAAAAGCAGCCAATCGAATTTTGCTTGCTCTGCCAAAATACTTCGCGTAGCAGTTCGGCCTTTATTTTTCTCGTTGTGAAGCACGCGGAAATGTTCCTTATTCTCAATTGGTTGCAGCTCTTCAGAAACCATAGGATTTGTTGAGGCATCATTGGCTATAATAATTTCAAAATCATAGGAAGCCTCCTTGCACATTTGGTGTATTTGGTTCACCAAAGAAATCACACTGGTATTGTATGTAGGGATAAGAACAGACAGCATAGCTAGAAAGAGATACAAAAATAGGCTTTTGGTTGTATTTATGTTTTATAATTAAACTATTTTAGGGGCAGAAAGAGACGGGACATGGAGACCAAAGCCATTGCAGACATTATATTACAGCGACTCAACGAAGAAAAAGAAGCCATTGCTAAGCAATTCGAATCGTCGAGACAAGGGATAGGCCATTTTTATATCGATGATCTATTGCCAGAACCTTTGGCCAAGTCAATTTATGATGCCTTTCCCGAGAAGGAGAAAATGGTGCGTAAAAAGAGCCTGAGGGAATATAAATACGTGGCCGCGCAGATGGATGCCTATGATCCTTTACTGGAAAAAGCCATATATGCCTTTCAAGATGAAAGGATTGTCTCCTTTGTAGGCGAGATATGCAATATTGAGCATCTGGAACCAGACGAAAATTTATATGCAGGAGGAATTTCATTGATGGCAGAAGGGAATTACTTGAATCCCCATTTGGACAATTCGCATGATAAAGATCGGGACCGTTGGCGTATTCTCAATTTACTGTATTATGTGACTCCGGATTGGGAAGACGATTATGGAGGGCATTTGGAAGTTTGGCCGGGCGGGCTCGAAGAACCACAAATTACATTGCATAGCCGATACAACCGTTTGGCAGTAATGGCCACCCACAAAAAATCCTGGCATAGTGTGAGCCCTGTTGTAGCAGAAGGCGAACGCTGTTGTGTTTCCAATTACTATTTTTCCAAACAACCACTCCGGGAGGACGATTCTTTTCATGTCACCAGTTTTAGGGCCAGACCGGGTGAGAAATTCAAGGATTTTATATTGAATACGGATGCCAAACTAAGAATGCTGGTTCGCAAAGTGTTCAAAAAAGGAATCCGGGAGAATCCGCATCAATACAAAAAAGAAGAAGAGACAGAATGAAACAAGTACTGCTCTATTTTCTCTTGTTTTGTGCTGTGTCATCCAGTTTTGGACAACAGGACACCGAATGGTTCTACTTTAGGACAAAAGATACCCTTACCCTTCCTTTTAAGAATATAAACGATGGTGTTGAATACAGTGGATCGGATTCACAGTTGAAATCGCTGCTGAAAGGGTATGAAATCTATCAGTTCAAAAAGACACAAAAATGGGCCACTAAGGAGCATCTCCATAAAACCTATTTCGTCAGGGCCAATTCCAAAGCATTATTGAATGACTTATTGACCAATGCCTCCCACATTTTCGTATCTGGAGAAATGGTGGAAGAAGAAGATAAAAAGATTTACGAGCCCAATGATTATGGTTTAACAAGTACCATTGGAGATAATCTGGGGTTGCAGGTAAATATGGACTATCTCGATTTTCTCGGACTGCCCAAGGCATGGTACTATACCACAGGGAATAGAGATGTTGTGATAGGGATCGCAGATGGAGCGGTCGATATCAACAACACAGATTTTAAAGGGAAGATCAATGTAGTGGACAGGACCATGGATATCAAATCGCATGGCGATGCAGTTGCATCCTATGTAGCTGGTCAAGGAGATAATGGGGAAGGGGTCACCGGAGTTTGCTACGACTGCAGTATGACCTCCACGGGATTTAATTTTACTAGTGTCCGCAAACTCAATACGCCCGGTTTACGAGTTATTAATTGTAGTTGGTCACGTACTTTTTTTGTAGAAAGGGATGAAGCATCGGTAGCAGAATTTTTCAAGAATGGAATCTTACTTGTTGGAACCGCGGGAAATGTTGGATGGGACAAGAATAAGGATAAGGTGTTTCGCTATCCCGGGGCCTATAAGCATGCTATTTCGGTTTCTACCGCCATGTACAAATACCCTAATGTTTTAGACAATATTAAAACAGACTCCAAGGGTAATTATTACGCAGAAAACATTCGTGGCTTTGTGGGTAGGACTGTTGGATTCAAGAATAACGATACCACACAAACCTATCGTATCTGGCCTTCCTCCATAACCAATATGAACGATGAAGTAGACCTATTAGCGCCGAGTGTGGGGATGTTCAAAGTTTCGCAATACAGTATCGACAAGACGATCGAGTATATTGGTGATGAAGCCACGTCACCTGCTGCTCCACTAGTCTCAGGGACCATAGCCCTCATGTTTTCACTATATCCCTGTTTGCCAGTCGATGAGGTTGAAGGGATTTTGAAGATGACCGCTTGGAATATCGATCACATAGAAGCAAATAAACCCTACTTGGGTAAATTTGGTGCAGGTATGTTACAAACCGGCGATGCGGTCGAAATGGTGTATCAGTTGTACAACGAAAAAGAAACTTCCTTTATCAAAGACCAGGATTTTTCGCGATGGGATTTCAAACTCACGGCACTTTCCAAGGAATTGAAAATTCAAGATCAGAAATTTAGGGAGTCGGCAACTTTAAAGGTTCACGCAAAGCATCGGATTGTAATCGGTGAAAATACGCACCTTAAGCCCAATGCAGAAGGAAGCATTCGACTAGCGATAGATCCCGGTTTAGAAAAGGAATGCGATCTTCGACTTAGGGATCCGAGTATTATGGAAGAGTAACCCTAAACGGTTTTCTGAACTACCTCAAACACCTGATTTTCATCACATTTCAAGGTTTTGGCAGGATATTTTAGAATCAGTGCATAATCATGCGTTGCCATAAGGATGGTGTTACCATTCTTATTTATTTCCTGAAGTACTTCCATCACCTCCACACTGGTTTGAGGATCTAAGTTCCCAGTAGGCTCATCGGCAATGATCAATTCGGGATCATTGAGCAAAGCCCTTGCAATGGCAACCCTTTGCTGTTCCCCACCCGATAATTGATACGGAAATTTAAAACTTTTGGTCTTCATACCCACCTTATCAAGAACTTCATCAATTTTCTGATCCATTTCAGCTTTGTCCTTCCAGCCTGTGGCATTCAAAACAAATTGTAGGTTCTCTTTTACGGTTCGATCGTTAAGGAGTTTGAAATCCTGAAACACTACACCCAATTTCCTGCGCAAAAAGGGAATATCACTTTCTTTGAGTGTGGCCAAATCAAAACCAACTACATTGCCACTACCTTCAACCAAAGGAAGATCCCCGTAAAGGGTCTTCATAAAGCTACTCTTGCCACTTCCCGTTTTCCCTATTAAATAGACAAACTCACCTTTATCGATGGTTACGGAAACCTTGGATAGGATAAGGTTTTCCCTTTGGTAAATGGAAGCGTCCTGAAGCGACAATACAGGTTCTGACATAGTGAATGATTAATTAGGCGAATGTACTTTTTTTACGGTTGCTTTTTGGAAATCCTTTCTACTTTTTTCTTCAGCTCTTCTATTTCTTTTTGCTGCTCTAGTGTGTAAAGGGTAAGCTCTTCGATCTTTTCAAGTAACAAGAGGTTCATTTCCTTTAACGCAAGACCTTCGGTATCTATTTCCTCAGCAGACGGAATCTTGGGAAGATGTTGGTGTTGCTTGATGTATTTTTCCAATTCTGTTAGGGAGAGCAACCGATAGTCGGCATTCAATTGAGAGGAACCTTCATAATAATGCTCAAAAACATAGTCGGGTGCAACAGCACCTTTGAGGTCCACAATGACTTCTTGGGTGTGAATTTTTCCCTTAACGGTTAGGAGTTCATCGGGTTCTGTAGTCCCGATTCCTATTTTGCCATTTTTTTCTGTCACCGTACTCATAGTCATACGTTGTGCGGTACAGCTAGTTACGGCGATGGCCAAAGCTATTAACAGTGTATTCTTCATAAAAAAAGGTTTCTCTTTCAACGTGAGTTTAAAAATAAAGTATTTTTTCGCTCGATAATATTTTACGACGGCAAAACATACGTATTGAAAAATAAATCCGTTATTATCGAAGTACCTGGCATGCCCAAAAACACATTGAAGATGTTCAAGAACGTAGTCTCCCTTTTTCTTTTTTTATTGCTAATGAGTGGCGCGAATGCCCAGCAATCGGCCATTTTTACCAATGACCTAGCAGAATACAACAAGGCCATCGAACTATACAATAACAAGCAGTTTTTGGCAGCACAGGCGTTGTTTGCAAAAATTGAAAAAACCTCCGACGATGTTACATTAAAAGGGGATTGTGCCTATTACATTGCTAATTGTGCAGTACGTTTGAATCAGCAGAATGCCGATGCCCTCATGGAATCCTTTGTACAGGACTACCCAACCAGCATTAAAAAGAATGATGCCTACCTCAATGTTGCCCATTATTATTTTGAAAATGGAAAGTATGCCTATGCCCGCAAGTGGTTCGATAAGGTAGATGAAGCCAGTTTGGGACGGAGCCAAGTGGAGCGTTATCATTTCAACAACGGGTATTCGTATTTTAAAAGTAAACGTTACAATGAGGCGAAGAAATACCTCAAGTTGGTTACCGATTCTGAAAAATATGGCTCTCAGGCTACATATTACCTAGGTTTTATAGAATATGAAGGCGATAACTATGCCGAAGCCACAGAATTGTTCGAACAAGTACAGGGAGAGGAACGTTATGCCGAAGGTTTGAGTTACTACCAAGCCGATATGAATTTCAAATTGGGGAATTTTCAAAAGGCAATCGATCTGGCGAAAGAGCAATACGAAAACTCAGAACCCAGGGAAAAAAGCGAACTTTCAAAAATCATTGGAGAAAGTTATTTCAATTTAAAACAATATGCTGAAGCCATCCCATACCTTAAGGAATACAAGGGAAAGAGGGGACGGTGGAACAATACCGATTACTATCAGTTGGGATATGCTTATTACAAGCAGGGGGATTACCAAGCCGCGGTAGGGGAATTCAATAAAATCGTGGATGGTCATAATTCTGTAGCCCAAAATGCCTACTATCATTTGGCCGAAAGTTATCTAAAGCTGGATCAGAAACAACAGGCGCTCAATGCTTTCAGGAATGCTTCGGAAATGGACTTTTCCCTTCAAATTCAAGAAGATGCATGGCTTAATTATGCCAAACTCAGTTATGAAATTGGGAATAGCTACGAAAGCGTTCCACAGGCCATTTCCTCTTTTCTGGAAAAGTATCCCGATAATGGAAATAATGAAGCGTTAAGGGACTTATTGATCGATTCTTATATCACATCAAAAAATTATGGTGCCGCTTTGGATCTTCTGGAAAACAACAAATCCTTCAACAACAAAAAGGCCTATCAAAAAGTTGCATTTTACAGGGGATTGGAGTTGTATTCAGAAAATAATTATACCGAAGCCGTTGCGCTATTCAACAAGTCATTAAAAGAACCCTACGATCCTGTTTTTACTGCAAGGGCTACCTACTGGAAGGCGGAGAGCGATTATCACGATTCCAACTTTACCGAATCCCTTGTGGGCTACAAACAGTTCCTTCAATTGCCCGATGCAGACAAGACCCCTGAATATGCAAACTCAAGATATAACTTAGCCTATAACTATTTTAAGTTGCAGGATTACAATCAGGCAATTACCAATTACACACTTTTTCTCGAATCCTCCTCCCAGGATATGGCCCGTAAGAATGATGCCTACCTACGTTTGGGTGATAGTCATTTTGTGAATAGTGAGTACTGGCCTGCCATGGAAAGTTATAACAAGGCTATCGAGGGATATTCACCCGATAGGGATTATGCCGCTTTTCAGAAAGCCATAAGTTATGGCTTTGTAGATAGGAATGACCAGAAATTGGAAGGATTAAAATCTTTCGGAACCCAATATCCCAAGTCCATTTACCGGGATGATGCATTGTATGAATTGGGGAATACCTATTTGTCACAGGACGAGACCGATGCTGCCTTAAATGCTTACAATCAGTTAGAACGTGAAATCCCCTCCAGCAGTTATGTTCCCAAGGCATTACTGAAGAAAGCACTTATTTTGGATAACAATGGCAATAGCAATGAAGCACTTTCCATTTTCAAGAAAGTAGCCAATAAGTATCCCTCCTCCAATGAGGCATTGCAAGCCGTTTCCTCTGCTAAGATCATTTACATTGACCAAGGAAGAGTAAGTGATTATGCCGATTGGGTTGCTACCTTGGATTTTGTTGAAGTAGAAGACGCAGAGTTGGACGATGCTACCTATCAAGCCGCCGAGACGCCTTACTTGGAAAACAAAATGCGACAGGCAAAAGAACGGTTCAAAACCTATGTAAACGATTTCCCCAATGGGAAACACGCCTTAAAAGCTAATTTTTATCTAGCCCAATTGTATTTTGGAGACAAGGAAAAGGAAAAGTCGATTCCGCACTATCGTTATGTGGTGGAAAAGGACCGGAGCGAATTTACGGAGCAGGCGTTGGCTAGTATTTCAGAATTGTACCTAGCCCAAAAAGACTATGCCAATGCATTGGTTTATTTGAAAAGATTGGAGGTCGAGGCCGATTTTCCTCAGAACGTAGTCTTTGCCCAAACCAATAGTATGAAAGCCAGTTACGAACTAAAGCAATACGACCAAGCCGTTGTATATGCCGAAAAAGTATTGGATAATGACAAGGTGGACAATGCTATAAAAAGTGATGCTCAAATCATCATTGCAAGATCGGCCATGGAAACCGGGGACGAGATCAAAGCAAAGGCAGCCTATGCTGAAGTATCGAAAATTGCCACGGGTAAGTTAGCTGCCGAAGCCCTGTATTTCGATGCCTATTTTAGGAATAAGGAATCGGATTTTGAAGGTTCTAACGCGTCCATCCAGAAATTGGCCAAAGATTATTCGGGTTATAAATATTTTGGCGCGAAGGGACTCGTATTAATGGCCAAGAATTTCTATGCTTTGGAGGATGCCTTTCAGGCTACCTACATCTTAGAAAGTGTCATCACTAATTTCGCGGACTATCCAGACATTGTCGAAGAAGCACAAACCGAACTGGCCGTGATTAAAGCCGCCGAAGCCAAAACAAATTCCTCTGTAGAAACTGAAGGAAACTAACCACCCATCCAATTTCAAACAAAACCTACGTCTATGTTTCATAACGTTTTAAGAATATTTGCACACAGGAAGAGCACTCCAATGCATTCTGTATTCGGTACCATTGCATTGTTGCTTGTTTTCTTGGGAAACCCCAATTCGGGAATAGCGCAAGAGGAAGGTGAAAAGGATTTGGGGACCGAGGTGGTTAATATTGTAAAACCGTACACCCCGAGTGTGAGCGATGCCTTTAAGGTGAAGGAAACACCTGTGCTCAACGATTCGATCGTTACCACCAAGAAAAAGGTGGATTACAGCATCTTCTCCGTACCTGTCGCATCTACCTTTGTACCAGCTAAGGGAACAGCCGCTACCGTGGAAAAGGCCAAGCCTATTAAATTGTACGATAATTACGCTACACTCGGATTTGGCAATTATACAGCCATATTGGGGGAACTGTATAGCAACTTTCAGTTGAGCCGTACGGACAATGCCGGTTTCTTTTTCCGTCATAATTCTTCTCAAGGTGGAATCGACGCTATCTTGTTAGAGAACAAGTATTACGATACCCAACTGGATGGGAATTATACAAGCCGGCAGAAAGATATCTCTTTCGAGATCGATGCGGGAGTGGAGCATCAGTTGTTTAATTGGTATGGATTGAACAGTCTTGCCAATGAATTTTCGACAGAAGAGATCGCCGCAATCGATCCCCAGCAATCCTATCTTAGTCTTTATGTCTCCGGGAATGTAGGTTTGGATGAAAGTATCTTTCAGAAAGTGAATGGAGGCATTCGATTTACAAGCGATAGCTTTTCTACTTCAGAAATCCATTTTACGGCAAGCCCAGAATTCCTATTGCCCGTATCCGATTTCAATGTTAAAGTAAAGGGAGACTTGGATTACCTCACGGGGAGTTTCGATCGCAGTTATTTGGATGCGTCCACCGCTATAGATTACAGCTATTTGAATTTGGGAGTGACCCCTTCCTTGATTTATGTGAACAACGATCTAACCCTTTCCCTAGGTGCCACTTTGGCTTTGAGCATGAATACCGAGGCAAGTGATACCGACTTTTTTATCTATCCCCAACTATACGCTTCCTATCGTTTGGTAGATGAATTGTTGATTGCATATGGCGGTGCCGAAGGAGGATTAAGGCAAAACAGTTATTACGGGTTCTTATCCGAAAACCCCTTTGTGTCGCCTACTTTGTCCATCATGCCTACCAGTCAGTTGTACAATGCTTTTGGTGGATTGAAGGGGAAGTTGTCGAATTCTGTTGGTTATAATCTTCGTGTGTCCTACGGAAAAGAAGATGACAGGGCATTGTTTCAAATCAATCCCTATAAAGGACGTATTCCTACCTTGGAAGGATACGAATATGGGAATTCATACGGTTTGGTCTACGACGACATCAACACCTTAGACATCTTTGGCGAGTTGAAGATTGAGGTCTCCGAAAAGTTTACCATGGGCCTCAATGCCAATGTCTACGAATACAGTACCAATAATCAAGCAGAGGCATGGAACCTTCCAGACCTAAGGGCTTCGGTATTTTCCAATTTTAGCATTACAGAAAAGGTATACGGGGGCGTTTCCCTATTTTATGTAGGCAAGCGTCAGGAGTTTTTTACCAGTACACAGGTGGGAGTGCCTTTTGAGCCGTTCGCCAATGTGGTTTCCTTGGATGCCTATTTAGATGCCAATGTAAATATCGGTTATCGCGTAAATGACCGTTTGTCTGTTTTTGTCAAAGGGAGTAACCTGTTAAACGACGATTATCAGAAGTGGTTATTCTATCCCGTGCAGGGAATTCAGGGGCTTTTGGGAGCGACTTATAAATTTGATTGGAATTAGAAGCAACGCTTTCAATCCTTTAGCATCTCCATAGTAAATTTCATAGGGAAAAGAATAAACTTAAAGTTTAATGGAGAAAAGCATTCTTGGGTCTGAGAGTGCTTTTCTTTCTTTATATACTCATCAACTCCTATTTCTGTTTCGGTTTTGCTTTTAGGTATAATGCCTTATTTTTACAAAAACGAACCCTATGAAACGATCCATCCCTTTTTTCCTATTACTTTTAATTGCTCTTACTTCGTGCGGACAAAAAGAAGCAGTAGATTTTATCATAACCAATGCCACTATCTATACGGTAGATGATGCTTTTAATAGGGCCGAGGCCATGGCCATCAAAGATGGTAAAATCGTAAAAGTAGGTGCCGCCTCAGAAATTGAAAGTGCGTATTCTGGGAATCGTATGGATGCAAATGGCAAAACGGTATTACCGGGTCTCATTGATGCCCACGCCCATTTATACAATCTTGGTGTTACCCTTCAACAAGTAAATTTAGTTGGCACCCAAAGTAAGCATGAAGTTCTGGAACGCCTTGTGGCATTTCAGAACGAAAAAAACAGCAATTACCTTTTGGGTCGGGGATGGGATCAGAACGATTGGGAGGTAAAAGAATTTCCCACCAAAGAAGATTTGGATTCCCTGTTTCCGGATGTGCCTGTGGCCTTAACACGTATCGATGGGCATGCCTACTGGGCCAATAGCAAAGCCTTGGCAATGGCTGGCGTAACTTCAGAAACCAAAATGGATGGTGGTGAAGTGGTACTCGGTACCGATGGTTCCCCTTCTGGGATACTCATTGATAGCCCTATGTCTTTAATACGAAGTACAATTCCACCTGTGAATAAAGCCTACAATATTGCCGCATTAAAAGATGCCGAAAGAATTTGTTTCGAATTGGGGCTGACAACCATAAATGATGCTGGCTTGTCTCAGGAGGTTATAGAACTCATCGGTGAATTACAGCAAAATGGAGAATTAAAAATGCGTGTATACGCTATGGCTTCCAATTATCCTGAAAACCTGGATCATTTCCTGTCTAAAGGCATCATAAAAACCGACCGCTTAAATGTACGTTCTGTTAAGGTATATGCCGATGGCGCTTTGGGCTCCCGTGGAGCTGCTTTGAAAGAGCCTTATAGCGACAAACATGGGCATTTCGGAGCTATGATTACCCCGATGAACGAATTGCAGCGTTTGGCACAAAGAATTGCGAAGGCCGGCTATCAAATGAACACCCATGCCATAGGGGATTCCTCCAACGTATCCGTTTTAAAGGCATATCAAGAGGCTTTGAAAGATAAGGAAGATGCCCGATGGAAAGTGGAACACGCACAGGTCGTTAGTATTCAAGATTTCGATTACTTCTCGAAAAACATCATTCCCAGTGTACAACCCACGCACGCCACCAGTGATATGTACTGGGCTGAAGATCGAGTAGGAAATGAACGGATTAAAGGAGCATACGCCTACAAAACGTTATTGAACAAGGCCGGAATTGTGGCTTTGGGAACCGATTTCCCCGTAGAAAAGGTAAACCCAATGCATACGTTCTATGCCGCGGTGGCCCGGAAGGATTTGGATCATTATCCCGAAGGTGGATTCCGTCCAGAAGATGCACTATCTCGGGAAGAAACATTGAAAGGAATGACTATTTGGGCGGCCTATTCTAATTTTGAAGAAACAGAAAAAGGAAGTTTGGAACCTGGGAAATTTGCCGATTTTGTGATTTTGGATACCGATATTATGACCTGTCCTGAGGATGATATCCCAAATGCAAAAGTATTGGCAACCTATGTGGGAGGTGAAAAGGTTTTTGAAGCCCAATAATTAGCGCCCGCCTTTGGCTTGAAGGTCTCCAATACAAAGAGGATCCAATTCTGGAACCGAGGCGCGTAGCATCATTCGTTGTAAATCACTGCTTCCAATATTCGTAGCATCGAAATACATTAAGCAGTCGTCCACAATACAATGCTTTGAAACATTCGGATCTTCATGGGTCAGGTGGATGTCATCATCCAAGATATTGGTAAGGCCTAAAATATGCCCAAATTCATGATTGAGGACCGTACTTTCCAAAATGGGCAGTAAATCAGGATCTCCAATAGTCAAGAGTCTTAAGGTGGTTTCGTAAATAACCATCGACGTATTTCTATAGGCCGTTCCCAAGGTCACCGTGGTTTCTGTATCGTTGGAAGATCTTCCATTTGAGAAATAAACGAAAACGGCTATGTTATTGCCTTCGGTATACTGGGTACGGATTTCATCTTCAATTTCCCGAATTCTTTCAATAGAAAAAGGAGCTCCGGGCTGGTCATCGACCACGGTTTCAACAAAATTAATTCCAGCCGATTTGTTTACACGTTGCTCAATGAAGTTGCGGAAATTATTCTTTGCCGTCTGTGAAGGTTCGAAAGTTTTGGAATAGGCCAATTCTACCGTGAGACGCGTGTAGGTGCCATTTACAAGAATATCCTCCGCAGAGGTACCCAGTCCTCTTTTATTTTCGGCGGTAGGATCATTGACAGCCTGTTCCTCATCGTCATTTTTACAACTCATGGCGAAAACAAAAACGAAAAGAATAAGAATGGCACGGAAATAGTAGCTTCTCATAGCACGATTTTTGTATTTTTAGCAAACTTAACTCTAATAAATCAACCCTGAAAATGAGGTCTTTGTTTTTAACGCTTTTTTTGACTATTTGTTTTTCCCTGCAAGCGCAGGTAGATGACTACCAACAAGATATTATTAATTATTTGAGCATTAACGGTACCTACGAGCAGTATAGCGTGGCGTATGATGAAATGTTTACTGTCCTGCAAAAACAGTTCGAGACGGCCAATGTACCCGATGCTAAGTGGCTGGAATTACAAAAAGACAAAAACGAAAGCCTGAAGGAAGTGGTTAAGTTTTTATCATTTGCCTACCGTAAACATTTTACCCAGGAAGAGATCAACACCATGTACAAAGTTTACAATTCTGAAACAGCACAGAAAATGCTCTCCGAACAAGGCACGTTGTCCCGTACTGGTAATGCGGAAATAGAGGCGTTTTTCAATAGTGATTTGGGAAAGAAGATCGAAGCGAAACGCCCGGAATTAACTGAGGACATAAGCCAAATATCGGCCCATTGGAGTCGCGATCTATTCAAGGCAAAAATGAGTAATTTGGTTAAGAGCGGTTATATTCCGCAACAGTAAGCCGGGCCAAATAGTCGTAGTGTTCCCCGTGCGACAAAACTTCAAAGTTAAATCCGTTTTCTACGGCTAATTTTTCGAATAAATTTGGGTCAAGATAGAGCCAATCGAAAGGTTCGCTTGTAGCTCCTTTGTGGGAAATGGTGAACTTCAGTTCTCCATAATAGCGATCGGCAGGAACCCAGATTCCTCCTTCTTCAGTGGTATCGAACATATACTGCAGATCACTCGAATCGATAAGGATTTGTCCGCCAGGTTTTAGGAGTGTTTTTAGATGACCCAGGTAGGATGGGACTTTCGAAATGGTTTCAAAAATTCCCGTACCGTTCATAAGTAATAAAAGGGTATCGAAAGGCCCGTCACTAAGTTCCAACACATGTTTTTTGAAAGCTTTTTCAACTCCGCGATTTTGAGTCACTTTCACGGCACCTTCAGAAATATCGATGGCAGTAACGTCCATTCCTTTTTCCTGAAGGTAGAGAGCATGACTTCCCGATCCACAGCCCACGTCCAGAATTTGGCCATGGGCCTTTTGCAAAGCAAGCCGTTCCAATTTGGGCATTTCAGAATACGATCGAAATAAATAAGAAAGCGGCATTTCGTCCGCTTCCGAAATAGTGGTTTCCGTAATCGGGTCTTCCGAATAATTCCCCGAATGATAATCTAATAGTGCTTTGCCGAAAATATCTTCCATCTCTTGGGTGACAAAGATCGTATTTTTACATTTGATCTATGGATGAAATCCTGAAACAACTTCCGCAGCGTGCCAAGGAAAAACATACTGAGAACAAAAAGTTCTTTGCCAAGCTAAAGAAACGTCCTCCCAAACAGTTGGATCGCCTTATGCAGGAATTGCATGAGGCCGAATTCGAAAGAACCGATTGTTTGGAATGTGCCAATTGCTGTAAAACCACAGGGCCATTATTTACCGACAAGGACGTGCAGCGAATTGCAAAGCATTTTCGAATGAAAGAACAGCAATTCGTGGAAACCTATCTCCGTGTGGATGAAGAAGGGGATTATGTATTGCAGCAAGTGCCTTGTACATTTTTAGGGGCCGACAACTACTGTAGCATTTATGAGGTACGGCCCAAGGCGTGTCGTGAATTCCCGCATACGGATCGGAAGAAGTTTCAGCAAATTTCCAATCTTACCTTAAAGAACGTAGCCATTTGCCCAGCTGCCTTCAATATTGTGGAGGAAATGAAAAAGCGTCTTCCCCATTAATCGTACAACAGATACTTGGAGCGGATTTTTTTGAAGGCCTCTAAGTCCTTCAACCAAGTTTTCCTGATTTCCCGCATGGTATAGCCCTGTTCAATTTGTTTTTGAAGTTCTTCGGTTCCCGCATGGGTCGTGAAGTTATTCGTATTGAAGAAGTCTTCCTTCTTTTCATGATTTCGGTAGGCATCAATGATCCAAGTAAGGTCCACGCGTTTCATTCGTGGGATTTCCCTTAAATCCAGGCCATTGCATTCCACATCTCTATGCTTCGGGTATTTGGAACCAAAGTTGGGCTGAGGCGTATAGGCGTAGGTATATTTATCTTTCGGAAGGTGCGGCGAGCCAATCAACTGAAATTGCATTTCCGTCCCGCGTCCCGCGTTGAGGTTGGTGCCCTCCAGTAATCCCAAACTGGGATAAAGGTTGATAGCGGTATCATTGGGTAAATTGGGCGATGGTCGTACCGGAACCGAATAGAAGGTGTCGTGGGTATAATTTTCCATCGTAATTACCGTAAGGTCACATTTCAAACCATCCGACAGCCATCCTTCTCCGTTGATCATCTGTGCGTATTCGCCAATGGTCATTCCATGAACCATAGGAATGGGATGCATCCCCAAAAAACTGGTGTGTTCTTTTTTCATGGTGGGACCATCAATATAATGTCCATTGGGGTTGGGACGATCCAAAACCATAAAGGGAATGCCAGCTTCGGCACAGGCTTCCATTACATAATGCATGGTCGAAATATAGGTGTAAAACCGAACTCCCACATCCTGTATGTCGAACACCACTACATCCAATCCCTTCATTTGAGTGGGAGTGGGCTTTTTGCTTTTACCATGTAGCGAAAGAATAGGGATTCCTGTCTTTTTATCGATGCCGTCCTGGACATGTTCGCCCGCGTCTGCCTTTCCACGGAAACCGTGTTCGGGCGAGAAGACTTTTTCAACCTTTATAGCATTGTTTTCATGAAGATAATCTACTAAATGCATTTCCAAATGCTTCAATTTTTGCCCCTCATTGGAATGGACAATATTTACCATCATACGGGATGTCTGATTCGCAACAACTCCCATCTTTTTTCCTTTCAGCAATTCTAAATAGACATCGTATCTGTTGGCCCCTATGCGAATCTCTTTTTCTTCATTCTGAATTTCAACCGTTTCATGAATTACCAATTCACTTTGTTTCTTGTCTGAGTCATCTTGCTTTCCACTTCCACTGCCACAAGAAAAACAAAGGAACATCGTTAGAGGTAGAACAATTAATAGTGTATTTTTGAAAAAAGATAATCGCATAAGTACTCCGTGAATTTCGAATATTTTGTTGCCCGCCGTATCGTGGCTTCCAAGGATTATAAAAGTAGTATTTCGGCCCCAATTATAAAAATCGCCATTACTGCCATCGCCTTGGGGTTAGCCATCATGATGGTTTCTATGGCTACGGGAGTTGGTCTGCAAAAAAAGATACGTGAGAAAGTATCGGCTTTCAACGGGGATATTCTCATTACCAATTACGACACTAATTTCTCCAATGATTCGCAGGCGCCTATTTTAAAGGATCAAGGGTTCTATCCAGAATTCAATTTGGCTGAAGGCATCGACCACATTCAGGCAGTTGCTTTAAAGGGTGGGGTGATCCGCACAGAAACCGATTTTGAAGGTGTCGTTGTCAAAGGAGTGGGAACCGATTTTAAATGGGGCTTTTTTGATGAATACCTCAAGGAAGGGCGGATTCCAGATTTTTCTGGGAACTTGAATGATGAAATATTGATCTCCAAATACCATGCAAACCGTTTGGGCTTTCAATTGGGGGATCGGGTAAATACTTTTTTCCTTCAGGAAGGGAAGACTCAGAAAGCCCGTAGCCGCGGATTTACAATCGTAGGCATATACAGTAGCGGTTTTCAACAGTTCGATGAACAATTTCTCATTGCCGATATACGCCATGTGCAACGCCTTAACAATTGGGGAGAACATCAAATTGGGGCTTTCGAATTGTTCGTCTCAGATTTCGATAAGATTCAGGAAGTTGGGAATGTTGTGTATGAGGAAATCCCGAGTAACATGGACTCGTTAACCATTAGGGACAAGTATTACACTATTTTCGAATGGCTCGACCTGTTCGATTTCAACATTATTCTCATTGTGGGCATAATGATCCTAATTGCAGGGATCAATATGATTACGGCACTTTTGGTTCTCATTTTAGAACGAACCCAAATGATAGGCATTTTAAAGGCCATAGGCAGCAGCGATTGGAGTGTGCGTAAAGTGTTTTTGTACAATGCGGCTTATATTGTGTGCATCGGGTTGTTTTGGGGTAATTTGGTAGGGATAGGCTTACTACTCATTCAGAAATTTGGTAAGGTAATTTCCCTGGATCCCGAAACTTATTACGTAACCGAGGCTCCCATCCATTTTGATGGCTTTCATATACTTTTGCTGAATGTGGGAACCTTAGCACTCTGTCTGATCATGCTTTTGGTACCTTCCTATTTCGTTACAAAAATCTCCCCAGTAAAGGCAATTCGATTCGAATAAATTTGAAGTTCATTGGACCCAAAAAATCGATTTGGGTTTCGTACTTTTGCGCCGCAGAACGAATCACTATGGAATACGCTAAAAACATCCTCGAAACCATCGGGAACACCCCATTGGTAAAAATCAATAAACTGGCTGAAGAACTTCCCTGTCTGGTATTGGCCAAATATGAAACCTTCAATCCGGGAAATTCTGTGAAGGATCGTATGGCATTAAAAATGATCGAAGATGCTGAAGCCGATGGCCGCCTTCAACCTGGGGGAACCATCGTTGAGGGAACCAGCGGAAATACAGGGATGGGATTGGCGCTTGCTGCGATCGTTAAGGGTTACAAGATGGTATGTGTTACTACCGATAAGCAAAGCAAGGAAAAGGTTGATATCTTGAAAGCAGTAGGCAGCGAAGTAGTGGTTTGCCCTACCGATGTAGAGCCCGAAGATCCAAGATCATATTATTCGACTGCGGCGCGATTGGCAAAAGAAACTCCCAATAGTTGGTATGTAAATCAGTATGATAATCCCAGCAACGCGAAAGCACATTACGAAAGTACTGGGCCAGAAATTTGGAAACAGACTGATGGGAAGGTAACCCATTTTGTGGTGGGAGTTGGAACCGGAGGAACCATTAGTGGAGTGGGTAAGTATCTAAAAGAGAATAATCCCAATGTAAAGGTTTGGGGTATCGATACCTACGGAAGTGTATTCAAAAAGTATCACGAAACGGGAATCTTCGATGAGAAAGAAATCTATCCTTATGTCACCGAAGGAATTGGAGAAGATATCCTTCCTGAAAATGTAAACTTCGAAATTATTGATGGATTTACTAAGGTGACCGATAAGGATGCCGCCGTGTACACTCAAAAACTGGCCAAGGAAGAGGGTATGTTTTTGGGGAATTCTGCCGGTGCCGCCATGAAAGGGGTATTGCAATTAAAGGAGCATTTTAACGAGGACGATGTGGTAGTGGTATTATTCCATGACCATGGGAGTCGCTACGTCGGTAAAATGTTCAATGATGATTGGATGCGCAAAATGGGCTACATAGAGTAGAAATATACTATTTCCTTACTACGCTTAGCAAAGTTTTTACTACCTTAGAAACACATACTCCCCACATAACTATTTAATCTTTTGCAAATGCAGGAAGATTTTCTTCATTATGTGTGGAAATTTCAGAAGTTTTCCTCCCATCAATTAATTACGCAATCTGGCGAATCGATTCAGGTGCTATCGGTAGGAACCCATAATTTCGATGCGGGTCCAGATTTCTTAGTGGCCAAAATCAAGATTGACCAACAAATCTGGATTGGGAATATTGAGATCCATCTTTCCTCTTCAGATTGGTATCAGCACGGACACGAAAAAAATTCACAATACGACAATGTGATTTTACATGTGGTCTGGAATCACGATTCGGAAGTATATCGAAGTAATGGAGATCCGGTTCCGGTGCTGGTGCTCAAAGATCGTGTAAATGCACACTTATTGAATAACTACAATCGATTGATGAAAGGTAAGGACCGGTGGATCCCTTGCGAACCCCAATTTGGTTCGGTAGATGAATTGCCCATGCAGCTGTGGTTGGACCGTTTATTCTTCGAGCGATTGGAGGCGAAGGCGCGCAATATAGAGGAGGCATTGGAACAATCGGCCAACCATTGGGAAGGTGTTTTTTTTAGGATGTTGAGTAAAAACTTCGGCCTAAAAGTGAATGGAGCCTCATTTCTGAGTATGGCGCAATCCTTGGGTTACAGTGTGGTTCGAAAATGCAGCGATGCTCCCTTAACCCTGGAAGCGCTATTCATGGGGCAGTTGAACATGCTGGAAGGAGAGGTGTATTGTGCCTACTACGAAAATTTGCAAGATACCTACACGTACTTGAAATTGAAACACGACCTAGATAATACAGGAATTATTGCACCCATGTTTTTTCGTTTGCGCCCTCCTAATTTTCCAACGATTCGAATTTCCCAATTGGCTTCTTTATTGTCTGGGCGCCCTCATTTGTTTTCGAATCTTATGAACAGCGATTCCCTCGAGGGAATTAGGGATTGCTTTTCGGTATCTGCAACCCATTATTGGGATGCCCACTACAACTTCGGAGTGCCCTCGGCTAGTCGAAAAAAAAGCCTTTCAAAACGTTTTATTGATCTACTGATCATTAACACGGTTATCCCCATGAAATACTGTTATGCCAAACACCATGGTAAAGAGGTTTCGGAACAATTAGTGAACATGGCAACGCAGATTAGGGCAGAGGATAATGCTATTGTAAAACGGTACCGCAGCCTCCGGAAGATGGAGGATAGTGCCCTCCAAAGTCAAGCGTTGCTGCAATTGAAAAGTTGTTATTGCGATCGGTACAAATGTCTGCACTGTGAGGTGGGTAATACTTTGCTGAAAAAGCAGTAATTTGCAAGCATGCTTCAGTTCATTTATAACATAAGGCATTATTTCGAAAAGCATGGGTATTACGTGTGCTCCCGATTGGCAGATCGTTTGGGGATGCGTGCAAAAAGCGTACGGCTTTTCTTTATATATGTATCCTTTGCCACCTTGGGAGCGGGGTTTGCCATTTATCTCACGTTGGCATTTTGGCTGAAGCTTAAGGACTTGGTGTATACAAAGAGAACTTCAGTATTCGATTTATGAATGGTTTTTTCAGATCCAGGATTTTAAGGGCATTGCTATTACTCCTCATTGTTTTTTTCGTTGGGGTTTTGGGCTTTGTTTTTATGTACGATTTTACCTGGATCGATGCCATATATATGACGATCATTACCATAACCACAGTAGGTTTTGGCGAAGTACATCCCTTGAGTCCTTCAGAAAAAATATTCACCTCCGTTCTCATAGTTTCCAGTATCTTTATTGTGGGATATGCCATTAAGGAGGTTTCGGAATACATGCTGAGTAAAAACAATATTGGTAACCTAAGGAAGAAAAAAGTGCAAAATAAAATCAACAACTTACAAAAGCACATCATTGTTTGTGGGTATGGTAGGAATGGAAAACAGGCCGCCCAAAAACTACATGCTTATAATAGACCCTATGTGGTGGTTGAGAAAGATGAAGAGGTGATAGAAAAATCGTCTCACGAAAAAGTTCTTTTTGTTCATGGCAATGCAGATGAAGATGAAACGCTATATAAGGCTGGGATCGAAAGGGCCAGTACGCTTATTTGTGCTTTGCCTAGCGATGCCGATAATTTGTTTGTGGTACTCTCTGCACGTCAGATTAAAGGAGATCTTCAGATTATTAGTAGGGCAGCTGAGGAAACGAGTTATAAAAAGCTAAAGTTAGCCGGAGCCGATAATGTTATCATGCCCGATAGGATAGGTGGCGACCATATGGCATCTTTGGTGGTGGTTCCAGATTTGGTGGAGTTCTTGGATAATCTAACAGTTTCAGGTGAACAGGATAGTATTAATGTGGAACAAGTTGCCTTTGAGAATATCTGTGTAGACGGACATGAAATGGCTATTACCGATTTGGATTTAAGAAAGAAGACGGGTTGTTCTATCATTGGTTATAAAGGGCCTGATGGGGAATATATTGTGAACCCAGAACCCGCTACTGTAATAAAGAAAGGATCTAAACTCATTGTGATTGGAAGGCCCAATCAAATTGAAAGTTTAAAGGAGCATTACAATGTTTAGGAAAGGTTAAGAAATTAAGAAGCAAAAATTTGAATTCGCCATTTTTTTTAGCATCTTGCCTGTCGTTTCGAACCGAAGTATAACCAAACTATCCAAATATGAAGAAATTTCTTCTTTCACTTCTAACCTTACTTTCCCCATTTTTAACATTTGCACAAGAAGACGTTGGTCTCGATCAAAAAATTGACCAAGCCTTTCAACCTATTGCAGATATTGCAACTCAGGTTATTTTCTTCGAAATTGGGGGCGTACCATTCGTTTTGATTCTCTTGGTGGGTAGTGCGGCGTTTTTTACGCTGGTTTTCGGATTCCCAAACATTCGGTATTTCGGAAAAGCCATCAATACGGTTCGCGGAAAGTACGACGAACTGGAAGGCCATGGATTGGGAGATCCTGATGCGGCAGTAGATGGTGATATTCGCGATACGATTCGTGATGAGAGTAAGGAAGGTGAGGTAAGTCACTTCCAAGCGCTGGCGACTGCAGTTTCAGGAACCGTTGGGAATGGAAACATTGCAGGGGTAGCTTTAGCAATTGCCTTGGGAGGTCCCGGAGCGACCTTCTGGATGATCGTATGTGGATTGTTGGGGATGTCGACTAAATTCGTAGAATGTACCCTAGGGGTTCAGTATCGTGATGTAGGTGAAGATGGTACGGTTTACGGAGGTCCTATGTACTATATATCAAAAGGACTAAAAGAAAAAGGTTTTAAGACCCTAGGAAAAATTGCCGCTGCATTATTTGCTGTCTTCTGTATTGGAGGTTCCTTTGGAGGAGGAAATGCGGCACAGAGTAACCAGGCCACTATTGTTATCAAAGAAATGTTCAATTGGGAAAGCACAGCAGCTGGAGCCATTGTAGGAGTGGTTATGGCTATTGTGGTTGGAATCATTATTATTGGTGGAATTAAGCGTATTGCTTCTGTAACCGAAAAGGTAGTGCCCTTTATGGCTGTAATGTATATTGTAGCCTGTCTTTACATCATCTTCAGTAACTTCAGTTTTATTGATGATGCTATTGGATTGATTGTTAGAGAGGCTTTCAACCCAACTGCCATTGGGGTAGGAAGTGTTATCGGCGTCTTATTGGTTGGGTTTCAAAGGGCAGCATTTTCCAATGAAGCTGGAGCAGGTTCTGCTTCTATTGCCCACTCGGCCGTGAAAACAAAATACTCAGCTTCCGAAGGTCTTGTGGCCTTATTGGAGCCTTTTATTGATACAGTGGTTATCTGTACGATGACTGCACTCGTTATTATTATCTTCAACTTTGGAGGCTATTTCGATTATGGAGGAGATGGATCTGGAAGTGTATTTATTGACGGTTTGCCTTATGAAGGTGCAGGAATTACTTCTAAAGCCTTTGCACAATATATTCCCTTCTCGGATGTATTCCTTACCATAGCCGTAGTGTTATTTGCAATCTCGACAATGATATCCTGGTCTTATTATGGATTGCAATCCTGGAAGTTCCTATTTGGAAGAGGAAAGACTGCGGATATGGTCTACAAGTTGCTATTCTGTACATTCATTGTG
>JAHQVM010000040.1 GCA_019634365.1 Flavobacteriaceae bacterium | reverse complement strand
TATTTGCGATTAGACAAAACAACACTCAGGTATTTGCACGATTCGAGTTTAATACTCTAAACGATGTAAATGAAGAGGGATCCCTTAGTCTTAATTCTCAGGAAGATATTGACAATCTTATTATTGAAACTGTAGGAAGAACATTATCCATAGGTGGATCGGACATTACCAACCTAGACGGATTATCGCGTTTACGAACCATTGGGGATTTATTTATCGGCAGCGCTCCCAATTTAACTTCTCTAGAAGGGATCGAGCATATTCGCTTTGGGGCTTCTCAAGGAGAAATAACAATTAGAAATTCGAGCCTTACGGATATCTCAGCCATTACAGAGCTCTCAAAAAATGCGTCTTCACTTAAATTAATAGAAAATTCAAGTCTTACTAATCTTCCTAATCTTGATTTACCTGAAAACGCATTGGTTTTAATCGATGATATGCCTTTAAACGATGTTAGTTTTCTTCAAAATGTTACTGACTTAAGATACTTCCGCATTGCTAATTGTCCGAGCCTAACCAGTCTAAATGGACTCCAAAACCTTCAAAGCATTAGCACTGAATTGTCGTTTACTGAAAGTGGAATTATTGATCTATCAGAACTCTCCAATCTTTCCGGGACCTTAGAAAGGCTAGATATTAAGTTCATGGATGATCTTATTGGTATTAACGGCTTAAACGGAATATCATTTATAGATACTATAGAGATTAGAGAATGTCCCAGTTTACAAAATGTGGATGGATTTTCTGGACTAAATACCATTGATACAGTAACAATAAAAGATTGTGATAACCTTTTAAACGTTGATGGATTTGAAAATGTCACAAACTTGGGAGACAATGACCCTTATGGAATTTGGAGTTATTTAGAATTGCGGAGCTTACCATTGATTACAAATGTAGACGGATTTTCAAATTTGATCAATCCTGTAGATTCATCCAATAAATATCGATTTAGGATTTATTCGAATTCAAGTTTATTCGATCTATGTGGGTTCAACAATATTTGCAATGAATTATTCAATAGTGGGAATGATTATATCACTTCTTGGGACATAATTGGCAATGGATTTAACCCTAACGGTCAATCCATAGCAGATGGTAATTGCATTCCCTAGCCTAACCTTTACAATTTGACACCAAAAGAATTCAGCATTTTTAAACGGCTCAAAAACATGGAGTTGGCATTAGAACTGGCCAATACTTTACAAGAGCACCAGATAGAAACACAAATTGGCGACAATTCGGCTCCCGTAGATTCTACCTTTGGAGGCAGTTCTTTGCAGTACAATATAGAAGTCCGAATTCCTAAAGAGGATTTCGAAAAGGCCGAAGAAATATTAAAAAAGGAAGCCGAAATTGCGATCGAAACCGTAGATAAAGACTATTACCTATTCTCTTTCGAGGACGATGAATTGTATGATATTCTACTCAAACCAGACGAATGGAACGAATTCGATTATGTCCTTTCCCAGCAAATCCTCAAAAAACGTGGAAAGCCTGTGGATCAGGAATTGTTGGATTCCCTAAAGAAGCGACGATTGGAAGACTTGGCCAAACCCGAAGGGAATCAGACCGCATGGATCTATGTGGGGTATCTCTTTGCTATTTTGGGCGGTTTCTTAGGATTGGTGATTGGATATCTATTATGGAAATCCAAAAAAACTTTACCCAATGGAGAAAAAGTATATTCCTATAGTGATAAAGACAGAAAACACGGGCAGACCATCCTCATCATTAGCTTGGTCATTTTCCCTTTAACCCTGATATGGCGTGCGCTTCCTATTTTCGATTAAGATTTACTTTCGTGCCTTAATCTCAAACAATAACGGATATAATTTGTCTTGTAATTCGTAGTAGCCTTGATCGTTCTTTACCAGATCGGGAAAAACATCATAGGGCGAAGCGTCCATTTCATTAAAGGCTTCAATAGTGAGTCCAGCTTCGAGAAGCACACCTATTACTTCACTTAGGGAATGGTTCCATCCGTATTCTTTACTTACCATTTTGGCCTCTCCATCATCTGCATAGGTTCCTTCATATTCTTCGTAGATCGCCTCTTTTTGATGGTACCCATACTTCATTTCAGGAGGTGACACGGTGTAGTCGAACATCCAGGCGATGGGATGAAACTCTACGATATAAAAAGTGCCGCCTGGTTTTAAGCGTTCCGAAATCATCTGCGCCCAAGGTTGTAAGTTAGGAAGCCACCCAATGGTTCCGTAACTGGTAAATACGATATCGAATTTTTCCGAAATATGTTTTGAGGTATCCAGCACATTACAGCAGACAAATTGGGCATCCAACCCTAATTCATCATTCAGATTTCTCGCCAACTTCACGGCTTCATCAGAAAGATCGACCCCTGTGCATTTTGCGCCCATCCTACTCCAACTTAAGGTATCCTGCCCAAAATGGCATTGCAAATGCAAAAGGTGTTTCCCGGAAACATCTCCCAAGGCAGAAAGTTCGTAAGAATTCAAGGACGATTTCCCTTTTTTAAAATCCTCCATAGCATAGAAATCACTCGCGGCATGGACAGCCACTTTCTGATTCCATGTTTCGCGATTTACTTCAAAAGCCTTATGCAAGTCCATGATACTTAAATTTTTCGTTAAAAATAGAAAATGCAAAACGAATACTTTGCGTATTTTTACTGAAAACACAAAAAACCATGAACAAATACCTTTGGGTACTTTGCATTTGCCTAGCTTTTACAGCTTGTAAAGATGGGGCTACTTCTAATGAAACCAACAACACAGATACTTCGGAAAAAGTCGTTGAAGGAAATGAAAAAGAGCTGACCACAGCTGAAACCATTGCCTATAAATGTGGGGTCGAACGATGGAAGGATGTCGATGAAATTTCCTTTACCTTCAATGTAGATCGCAACGACAATCATTACGAACGTTCCTATACCTGGTATCCAAAAACCCGAAAGGTCATTTACCGGCAGGGCAAAGACACGGTTTCCTTCATTAGGGGCACTCAATTGGATTCTATGCAAACCGTGGCCGACAAACGTTTTATAAACGACAAATACTGGTTGTTGGCCCCTTTTCAGTTGGTTTGGGACGAAGGGACTTCGTTTTCAGAAAAGGAAAACCAAATGGCACCCATTTCCAAAGACACCCTTTCCATGCTCACGATCACCTATGGATCTGAAGGAGGATATACCCCAGGCGATGCCTACGATTTGTATTATGACAAAGATTTCATGCTCAAGGAATGGGTATTTCGGGAAGGTAACCAAGAAGAAGCTTCTATGGTAACCACCTTTGAAGATTACGAGGAATTTAACGGGATTAAAATTGCCAAATCCCATCGAAATAGCAGTGGAAATTTCAATTTGCATTTCACAGACATAGTCGTAAAATAAAATGCAGCAAAGCCTAACTTCAAAAGACAACACATTGACCTATACGAACAACCGGGAATTTGCCCAAGAATGCGACGCCAAAGATCCGCTGGCTTCGTTTAGGGACGAATTTCTATTTCCCATGGATCAAAATGGAGCCCCTTTGGTGTATCTCTGCGGAAATTCACTTGGGCTACAGCCCAAACGCACCCATTCGTACATTCAACAAGAACTGGAAGACTGGGCCACCTTTGGAGTAGAAGGTCATACCGATGCCGAACATCCATGGTTGCCCTACCACGAATTCTTAACCGAAAGCATGGCAACATTGGTGGGTGCTAAACCCAGTGAAGTGGTAATCATGAACACCCTTACCACCAACCTGCATTTGTTGATGGTTTCTTTCTACCAACCCACCAAAACCAAATACAAGATCGTTGTGGAGAGCGATGCCTTCCCTAGCGATAAATATGCGGTGGAAAGTCAGTTGCGCTTTCACGGTTTCGATCCTAAGGACGGATTGATCCTTTGGAAACCCAGAGAAGGTGAAGAATTATGCCGATTTGAAGATCTTGAAGCCATCATGGAAACCCAAGGTGATGAAATTGCCCTGCTCATGATTGGGAGCACCAACTATTACAGCGGACAGCATTTCCCCTTGAAAAAAATCACGGAATTAGGTCATAAACATGGATGCTTGGTCGGTTTCGACTTGGCCCACGGTGCTGGAAATATAGCTCCCAATTTACACGAAACCGGTGCCGACTTTGCGGTTTGGTGCAGTTATAAATATCTGAATAGCGGTCCGGGAAGTTTAGGTGGGCTTTTTGTGCACGAACGCCATGCCAACAATCCAGAACTGAAAAGATTTACCGGTTGGTGGGGGCACAATAAAGAGACACGTTTTAATATGCGGCACGAATTCGACCCCTTACCCGGAGCCGAAGGCTGGCAATTAAGCAATCCGCCTATTTTGAGCATGGCAGCCATACGGGCGAGTTTGGATGTTTTTATGGAAGCTGGCTTTGAAAATCTGCGTGAAAAATCAGAAAAACTGACAGGCTTTCTAGAATTCTTATTGGATGATTTGAATGACCCGAGAATTGTGATCATAACGCCTCGAAATCCGGAAGAGCGTGGATGCCAATTAAGCATCCAAGTAAAAAATGCAGACAAGCGACTTCACACCCAATTAACCGAAGCAGGTGTGATTAGCGATTGGAGGGAACCCGATGTCATTCGCGTGGCTCCTGCTCCACTCTATAATAGTTTTGAGGATGTTTATGAATTTGTACAACGCCTGAAAAGCACACTTCATTGAAAGAAAAAGGAAACATACTGATCATAGGTGCCGGACTTTGCGGAAGTCTGTTGGCACTGCGCATGGCCCAAAGGGGATATACAGTAAAGTTGATTGAAAAACGGCCCGATCTTCGGAAAATTGAACAGGACGCAGGACGCTCCATCAATTTGGCATTGAGCGATCGAGGGCTGAAAGGCTTGCGGCTAGGTGGTGTGGAGGATAAAGCCAAGGAATTATGCATTCCCATGACGGGAAGAATGATTCATGACAAAGAAGGCAATACCTTCTTGAGTAAATATAGCGGCCGGGAAGACGAATACATCAATTCCATTTCGCGTCCGGGATTGAATATGCTTTTACTGGATGAAGCCGAAAAATTACCCAATGTATCGATTGTTTTCAACAATGGATGCCGTAGTGTAGATTTGGAAAATGCGTCGGCTACCTTTTTCGATTATGAAACCCAAGAGGAAGTAACCTATTCCGGAGATATTATCTTGGGAACTGATGGTGCTGGATCTGTGGTTCGAAAAAGCATGTTCAACCACAAAAAATTCTTGTTTAGTTTTTCACAGGAATGGCTTACCCATGGATACAAGGAGATTACGATTCCACAAGCAGAAGACGGTGGATTCCGAACGGATAAACACGCACTTCACATCTGGCCCCGTGGGGAAGATATGCTCATCGCCCTGCCCAATTTGGACGGCAGTTTCACGGTAACCCTTTTTCTTCCCTATGCCGATAGCGATTATGGTTTCGACAACCTTACCACTCCTGAAAGGGTGATGGAATATTTCAATAAAGAATATCCCGACGCCGTGGCATTGATGCCCAATTTGGTGGAAGAATTCTTCGAAAATCCAACAGGGCCTTTGGGTACTATAAAATGTGCGCCGTGGAATAGCTACGGAAAAACATTACTCTTGGGAGATGCCGCCCATGCCATCGTACCTTTTTACGGACAGGGAATGAACGCCTCCTTTGAGGATGTCGTGGTTTTTGATGAAGTACTGGAACAATATGAAGGCGATTGGAAGGCCGTTTTCCAAGCCTATGAAAAGGCACGAAAAAAAGACACCGATGCCATCGCCGATTTGGCGGTGGATAATTTCCATGAAATGAAAGAACATACGGCCAGTCCCCTTTTTCAAGAAAAAAGGAAACTGGAAGTGGCTTTCGAAAATGATTTTCCGAACGAATACTACAGTAAATATTCTTTGGTTACCTTTAATGAAGACATTACCTATCATGAGGCAATGACACGTGGAAGGGCCCAAGATAAAGCCATCCTCAATTTATTGGCCGATGGCAAACTTACTGATTCCCTTACCCTTCGGGAAAAATTGGAATTGGTCAACAAAGAAACCCGAGAAATACTTCGCGACGACGAAGTAGCACATAACCTATCGTAACAATGAGCAATAAAAGCAGACTAGTAGAAGGCAAGGCCACTCCAAGAGGAGCGTATCCCCATGTAAAGCGTGTGGGTGATTTCATTTTTATAAGTGGAACCAGTTCCAGGTTACCCGATAACACCTTCGCCGGGGTGCATCAAGTAGACGAAATGGGATCCATGCGATTGGATGTGCGGGAGCAAACACGTGCCGTTTTGGAAAACATCAAAGACTATTTGGCTACCGAAGGTGCCACCATGGACGATGTGGTAGACGTTACCAGTTTCTTGGTAAACATGAACGATTTTGCGGGATATAACGAAGTGTATGCCGAATATTTTAATAAGGAAACCGGCCCGGCACGCACTACGGTAGCGGTACACCAATTGCCACATCCGCATTTGGTGGTTGAAATAAAAGCTATGGCATTTAAGCCAAAATCTTAGAGAGTGATTCAGATCAAGAACTACATAAACGGTCAATATTGCGATCCCACTACCCATTCGTGGCTGGACAATTACAATCCTAGTACCGGTGAGGTCTATTCACAAATTGCCGAAAGTACTTCGGACGATATCCAAAGTGCTTACGAGGCCGCCAAAGCTGCCTTTCCCTCATGGTCCCAAACCCCTATCGAAGAAAGGAGCCGAATCCTTTTAAAGATTGCCGACCTTATTGAAGCCAATTTAGATAATCTTGCCGAAGCGGAATCCAAGGATAATGGCAAGCCGCTATCTTTGGCAAAAGCCGTCGATATACCACGAGCCAGTGCCAATTTTAGGTTCTTTGGGAATGCCATCACGCAATTCGCCAGTGAAGCCCATGAAAGTGTAGGTAGAAATACCATGAATTTTACCTTACGACAGCCTATTGGCGTGGTTGGATGTATCTCACCATGGAACTTACCCCTCTATCTTTTTACTTGGAAGGTTGCTCCTGCCATTGCAGCGGGAAACTGTGTGGTTGCCAAACCCAGCGAGGTAACGCCAATGACTGCTTATCTGTTGGGAGATATTCTTTCACAAGCCGGATTGCCTAAAGGCGTTTTGAATATCGTTCATGGTTCTGGCCCCAGTGCAGGACAGGCCATCGTGAAACATCCCGATATTAAAGCCATTTCATTCACGGGAGGTACTAAAACCGGGGAACATTTAGCGCGAACCGCAGCACCCATGTTCAAGAAATTATCGTTGGAGTTAGGCGGGAAAAACCCCAATCTCATTTTCGCCGATTGCGACTACGACAAAATGTTGGCAGTGACCGTAAAATCCTCCTTTGCCAATCAAGGACAGATTTGCCTCTGCGGAAGTAGAATCTACGTGGAGGAATCCATAGCAGAACAATTTAAAAAAGACTTTGTGGAGAAGGTGTCGAAGATGCAAGTGGGAAATCCTATGGATAGCAACACAAACTTGGGAGCCCTGGTTTCGAAACCGCATATGGAAAAAGTACTTTCCTATATTGATATTGCCCAAAAAGAGGGAGGAAAATTACTACATGGTGGCAACCGGGTCATTGTACCGGGTTTTGAAGAAGGATACTATGTTGAGCCTACCATTATAGCAGTAGACACGAACGACTGCACCATTCAGAAAGAGGAAGTTTTCGGTCCTGTAGTAACTATTGCCACATTTAAAACCGAAGAAGAAGCCCTTGCCCTTGCCAATGATGTAAGATATGGCCTTTCTGCAACGTTATGGAGTAAAGACTTGGATCGCACCATGCGCATTTCAAAGAAATTGGAAGCAGGTATCGTATGGGTCAACACTTGGTTAAACCGGGACCTACGCACCCCATTTGGTGGCGTGAAGGCGAGTGGTGTGGGTCGCGAAGGAGGATTTGAAGCCCTTCGATTCTTTACCGAACCCAAAAATGTATGTATTACCTACAACGAATCGTAACAATAAATAGATGAACTTAAATCTCACCCAAAAGAACGCCTTGGTTTGTGGAAGCAGTGCCGGAATAGGAAAAGCCTCTGCCATAGAACTGGCCCAAATGGGAGCTACCATCACCTTGATAGCGCGCAATGAAGAAAAATTGAAAGCTGTCCTATCCCAACTTTCTACCGAACAAGATCAGGAACACGATTATTTGGTGGCCGATTTCTCGAAACCCGGAGAACTGAAAGAAAAATTACTGAATACAACCCTTCAGAAAAATTACCATATCCTCATCAACAATACAGGAGGGCCAAAAGGTGGTGCTGCCTATGCTGCCGAAGTAGCAGAGTTTGAAAATGCATTCCGAATGCATTTGGTCTGTAACCAGATTTTGGTACAGAGTGTTGTCCCCGGAATGGAGTTAGATGGTTATGGAAGAATTATCAATATTATTTCTACTTCGGTAAAACAACCCATCGAAGGTTTAGGAGTAAGCAATACGATTCGCGGAGCCGTTGCCAATTGGAGCAAAACCCTCTCCACCGAATTGGGACCTAAGGGAATTACAGTAAACAATGTATTACCTGGTTTTACAGCCACCGACCGATTGGCCGATATTGTGGCCAATGCTTCCCGAAAAATGAACAAAACAGAAGACGAGGCCATTGCATTTATGAAAAAACTGGTTCCTGCCAGACGATTTGCACAACCTGAAGAGGTTGCTAATGCCGTCGCATTCCTTGCCAGTCCTGCAGCAGGCTATATCAACGGAATTAACCTTCCTGTTGATGGTGGACGCACGAAAAGTTTGTAACTTTAGGCAACGCGTGCGGGATTTAACCTAGCTATCCTAACCATAGCGAAAGTCTACCCGTCTGCAGACAGGCCCAACCCTCGAAGCGTTAGCGACTATGGGGCACGCCCAAATTAATCCTCTAAAAACCCATCCATGGCGAAAAGAAAATTACGTATTAACGGTCATTCGCACCTACTACCCTATCCCGAGGAAATTCCGCAATTTATGCAGGACAAAGGTATATTTTGGGTGGATAAGGATCGAAAATATATGCTGCAGAAGGATTGGAGCCGTCCGGTGACCGATTCCAGCTTCTTCCTGAATGAGAAATTAGAATGGATGGCCAAATACAACATTGACCATGCGGTGGTTCTCAATCTGTCTCAGTTGTACGGAAACGGCCTACGGTTGGAGGAAATGAAACAGGCCTTACGATTTCAGAACGATTTTAATGCGAGGATACAAGAGGAACATCCTTCGAAATTTACATGTGGATTTGTAGTGCATCCCGGATATGTGCGCGGTGCCCTGTGGGAAATTGAGCGTTGTGTGGAGCAATTGGGCATGAGCTTGCTATGCCTACCAACCCACTATATGGATACAATTGGTACGTGGCGATGCATCTTTGATGAGGAAAACGAACCCATTTTCGAATTGGCTAGTAAGTACAATCTCGCGGTCGAAATTCATCCGTACGATGGGGAAAAATTCATAAAATTGGAGAATACGGCATGGCGCTTTCACCTTATTTGGATGTTGGCCCAATGTGCAGATGCCTATCATTTCTTGACGCTGAACGGTTATGCCGATAAATACCCCAATATGCGCACTTGCTTTGCCCATGGGGGACAGCTGGCCCAGATTAACTTGGGAAGGCGCATCCAAGGATTCGATGGTCGCCCAGACCTGTTTGAAGGGAAGAGTCATCCTAGAAAATCGGTAGGGCATCCAAATATCTTCTTTGATACATTGGTTCATGATACAGGGTCATTGAAATTGTTGATCGAAAACCAAGGCACCGAACAGGTATTGATGGGCTTGGACGATCCGTATCCTTTGGGGGAAATGGAAAGTGCTCCGCAGTCCTCGTATCCCGGGAAAATTTTGGATTTGGCGAAGGAACGCGGTATTGTAACTCAGGAGGACTGTGATGCCATGTGGGAAGACAATGTACTGCAATGGTTGCATGGAAACGACGAGGCTGCCAAGGAAAAAATGAAGCAACGCATTCTGGGAGCATAATTACCATATCCAATTTTAATTTAACCATGCATTTTTTACCTGAAAAAATAGACGATTACGCAGTCGCCCATAGCCAAAAGGAACCTGAATTGTTACAACAGTTAAGTAGGGAAACGTGGCAAAAAGTGTTGGCTCCACGTATGTTGAGCGGGCATTTTCAAGGGCGCGTATTGAGTATGATTGCCAAATTGGTGCGACCCAAGAACATACTGGAAATTGGGACGTATACCGGATATTCTGCCCTTTGTTTGGCCGAAGGCATGGCAGCGGATGGTGTTTTGCACACCATCGATATTAATGAGGAACTTTTCGACATGCAACGCACCTACTTTGATAAATCGGGCTATGGAGATCGTATGATCCAGCACCTGGGCAATGCATTGGAAATCATTCCCACATTAGACCTCGCATTCGATCTGGTCTTTATCGATGCCGACAAACGAAACTACCTCAACTATCTGGAGTTATTGCTCGATAAACTTCCTTCTGGAGCCGTGATTTTAAGTGATAATGTACTCTGGAGTGGCAAGGTTATAGAGAAAGTCGCAGCCGAAGATATCGACACCCAAGTACTGATTGAATACAACAAAGCGCTTAACAATCATCCAAGGTTGGAAACCGTGTTATTGCCCATTCGGGATGGATTGACTATAACTAGGGTTAAGTAAATTCAACTTTCATTTCTTACCGTGCATATAATATTCGTATATCTCTATTAAAATGTCCTTTGTAATTCCATTTTTCTGGGCTAAGGCTAACGGATGTGTGGTGGGTTCCAATTCAATAAAAGGTCGAACTCCATCGTTCCGCAAATGAATTCTAGATTTTATATTAGTGGAATCTTCATAAAATGGCCAAACCCAAGAAGAAAACCACCCAAACATGGGGTCAATGTGATCACTTTCTTTTTGATCGAAGACTTTTTCGAATAGATCAAAATTGGCCTTACTTAAGGATACCCACGCACCAAAAACGTATTTTTCGTCGTATCCTACAACTGGTATTTCCAAACATCCTCTAACAAAAAAATGTTCATCATCAATTACACAAGTATCAGACGTCAGGAATACTCTTTTTTCTATCTCCTCTTCAGGTATCGAGAAATAATGAATTGGAGCAAAGGTCCCAAAACTTGGAATTCCTTTGTGAATTTCATCACAACATGAACATTGAAATTCGAATTCCATATTATCCTACATATTCAATTATTATTATCCCTTACTTGACTCCACCACAAACCACATCCCGCCACAGGTCATACCCTTTCCTATTCATATGGAGGCTATCTTCAATAAAGATATGGGGTGTAGGACGTCCTTTCTCGTTGATCATAGGCGTCCAAACATCGATATAACTGAGTTGCGGATGACTTTCGCAATAGGCTTTCAATAATGCATTAAAAGCTTCGTATTGCGCTTTAAATTGCCAACGCGACGGACTGGGCTTGGCACTGATATAATGAATTTTTAGTTCGGGTAAGGCCTTCAGGAGTTTATCCGTGACTTCTCGGGTAGTTTCCAAAATAGCCTCTGGGGTTTTACCATCGTTAATATCGTTATCCCCTTCGTAGATAAATACCTGGTTGGGTTTAAATTTTAACACGGCGTCTTCCAGAAAATAGCACAGGTCGGACATTTGGGAACCGCCAAACCCAGTATTAATAGCTTGCCATTGGGAACAATCTGAAGCTACATCGATCCAAAAACGGATGCTGGAACTTCCTGTGAATACTACTATGTTATCCCCTTCAGGCACATCCATTTCTTTGAATTTCTGAATTTCTGTATCAAAACGGTGCGGGTCTTGGGCTAGTAAAGAAACTGGGATCAAGATTATTGCTAAAAGTATGGTAACGAATATTTTCATAAGGAATGGTTTCTTGGCCAAGTTACTTTATTTAATCGATTTTCGATTATCCCCTTCTCAATTCCCAATAGCCCCAAAATACTTCCTGAACATCACCATCGATTCGTTCTTCTACCTCATAGGTGATTTCCCATCGGCCGGAATAGGTTTTGGTGACCTCGTCGTACGCGCCATAATAATGCACATCGGGATGGGCCATGTTTTTTTCAGCAACCAACGTTCCGTCCTCATCCCGATAGTAGGAATAGGGGTATTTCAACACAAAACTGATGGTATTATCTCCAAAAAAACCCGTTACGCCTGTGGGCGTATCAAATAAATGCTTGGATTCTTCGTCTACGGACGTCCCAAAAAAGGCATCATTTTCAACGACTATCTGCATGGAAAACGGAACCTCGAGGTACTGGTTATTTTCATCATACCCTACCTCATAGGTAAAATGTCCTTTCCATGTTTCCCGGGATGATACAATTTTCAAAGCGTGGAGGTTTAGCTATTATCAATCCGAACAATATACATAACCCACCTGGCCACCCAAATAGGCTTGATCCTTGGTAGAAAGTCCTAAAAAGTACTGGGCCGTAAGGCGTTCGGCAATCTTATTGATAGTGCACTGGCAAAGTGCTTCTGTATTTTCCCTTTCGGTAAGAACGGCATTACAAACCTTTAAAAAGCGTTGTTTCTGGCCATCGGTCCATGGGGTCTCGTTTTCATTGGCAATGAAAACATCCCAAAGTCGGAAGGCATCCTTATTCCCCTCGCTTTCGGCCTTCATTTTTCTGGACACAGTGGCATATTCCAAAAAGGCGGGGCAGTACTCATGGAGTTTTTGAATGATACTTTCCCGTTTCTCGGCCGGATGCTTTACCAATTCCACCTCAACGGTTTTTATATACACCCAACGATTGTTGGCGTAACTTTCATAGGAGGCATATTCCTGGGTAAAGGATTCGCAGAGGGTCCGGGCGATTTCCTTGGGTCGCTTGGCCCGGCTTATTTGGGCATGACCGGTGTAGGCAACCAACAATAAAAGAAGTAATAGGTTTTTCATAGCAAAGTAGGTACGCAGTACGTGTCTACTAAGGTAACATCTTTTTAATAAATGCCATGAATGTTTCTGAACTCCCAATAGTTACGATCGCGCTTGCTCGATCCCACTTTGCCAGGCTTTTAAAATGGCGTCATAATCCCTGGATAGTATGCTTTCGTTCACTGTAAATTTCACAATGCCTTTTTCATTGGCCCGCCCCAACCAAATGGAATGTGTTTCGTACAAATACACCGCCAGTTTCTTTAAACTGATTCCCTCATCCAAGGTTAGATCGAAAATATTGGTTCCTTCATGTATGCTAGTAATGCGAACCCCTTTTATTTTGTTCAGGTCCTGAATAAGCTTTTTTGAAACCGTCACCACTTCCCTCCAACGTTCGTCGATGCCATTGAGGTAATGCAGCGCCACAGCTGTCTGATTCCAACTTTGGAATACGGCCCCTCCCAGTATTTTTATTTGGTGGGCCATTTGATCAATAATTTGGGCATCCCCACAGAGAATGGCACCTCCTGATGCATTAAGGTATTTATAAAGCGAAATATAAACGGTATCGAAATAAGAGGCATACTCGGCAATGGATACGTCATGGAAGGCAGCGGCGATATGTATCCGTGCCCCGTCCAAATGCAGCTTATAGTCGCGCTCCTTGCAATAATTGGAGATCGCTTCCACGGTTTTCAAGGGAACAAACGTGCCATCGGCCCGTCGGACGGGGGATTCGATCACGACGGTATCCAATCCGCTCTGGAACACTTCATTGTTGGTGGTATAGGCAATGGCATTTTTTAGATCGGACAAGTTGTAATAGGCCTTTTCCTTCCCAATGGGAATAAGCCGTTTACCATGTACACTTTGGGCCGCATCTGCTTCGTCGCGGAATACATGGGAATTCTCTGGAACGATGATTTTGGTATTGCCACCACTGAGTAATTTGATGGCCAACTGATTCGCCATGGTACCACTGGGCAGGTAGATGGCTTTTTCCTTCCCGGTAATCTTGGCAAAGGATGCCTCCAAGGCCTTAGTGGCTCCTCCATTGCCATAAAAATCGGGTTCGATGGGACTTGCTGTATTGATTTCCTGAAGCTTTTCAAGGTACTGACTGGGAGAGAGGGATAAGCCATCGAATATAAAATTGACCACCTTAGGGCTATCTATAGTGCGCGCCGGTTGGGTACCGCCAGCAATGGCCGACCAATCCACCGCGGGAAGCACAAAGGGAACGGCAGTAAGACCACATTTTTTGAGGAATTCCCTTCTTGGGTGTTCTGTTTTTGTTCTTTCCATGATGAACGGGTTTTCGAATGTGAAGGATCTTAGGGTGCGATTATTGCACAAGACAAGGTACAACTATTCGTTTATTGTCCCACTTTGGGTTTTCCTCATATGCAAATAAATGGCAATGAATAGAAATATAACCAAGGCAGGAATACCGTAGAGGGTTTCAACATCTATAAAAAAAGGCGCTAGCCAAATGAACCCAGTACATCCGTAGATACTCAATAGGAATTCATCCACATTTGTAAGGATGGCGTAGGCACCATTGGAGACCAAACTCACTGCCCCAAGGACCCAAGCCCAATTAGAGAGTGGTGTAAACTCGATCACAAAGCCATGTTGTACAAAGTACCAAATGAGCATCCCGTAGCTTCCTATCAAGGAAAGCAGGCCAATAATTTTAATGAGTTTTTTGAGCATAAATGGAGGTTTATGAAATAAAATTAAAGGTTGCTGTCGGAATTGTGAAAGTACTCATAGGCATAGCCTTCTATCTCACCACTTATCTGATTACCCTTTTCATCTTTTATATCATACATTTCCTGAACACCACCTATCGAAGCACTCCCATCTAAACCCAAGAGAATGGTATAAAAAATATCGGTAAACGATCTATCTAGTATCTTTTTCATTACTTCTTGTTGTAAATTGGAAAGGCCCAGAGATTTAATTAATTGCCCAACTTCTGTATCTGTGTTTTCTGAAATATATAATTCCAAAAATGACTGTTTTTCGGCATAAAAGGCCTTCACAAACTGATCTGTATGCATGATTTCTTTTTTTATTTTTTGGTTTTCATTTCCGGGTCAATTTTCTTTTTCTCCGTTTTAGAAGAATCAGACACGACAAAAGAGTTAAAACAAAAATCACAAGCGTTCCAAAAGCAATGAAATAAAGCCATATGATAACATCATGAAAGCCAGCAGCAAACGTATTAAGCTGTGGTTCTGCCGAAAATAGGAATAGGGTCGACAGTACTATAAATATCAATAGATGTATTCCTATGATCTTACGTTTGCTCATATAAAACAATAATCTTGCTAAACCTCAAGTTACGCTTTTTCCAAGTTATAGGCGCGACTCAATAAATTGAATCAAGTCTTTAGTGTAATCCTTACAGTCTCGACAATACGCCAAATCGCTTTTCCTGGTTAATACGGCAATGTTCCTCGATTCGCAGTACTCCCTGATGATCTTTGCAATAAACACAGCTACCTCAGCATCAAGCCCCCTCTGCTTCTTATCGATCGCCTCTAAAGCATTCGCTTGGAATGATTGAATTCTTTGCTGTAATCGCTGTAAAGAGTCTTGCACTCGTTTTAGTTCGGCAGGAGTGTAATCAATATTAGTTGAATGCGAAACGTTTGATTGCAGCACACTCACCATGCCTAATAAAGAGTCGTTATATTTTCCTTTTAGCGCCTCGATGGCATCCTTGTTTCTTTGAAAAGAGGGTAATGATTCTTTTACACTCTCATGATCGTAATACCCATTGGAGTGCTGCGCCATACCCATACAGGAGACCATGATAAGGGCAAAAAGAACTATTAATTTTTTCATTTATTATACAACTTTGTGTTGAGCACCCGACTGGAGTCGAGCGCCAGCGGGGAGGCAGACTTTGGAACCCGGTTTAATCTAGAGTTTCGGACACTGAGTGCTTCGAATACAATGAGAAGTGTATCGAAGTGTCAGGCAAGCGGGTGCTACAATGGACACTTCGATATATTCCGCTTCGCGAAACACTCAGTGTCCCACTATGGTCTTTTCTAGGATCCCTAAACATGATATCGAACCTGACCCTGCGATAACCACTGGCGACGTTCCGACTTTGGAACCCGGTTTAATCTAGTATTTCGGACACTGAGTGCTTCGAATACAATGAGAAGTGTATCGAAGTGTCCTAAAGGCGGCGCCTACTCACTACTAATCAACGTGGCAAATTCTTCCAGTTTCGGGACGTTGGGATGTTTGTTCTTCTTGGCGATCTTTATATGGTCGCCGAAATTCCAATCTATGGATTTAGCTTCTGCTTCCACCAACTTTTGGAGTTCCTTTTCCCCTTGCTTTAGCCACTTTTTATAATGGGCATAGCGGTAATACCATAACTCGGCCAAAAGTGCCAGTTCTGTGGGTTTGGAATGTTCGAGAGACTTATCAATAAGGGGTTCTGCGCCAGCGAAATCCTGTTTTACAATGATGAGCAAATGGGCATAATTGGCCAAGTAATTGGCATCATTGGGTGCCAACTCCAATGCCCTGATAAAATATTCTTCGGCCCTGTCAAAATCCTTTTTATACTCCAGCAAGAAAAGAGCATAGGATCCCAAATAGCCCACATCGTTAGGATCTGCGTCCATGGCTCTTTGATAATACTCTTCGGCCTGTTTCAGCTTCTTGCGGTTGTGCAGCAAAAAGTTGGCATAATTGGATAAAAACAGCCCATAATGTGGATCGAGTCTAATGGCCCTTTTGTAATACTCTTCTGCCAGATCATAATCTTCACGCACTTCCCGGAGAAAATTGGCGTAGTTGTTCAAATTATTGGCCTGATCGGGTTTTAGTTCTAAGGCCTTTTTAAAATATTCCTCGGTTTTATCATCATCCCCCACATCGGACCTGAGGTAAATGGCATAATTCCCCAAAATATCGGGATCATCTGGGGCAATCTCCAGTGCTTTTTGATAGAATTCTTCGGCCTGTTCAGAATTTCCAAGTTCGAAATTGAAAAGGGCGTATTGCCCCAATAAGGTGGCATCGTTGGGATAATTTCGCATCCCTTCTTGGAAAATTCTATCGGCATCTTCGGGATTGCTTTCGGATACGGCATCGATAATGTATTTGTAAGCGCCTGTAAATAGCTCCTTTGTTTCCTTGGTAATCCCTTGTTTATTCTTAGCAAGTCGTTCCAACAAGGCTTTTCGCATTTCGTACAGGCCAGATATCCTTCTTTTGGCAGACATCACAAAGGGATGCCCTTCGGTTTCATCGAGGTTATCGAACATTTCGTACCGCAAAGCGCCCCCTAAATCCAACATGAGCTCATCGAACCCATCTATTGTTACGACACAGTCCTTGCTATCGAGTAATCCATTGATTTTATGGTTCAGTTCTTTTTCGTTTCTAATGCACCAATAGACGGCCTTTCTTTCTTGGGCGTGTATGTTGCTTAGGTAATCCATTAAGCTACCGTCGTTACCGCCATACCCTATGACCAACAAATTGAAATTCCTAAGGATGGGTTTAAGGGCCCGTTCCCACTCCTCTTTCAGTTTTTGGGTCTCTTTGTCGTCGTTAAAGGGATGCAGGAACAAATCCCGATGCACTTTTATAATGGTGGGGCGTTCTGTTTGGGAAGAAATGAACTCTGCCAAGGTCTCGTGCCCTGCGGAAAAGGGTTTGGTAGCTGTATAAAGCCTAACGGAATCTTCTATGAGATAATCGAAGTTGGTGGTGATCACGAAATTGTGCCGTTCTTCGGCGAGGATTTGGGCGAGTATTACATAACCTATCCCGGGATCGATGTTCTCCATGAGTTTTTTGAATTCTTCGTATCCTATCTCTGGAGAAACTTCGTATCGTTTTTGATACAGTTGGGGATAATAAGCTCCTATGTTCTCTTCATCCAGTTCAATCTCATTTTTCCATTTTAGAAACTCTTCTTCATCGAGGTCTTCTTTTAAATCCTGATGCCATTCTTCTGATAGTTCCCAACCGGTCTTTATGCCCGAACTCCGGGAAGCACCGGCTCCTATAAGAAAGCAAAAGCGGGTCTCTTCGCTTTCAAGGCGCTTTATATCCTTGAACATTTTAACGAGACGTTTTTGGGAAATGCGACGGGGTGAATGTTCTCTTTCCATGATGCACATTTTAAGTAGGGGTATCGTACCCAAGTGTAACCATATCTACCCCGACCCTACTGCGATTTTCGCATGCATTGGACCTAGGGTAATCTATTCATGTTAAAGCTCTTAAATTACTTATTGCGATGGGGATACGCAAGGGGGTTTTACCTGAATTTTAGGTCGGCAGGCGATCGGTTTGATACATTCGTTTACTGTGTAGTATTGAGGTGCTCCAATGAAAGAACACAAATGACAAAATTATTTACAAAAAGGAAGACTTGAAAAAATTTTTGTCATAACTAAGCATCATTTATAAATAGGACCGAAAAAAAGCCCATCCAAAGATGGGCTCAAAGCATGACAATTCACTTTGTTTATAGACATTCTGGAAAAAGATCTCCATTGGCATCAGAATTAGGAATGGCGCAAGCAAAGTTATTGGTTGAAGTCTCTTCACAATCTTCATACACTGCTGTTACAGTGGCACTCACAATCCTATTACTAATGGATGCGGAAACCAATCTGGGATTGGCTGTGGATGCGGCGTAGTTCTGTACCGATCCGTCCTGTCGGGTAATGGTCCAGGCATAGGTGGTGCCGGGAGGGAAGTTGCCGCCAGCATGGAGGTAGACAAAATTGGCACCGGATTGGGTTCCATCTATGTATTCATCCAATACCGCTACGGTATACTCGCACTCAGGTGCACCGCACAGCAATACTTCCAACGTTACATTGCAATCGGGTTCGCCAACGCCGGTAACTGTTATTTGTCCACCACTAAAGGAACTTCCCAGGCTAAAGGTGGCATTACTGGTTCCCTGCCCGGAGATTAGAGTCATGGCACCGCTATCTACTGTCCAGGTAATCGTGGGGTTGGTCGCTGGACTCATGTAAAAATAGGAAAGGGTTTGGTTGGGTGATCCACATACGGGTCCCAATACACCACAACGGGCTCTTTTGCCGAGGGATATTTTTCCTTCGGTCTTTCCTTCGAAGAATTTCTCTTCCATGTCGGCGGTTAACGTTTCTTGGTTAGTTTCTTCAGACTCACAGGCCATGAAGCTCAGTGCCAACAACATAGCACACACTAAATACTTAATTGTTTTCATATTTATTAGGTTTATTAATTAATACTACTTGAAATTAGAGGTATTTAAAGTGCTGTGAAACAGGAGTTTTCCTATTTTTTGTTACGGGCTTACCGTAGGAATTCTATTCATTAAGGGTTTTATCAATCACATCAATAAGGTGTGGATTATAAGGACAGGAAATAGGGTAAATGATGAAGCAAGAATGATCCAAAACAATGGGTTCATGAAACCTGCTTGAATTGAAGAAAAGAAAACCCCAGCTCCCACAGGGGTTTTCAGCCAAATCACTAATAGAAAAACCATCTACTAGCACTAAATTGATCAACACTGGAACATCCTAATGCATTTTCCTGTTATCGCAATCACCTGTATTTTCTAGGTGGTCGGAAAAAAGCAACAAGATGAATCGAATGATTTTTTCAAATCTTGTTCGATGGGGACGTGGATAAATCATTTTTCAAGTATTCATTCTACAATTTATTTTGGAGCACATCTTTTAAAAAAGGTTCTCTCAATAATCCATAATTGACATTCTACACAGCAAGGTTTGTTATCAGCTCATATATCAGGTTATGGTTAGGTTCATACTACTGTTATGTTTGCGGTAAACTAATGGTTACTAGCAATTGGTTTAGGTATGTCAAATAACATTTTTAGTTATCACAACTAATTGTTTTGCAATACTAATGGATAATTGCCTTTGAACTTGAAAAAGCAGGTGTGAGATTGTAATTTTGGACTTCTTTATTGAAGATTCAATATATTATTGGCAAATATGTCCCTTATTGTTTATAAATTACCTTTCAAAAAATTATTGGAATGCACATTGCTCTTACCATTTCTCAAGTTGTTCTGGGGCTCGTACTTATTTCCGTATTCCACAATCTTAAGTCACAGCTAAAATCGGAAAGAATTCTTTTCTGGTATTTACTGCTGCTTATGCTAAGGGGGATTATCGCAGTTTTAGGCATGATGGATGAAGTTATCATGGCCTTTCCTCGTATCATTTTAATTAACCAACCTCTTTATTTTCTTGACGCAGCGTTTCTCTACATTTTTGTACGCGCCATACTTAGAAAACGCATTTGGGTATGGCAAACTTATGTGATCCTTTTGCCTTTTGTTCTATATACCATCTACATGCTTTATGTAGGAATAAGGTTTCCTTGGGATGAAAAATTCATTGCTCACTTACTTGAATTAAATAAAAAAGATGAGCGCGTTATGGGAGCAAGCGGAATTATTTATATCATTTCAATGATCATCCTAAATTTCATTGTATATACCCACTCATTTCTATTCCTTAGAAGGCATCGAACCGATAACGGAAAAGACCTGAAAGTAGTAAATCAATTGAATGCCCAGTGGCAACGCCAACTTGTTACATGGTGGTTTTTGCTTATTTGTTTTCCAACTGTTGTAATTTTAACTCTTACAAGCGTTAAATTTAACCCTGGAATCAATTTTGAATTATTGTCCCCCCTATGTATTTTGCTTCTAACTTTTGTTTTCGGAATACGTAATCTTAAAATTAAGATCGATGAATTAAGGGAGGATAAAACGGCAATAAATCCCAAAACCATCACTCGGGAAACACCTAAATACGGAACCCTGAAACTGAGCAAGGATAGAATCCAGGCAATTAACATGGATATTAATAAAGTTATTGAGAAGGATAAGGTTTTTTTAGAGCCGGAGCTAACCTTGGCTTCCTTTGCTGGAAAATTTGATTCAAAGCCCTATATCATTTCGCAGGTTATTAACACCATTTATGGCAAGAGTTTTCAGGATTTTATAAATAGCCATCGTATAGAATACGCTAAAAGGTTGCTGAAGAAAAATCCTGATTACAAAATTATTCACATTGCATTTGATAGTGGGTTTAAGTCGAAGGCAACCTTTAATCAACACTTTAAAAACAAAACCGGTTGTACTCCCACAGAGTTTAAAACTAAGGCTTTATCGGGTAAAACCTTGCAAACCCATGATTAATTATTTTGAATGTAAGTAATATTAAAATATAAATCAAAGGAAGGCAACAATACTTTACAATGTAAACTACTTTGCGTCATTGAACTCTTTTGGCGAAAAGACTTCAATTAAATTCTTCTTTAATCGATATACATGCTCACTTCCGGATTATACTGGTCACTTCGCTATACCCCAATAGCTTTCCTTTTTTGTTATAGGATTCGGTCCGTACAACACCCAAATTAGGGGAATACCATTCCTTGTTCTTTCCACGCACATTCACCAATACCTTGGTACTTACTTCTTGGGTAAGTATAATGCTGTCGAAATCCCCTGCTGGAGTGGTGATGGTTTCCCGTCCTTCTACTTTACGATTGGAAACATCAATGGTAAGGTTTAGGTTTAATGGGCCTCCTCCACTTGCGGTAACGCGCAGCGTTGCATCATCTAACTCCGTACCAGCCGTAGCATCCATATCCGGGATTTCCAATTTGGAAGCGTCTACTTCAACATCCATGTTTTGATATGGTCCCATTACGGTTGGATCCATTTTCATGGCCATGTCGAACTCGAAGTTTCCTCCTACACATTTCGCTTGAAAGGTATTGGTAAGCAATTCTTTTCCCTTTTTATCGAAGGATTTGGTCTGCACGGTAAAGAGGATTTCATCTCCGTTGATTTCTTTGCTTAATAATTCATATTGCTGTTTGCCCTGTTGCTTGCCTTTGGCATTGTAATTTGTCATTTCCCATTGGGTGCCTTCGTCTATGGGAAGGTAGGGTTTGCAATCGGATTGGGAAAAACTGGCAAGGGGTAGCGATACTAGGATTAAAAGAAGGGTCAATTTTTTCATTTTATTGATATTTAACGGGTTAGATGCATTGCAAAGATACATAAAGTGCCTGTCCGTGGGTTACGCAAGTGTTACCTCCGGGGCTTTCTATCTGTTAGTGTGTTTTGGGGTGGGGTTTGTAATCTTTTTAAAGCATCTATTCCTTTATCACTCGAAATATTTTCTCCGCACCTCCTTCGAAATGTGCTTTTACAAAATAAATCCCGGTTCTTAGATGAGAAATATCGATGGTAGCATTGGTTCCTTCCACAAGTACACTCTTCATGGGCTGCCGCAAGATCGTGTATATCTTCAGTTCTTTAATGACATTATCGGAAACAACCGTGAAACTATTCCTTGAGGGATTGGGATATAATAACGCACTAATGGCATTTAGATCGTCAACAGATAATTCATCTACATATTCTGTAGTCACAGTATTGGTGATAATTGGTGCGTTAAAATCGAAATATATGCTGGCAGTATTCGCTATGATATCACCCAATACAATTCCCGGTAACGGCTTTACCTTAAAACTAACGTACCCTTGACTTCCTGCTTCATCTTGGGTTTGTGGAGGTAGATTGATGTTTTCGAAGTTGAAATCCAGCCTTCCGTTTACCAACTGAGTACTCATATTATGGCTAGCTTCGAGAATCTTGATACTACTAAAATCCAATTTTTCATCCAATTCATCCAAAATACGCACGTTGATCGCATCGGCATCTCCAATATTCTGAAACCTCACGGTATAGTTTAAATAGTCCGCTGCATTTTCTATCAATACCTGCGGACCTTGCTGCACCAACTTATCATTGGGATCGAAGGAATTCACCACCACTTGATTCAGACTAAAGGTATTGTTATCTGGAGTGGCATCTCCAGCTATTGGATCTACCATTGCGGTAAATTCTAAAATGTCTCCGCTTTGGTTGGTGGGAGGTGTCGCTACATCGAAAGTAATAGGGATGGTTCCATTAGAAAATGGTACTGTGGTCCCTACCTCCCAAGTGAGGGTATTGCCACTTTGGGAGCTAGGCGCGGGTGTAGATGTTGCAAAGGAAATGCGGCTATCGTCAAACTCTAGAGTTATGGAAGTAGTCAATTCGGTACTCCCCACATTTTCATAGACCAAATTATAGGTTGCTTCAAAACCGGGCCGGGCAGGTATTAAGGCATTTAAACTTACCGTTAAGTCATTCACCGTAGCATTGGGTGAAATACAGAAATCTGAAACGGTAGATTGACCAAAACCTACAAAGGTATCTTCGGCCGAAGGTGGAGTAATATCGAAATAGGAAGGGATCCCCACTACGGTTGTTGTATAAGTCGCTTCGGACACATTGAGGTTGTATGCTCCCAAATCTGAAGTAAAACTTGCAAAATAATTGGTGCCATCTGTGGTTTGAATGAGCAGTTGAGGGAGTCCCATATCACTGCCATCACAACCATCGCTTTCGTCGTCATAGGTTACGGTTCCTTGAATCATATTCAATCCCTGACCAGCAATACTACAATCGTCTATTAAAGTGGCAATGGCAGGAACGGTAAAATTATCAACCGCAAAATCAATGTCATCCACACAGATAAAATCAAGATCGGTACTATAGGTAGTTGAAACCACTGCGCCAGATCCTACTGATATAGTGAAGGGGATAGAAAATGATACAGAGCATGGTGCAGAAGGGATCAAAATAGCATTGTTCCCGTTCTGAAGATTAATGTATTCAGTATTGATTGAACCGGCTTTAACCGAACAAAGATTAGGATTGGAACTCACATCCATTTGCTGTAATGGTGTTCTAAAAGCACTAATGGCTTTGAGCATGCTCAAGTTTGAAAAATCAAAACTTGTAAATAGGTTGCCATCCATGAATAGCATCTCCAAATCCAAATTATTGGACAAATCCAAGTCATCCATTCCTAAGTTGTTCATGTTAAGCACCTTAAGGTTCGTATTATTGGAAAGATCTAATGTCCCGATATTTGAATTTGACACATTTAGATATTCTAGCAGCGGATTATTTGTAGTATTAACTGACGAAATACTGCTTTCAGATATTTCTAGGACAACAAGATCGGGTGCCAAACTTACATCTACACTACTAACATCACTATCCCTCAAATTTAGAACCAACAATTCAGGGTTATTCGATACGTCAATTGAAGAAATTGGTGTTGCGGTTAACGTTAGGTATTCCAGCAATGGATTCTGGCTTACATCGAGATCGGTGAGTAAAGTAGCCGCTACATACAGACGCTGCAGCGCTGCATTATTAGATACATCTAAACTACTTAATGGATTCTCCGTCACCCTAAATTCCCATAATTGGCTATTATTACTCACATCGATATCGGACAGGTTGTTACCTGCAATTTGAAAGTTTTCCAGCATAGTAAGCGAACTCACGTCAATGCTTGAAAGATTGTTCAAAGATATATCGAGAAAAACCACGTTTACATTCTGACTTAAATCAATTGCTGTTAAATCGTTAAAAGACAAATTGATAAAATCCAAATTGGTGTTATTGCTTAGATCAATTGCGGATAAATCATTACTGGATGCCGAAAGGCTTTCCAATATTACTTGATTGGAAAGGTCTATAGACGAAACAGAATTTGCCGTGAAATTGAGTTGTTGGAGATTCTCGAAATACTCTATTCCAGACATGTCGCTAATATTCTTCGCAATTACCTGCATGGTATTTGTGGACAAAGCTTCGATTTCTTGTATTTCCCCATCTTGATTGGTATCAATAACAGGGTCGTGGTTTACGAGGGCATCTTTAAAATTGGCATCAGGTATGGGAACGATTTGAGCATAGGTAATACCACAGGTTAATAAGAGCGTAAACAATAGTAATAGTCTGGCCATTTCACTTGGTTTTAACCAAATGTACAAACATCCTTCATAGAAAGCACACAAAATTCATATTCGCCCCAAGATTTTGTATATCCGAATATCTTGACAATAGATATTCACTCATCTTAATGGGTATTGAAGATGTTTTGGGAAGCAATGAATAAGTATTTGCTTTTATTACGGAACAAAAATCTTGTTCTTAATCGCATAGATCACCAAACCAGTTCGATTACGGAGGTTCAGTTTTTCGAAAATGGCATTTCGATAGCCCTCAATGGTTTTGGGGCTTAGGAACATGACATCTGCAATTTCCTTATAGGTCATTTCGGTACAGGCCAGTTTAATGAATTCGATCTCCCGTTCCTTTAGGATACTCTGTGGCGAGGATTCTTTTCCGGAAAGGGAATCGACCAAGACCTTGGTCACCGTATTGGTATGGTGAAAGCCTTTTTCCATTACTTCCAATAGGGCCTGTTGCAATTCGAACTTCTTTACATCCTTCATGAGGTACCCTTTAGCTCCGGCACGCAGCATCTTTAAAATGGTCGTTTCATCTTCTTCAATAGAGAGTGCCAATACTTTTACATGGGGAAAGTGCTCATACAGATGGGCTGTGGTTTCTATACCATTTAAAATAGGCATGTTTACATCCATAAGGACAATGTCGGGGATGTTTTTGGGGTTACGGAACTTGTCCAATAACTCCTGTCCGTTCTTACAGGTATACAACACCTGAAACTGCTCGAAACCTTCTACCAAACCACCAATGGCCTGGGACAATAAATTATGGTCGTCTACAACTACTACAGAATAACTCATACGGTTTGGTTTTTATACGTTAGGTTTAATTGTGTCCCCTCCCCTTCTTGGGATACAATCTCAACATTTGCTTTTACGAGTTGGGCCCTGCTTTTAATATTCATAAGCCCAATTCCTTTTTTGGAATCTAACAGGGACATATCGAACCCGATTCCGTTGTCCTTGGCATTTATTTTTAATACATCACCTTCGTAGGTAACATCAACTTCCAGCCGTGAAGCCTTGGAGTGCTTAATGGTATTGGTAAAGAACTCCTGTAGGATGCGGAAAAAAATGACCTCAACCTTGTGATCCAATTCGAAGGTTTCTTTCGAAAAAGTAAGGCTGGCACCCAAATACTGCATCCTATTAAAGCGTTCGATCTCCAACTTTAGGGCCTCTACCAAAGAAAGGCTTTTAAAGGTATCTGGGTTGATCAATTTCGACAAGCTCCTGAGTTCGGTAAGGCTTTTACCAATGGTTTCTGAAGCTTCCACAACGCTAGGGGGCAGATCGTCTGCATTCTGCAATTGTATTTTGGCAAGCGTAAGCATTTGCCCAATGTTATCGTGCAATTCCCAACTGATATTGCGCAGGGTTTCTTCACGAATTTCTACTTGGGTTTCTATAATCTCTTCCTTAAATCGATTCTCTGCTTCCTGTTGTTCCCTTAAAAGTTTGTTCTTTCTCTTCTGAAAGATAACGAAAAGTAGGATCACTGTGAGTGCCAAAAAAAAGGCAACCACCGAAAATATTATGAGGAACGACTGGACTTCTTTTTCATCCATATAAATCCTATGCTATAACAGCCGTACAAAATCAAGTTCAAACAAATTAAGATGATCCTACGGGTAGAATCTTCTATATCCAAATAATTGGCCATTAGTATTGTGGGCAATATACCCATATAAAAGAGTAAGAGGGCCGTGGAGACCCAAAAACTCAGTTTGTGTTTTATGGCCAATACTTCATCACTATTGAGCAACTGGTAGAAATGGAAAAAGGTGAGTACCATGATTCCGATGGCTCCAGTAAAAAATGCTATTCCCCTGCCGCCCCATGTTTCGGGTAAGGTATAGGCCAGCAGGGTGAATAGTAAGAATGCGGTGGTAAAAACCAAGGTAATAGCCTTGGGCGTGGGACGTGTTAATTCTCTATAAAACCAGTAAAAATAGAACACAAAACTCACTACAGAGTAGAGGTTATGAAGTATCCCTAATCCCTGACCATTCAAGTTCATAGAAATGAGGTTACCGGTTTCGACCAAGCACGTAAAACATAGGAAGGCCAAAAAGAGCTTTTCCCTAAGTAATGTCAATTTCTTATAATTCCATATCCCTACAACGGCTGCTATTAATTGTATGATTGGAAAAATGTACATTACTCTCGTTACCTACCGTTGTATCATATATTAAAGATCGTTGGGTGGAATTCCACCTGTTCCATAATTAAGTGGGGCTATGCTGTCTGCAGGTACATCGTCCTGTGAAATGGGAAAAAAACCACTTTTAATCACATCGCCTCCACCACGACGGGTAGGAACAATAAGTACCGTTGAATAGGGATAGCGATCATTCCCCTGAGGTTCTTGGTAAGCTGCATAGTGTATACGAAGTCCTAAGTCCTCATAGCCTCTTTTTTTAGCCTCGAACTCCACATATTCGATATATTTCTTGATGGTGTCCAGGGAAAACCAGAAGTCGCGGGTATCTTGAAAGCCCAACGCGGTGTCCAAAATTGCGGAACGGGTTTCGACAAATTCATTCTGGAGTTCTTGAGCTTGATCGAAACTGAGCGTCTGTGCAGGGGGTCTAACTGGATCTTCACAGGAGGCGAAGAAAAAGGTGGCACAAAACAATACAAGAAATAAAACTGCTAAAGGGGATTTTGATTTCATAATTTATGGTGTTTTAGTTTTCTATAAAATTAGGATTAAATTACTGAAAAACAGCGACACATATCTTGCACACTATTGGAATTTTACTTACATTTATTTGATTTCTAGTCATTTACATCCCCATTCAATCTACAAAAAGGTGAAAAAAACCCACTCTCTAGGGGATTTTCCCCTATTTCTATTAAGAAAACAGCTTATGGCATCTGCGGTATTACCTCATCTGGATTAAGGGTTAACCTCCGTAGAAATCACAGTACATAACATCATCATTATTAGCCTTTTAACTCTTGATGATGCTGTCTCATCTCCTCATCTTTGTCACTGTGATTTCGAAACTCATGTTCAGTTAAATGATCATTAAACACGTAACATTAAATATGAAAACTATGAAAACAATCTATGTACTCCTTTTAATGGTAGCTACTTTAGGGACGGTCCAAGCGCAGAGCTTAAGCCAGACGGTTATGGGCAATTCCGGTGCAACCATTAGTGGTGCTTCCAACACCTTGAGCTTTACTTTGGGAGAGCCCGTTATTGGGCCTGTCGAAAATGGGCCATCGTTGGGACAAGGATTCTGGTTGGGTGCCATTGTTGAGATCACCCTCGGTACAGAGGATTTCTCTATCGAGGCCAATGCCACAGTGTACCCCAACCCGGTAAGTAACTACCTTAACATCTCTTTTGAAGAGATGACCGGTGAAACTTTTCAAGCATTGCTCTTCGACATTCAAGGGAAGCAAGTAATGCGAGAGGAAATCGAAGCCAGTAGTACTGCCGAAACCCTTTCCCTAAGTGCGTTGAGCACCGGAACCTATGTACTTAAAATCGTACAGGATTCCACCAACAAATCCAGAACATTCAAAATCGTTAAAAACTAAAAAACACAATTATGAAAGCTAGAATGACTTATATTACTGTATGGGCCTTTTTAATGGTCTCTGCACTTACCTTTGGACAAGCCGAAGGCGTATCATCTGCTCCCCAAACCCAAGATAATTCGGACGAAGTGGTAGCAGTTCAAGCACCCGACAACAACCCAAGCAGCAGTTTTGCTGCCGCCGAACTTATCAACTACCAAGCCGTTGCTCGAAACGCAGGAGGAGTTTTGATTACAAATACTGCCATTAACGTAGACTTCGAAATCCGTGACGGTGCCGGAGGACCTGCTGTATTTACTGAATCTCAAAACCCAACCACCGACGCCAACGGAGTATTTTCTGTACAGATCGGTAGTGTGAGTCCATTGGATAATGTAAACTGGTTAGGAATTGATGCATGGTTGCACGTAACCCTTAATGGTACTTCTGTAGGTGAAACTGCCGTTGGAAGTGTGGCTACTGCATTACACAGTAAGCAGAGTGGACAGGTAATGATCTATGGGGGTGGTACTACCAACCCAGATACGATGATCGCACAGCACTCCCCAGGATTCCCAGGATGGGGTATTGGATATGCCGATGTTGGTGACGATGTATTGTTCATGGCCGGTGGAACTGCCAACATGTCTATTGACTTGGCAACAGGAAACACTACAACGTCTGGATTCTATGAAAGTACACAGACTACAGACTCTCCTGCTGCTAACAGAATTTATGGTAACAGTACTGCTATTGCCTACGGAAGTATCGACTCTTTGGGAGGTATTTCTACGGGATATGGTATTGCTTCTGTGACCAACTCTGATACGGGAGTATATGAAATCGAATTGGATTTGGATTCTAACCCAGCGAACACGATTGTAACCATCACTCCATTTACTATTGGATTTGGTATACCAGAAATCGCTGGATACGAAACCACAAGTGCGAATACTTTTATCGTTCGTATTCAGGATGCTTCAGGAACGGCACGTGATAGTGCTTTCTCTTTCGTAGTATACCCACAATAATACTGAAAGGGGTCCTACTCAAGGCGTAGCCGGCTTGGGGAGGACTCCCACTTAAAATTTCATATAGATATCGACCTTTTGTCGAGCACTAAGAAAAGGCCTAGGAATGAGGAGATCCTGGGCTTTTCTTTTGGTATATAAGCAACAAACGGTAAGAAAGTAATGCCATAAGGGTTCCCACCAAAGCACCCACTAAAATATCTGAGGGGAAATGCACCCCGACATAAATCCTACTTGTACAAAACAAAAGTGGCCATAAATAGGCGGCATAGATCCATTTGGTAAAGGAACGGATCGTTAGCACCATCATCGTTGCAATGGCAAAACTTGTAGAGGCATGGCCAGAGAAGAAACTAAAACTATCTGGATCCTGAAGCACTCGAAGTTGAGCGACAAGGCCAGCCAAGTTGTTGGGTCGAAGCCGCTCTACCAACATCTTGGTCATGTCTGTAAGGAATAGGGTAATGGCAAAAGTTAGAACAATCCAAAGAAAAACCTTTATACCTGCTTTCTTCTTGAAATGGTAAAAAACAATGATGGCAAAAAACAAAAACAGGGGAATCCAGCTTTCAATCTTTGTGGCGAATACCCAAAATCCATCGAAGGTATCGCTCCCTAAATTATTCAGATAAATTAATAGATCCCTATCCCATTGCTTGAGTGTCTCCAGCATTTAGAAGTTTCGTTTGATAGGGCCTGTGATCTCATTCACATCTTCCTTAACCTTGTCGATCTCCTTTTTAACGTCCTTGGTAATATCTACATCGATACCCTGCTTCTCGGCGCTTTTGGTAATCTCAGATTTAATGTCGTTGGTAGCATCCTTGATCTGTCGCATGCCCTTGCCCAATCCACGGGCAATTTCCGGTACCTTATCGGCTCCAAAAACCATGAGGACTATGAAGAGAATAAATGCTATCTCGGCACCACTAATAAATAGAGGAAGTGTCATAGGGCAAAGATACAAATTTAGAAACGCAGTGTAACTAAAAAAGCCCTCTCCAAATGGAAAGGGCTTGTATTTTCTTATTTAAAGGGACTATTGTCCTTTAACTTTCTCCTTGAATTTATTAAACTCGCCTAATTTCTTCTTTTTAGGCCAAGAATTATTCGAAGTATCGATATCGGCAGTTTCCTCATCTGGATCCACCACGATTTTTGTAATCTCTTTTTCTGAAGCAATTACTTTCCCTACGGAAGCATCATCCTTTCTCCAGATTTGCGCTGGATACGTAACACGCTCGGTAGAACCATCACTATACGTATATTCTGCAATGATCGGCATAGGGATTCCTCCCGGCTTTTCGAAAGTCACCTCATAAAAATACTTAGGGCTCTTCATATTGGCTCTCTCTGCCGGTTCAAAGTTATCCATGATATACTCTTGCAACGTAGTTACGTCTGCAAGGGTTGTATTTTTCATGCTCTCTTCGAAATCTTCGCTTCCTTCTTCAACCAAATAAACCAATGGAGGTAAATCAGCTTCTGTTAACCCACGGGCTTCCATCAAATCACGGATCTCTTTGTTCATTTTAGAAGTAACATAGAATTTCTTTACTTCAGTAACACCAATGTCGGTGTAATCTGTGGTGTAGAACCAAGCTCTCCAGAACCAGTCAAGATCTACTGCTGATGCATCTTCCATAGAACGGAAGAAATCTTCTGGGGTGGGGTGTTTAAACATCCAACGTTGCGAATAGGTTTTAAAGGCATAATCGAACAATTCGCGACCCATAATGGTTTCACGAAGAATATTTAATCCTACCGCGGGCTTCGAGTAAGCATTGGATCCAAAGCTATACGTATTCAATCCTTTTGTCATGATGGGAGCCATGCGGTCTTGGTTACCTGCCATATAATCAACAATGGTTTTGGCAGGCCCTCTACGCGAAGGATAGGTTTTATTGGGAGCAATGGCTTCTGGGTATTTTTCACCAAAATCCTGCTCGGCAACATATTGCACAAACGTATTGATTCCTTCGTCCATCCATGTCCACTGACGCTCATCACTGTTTACAATCATTGGGTAATAGTTATGCCCCACCTCATGGATAATTACCCCAAACATTCCATACTTGGTACGATCGCTGTAATTTCCATCTTTATCGGGACGTCCGTAATTCCAACAAATCATTGGATATTCCATTCCTTGATTCTTGGCGTGAACGGAAATGGCTTTGTGATACGGATAGTCGAATGCCATTCTGGAATAGGTTTCCAAGGTACTAGCCACTACTTTCGTAGACCAGTCTTCCCAAAGTGGGTTTCCTTCTGGCGGATATACAGATACAGCCATTACATCTCGGTTTCCGATTTTAACGGCCATCATATCCCAGATATATCTTCTGGAAGATGCAAATCCGTAATCACGTACATTCTCGGCACGGAACTTCCAAGTTTTGGTTTTGGTTGCAAATCCTTTAGAAGCTGCTTCAGCCTCTTCTTGGGTTACGATCATTACAGGCTCTTCATAGCTCTTTTTGGCTTTGTTGAAGCGCTTCATCATCTCTTTGCTGAATACCTCTTTACGGTTTAATAGCAATCCTGTAGCATCCAGAACGTGATCTTCTGGTACAGTAATGGTTACGTCGAAATCACCAAAGGGAAGAGCAAATTCATCACGTCCCCAGAACTGACTGTTCTGCCATCCTTCTACATCGTTATAAACAGCCATACGCGGGTAGAACTGTGCAATAACGTATCCTCTATTTCCGTCGTCGAAAGTTTCGTATCCACTTCGGGCACGATCTACCGTGTGCTCGGGAATGTTGTACCACCACTTAATGGAGAAAACAAATTGCTCTCCTGTTTTAAGATGTTTCGGCATTTCCACACGCATCATGGTTCTGTTGATGGAGTGCGGTAGTGGTTTCCCGCTGGCGTCTTTTACCCAATCAATCTTAAAACCACCATCAAATCCTTCACCCATGTATTTGTTGATGAAAGATCCTGTCATTTCCGCCGGAAAGGCTCCGCTAGGTTCGATAAGTGGAGATTTTGAATCCCTTGCACGTACATTTTGATCCAACTGTACCCAAAGGTATTCCAATGCATCGGGAGAATTGTTGGTGTAGGTAATGGTTTCTTCTCCGTAAAGTCGAGCTTCCTTATCATCTAAGGTAAGATCCATCACATAATCGGCTTGTTGCTGATAATAATTGGGTCCGGGTGCCCCATTACCGGAACGGTACATGTTAGGGGTGGAAAACTCTTCATACAATTGCTTAAAGCGATTGTTGTTGTAATGCCCGGGCTTACGCTCCTCTTCTTTCTCTGCATCTTCCTGCGCATAAGCCATTCCTGCTACTAAAAACAGAACGACCAGGGATAGGTATTTTGCTATTTTCATAATTATTAATTGATTGTTGATTATTTTAAAGCCTTTAAAAATAGTTTTTCTGCACGGTTTTGGTCTGCGTCTATCCGAAGTTTAACGTTCCTTTAGGATTATCGCTATCCAACACCATACTTTTCCGCTTTTTATATCTCTTTACATGAATAATATTCTGCTGTTCATCGAACATATCCATCAGGATTTTGTTCTCGATCATAATGGAATTCAATTCTGAAACCTGCGGAATTTCTATGTACACCTTAACGATGTCATTTTCATATTCATGCCCCAAAATTTCATATTTCATTGGGATTCCATTTACTTGAACGTCGAATTTCTGAAGTACGTATTTCTCAAGCAATAAGATGTCGGCCGCCGTCTCGGACTCTACACCCAATACCAAATCCTTATCATATCGCTCCTGCAAAACATCTTCAATATCGTCGATAAATATTTTGGTAATGATTTGAAGGGACTGTTCTTCTTCCGCAAATTCAATTTTGGTAATGCTCACGTAGAATTTATGAGCTGTAAAGGACGCCATTAATGGAAGCATTAATGCGACAAGGGCAATTCGAAGAAATTTCATTTTTTTAAATCGATTCTAAAATTAATAGGACGCTGGATATTTGGATTTGTTACAAATTTTATTCCTTTTTTTCATTCATACGCTTTCGGTACTCCGTTGCACGTTCCTCAAAAATTTCCATGACCAAGGCATGATTGCCCCCATCGAAGTATTTTTGCATATCGCTCGTTTCTACACAATACAATAAAAAGTCATAGGTACGATCCTCCGGAATTTGATAGGCATCACTAAAATACCCCTGCGGATAATGATACAGCAACAAGGACACCAAAACATTTTGGGCATCCCATTTTCTGCGCAACCTGAGCTTTTTGTAATAGCCACTTATGTACTTATAAAGCCCTTCGATGTTCACCGAAAGCGGGGTAATCACCCCTCCCACTAGGCTCGGTATTTTTTCTTCGGCCTTTCCCTTAAAGCCTGGAATACCCACATCATCAAAATTAATGGGATCCTCCACTTCAATATTTTTAAGGTCCCTTTCCAAATTACCCGACAAGTTGGGCCCCAGATACACCTCATCCAATTCATTGACCAAATCGGTGAGTGTAATGGAAATAAAACCTTCGTCATAAATCGCTTGGGTCACGATGACCTGCTCGGGAACAAAAGTGATGGAGGAAACCAGCAGTGTGTCGCTAGGTTTTGCCGAAATAAAAAATTCCCCTTGTTGGTTGGTCACCGAATTATAGCGTGAGGAGGTATTTAGAATATGTATTCCCTCCACATCTTTATCATTCTCAATCTTCCCATAGAGGCGCTTTTGCTGTCCCAACAGCAAAGTAGGAAGCAAAAACAACACCCAAAACAAGAGCCCCATTCCTAAGTTACATACGTTTTTTGTAAGCTTCACTGAGTGTGGTTATATAGGCAATTAGTTGTATTTCATCCTCCGGATTCAATAAGTATTCATCTTCCAGATGATCCTCGACAAAATATATAAAGTCCAACACTTTCTCCTCGGGGATCTTAAAATTTTCAACATAGAATTCAACGCTGTATCGATTCGTCAAAACATCATAGACCTTTCCAGAAGATCTTTTTTGCTTTTTCAATTTTGCCTTTTTACTCGAAAATATACTCTCAAATAGCTTGCCCAGATCTATAGAAGCCATGGGCACATTGTTAACTCCCAAAGCAGCCTCGGCAGCATTCCCTTGGATTGGAGATTGCGAATCCCTTTCAAACTCATAGGACGCAATCGCCGCTGGCGAAACATCGATTTCGGGCACAACAAATACGGGAATATCCTTAACGTCCCTCTCCAAATCCCCACTAAGATTGATATTGCTTAGAAATACTTCTGACAATTCATTGATATAAGGATTCAAATAAATCTGAATCTTACCAACCTCAATAACCTCTTGGGTTACTATGGCATTTAGGGTAGCATACTGCAGGGAGCTAACCTGAAGTCGATCGTTAGCGGCCACCAAAAGTTTGAATTCTCCCTGCGCGCTGGTAATGGTACCCCGTTGCGACGAATAATTGTAAATATGAATCCCTTCCAATTCTTCCCCCTTTTCTGAAAACACCTGCCCAGCAATTTCAATCCGTTGTATTTCCTGACCCCAGGCCATTGTGCAAAGGAAAAATGATAGAATATAAAATAGATAGTTAGTCATTACTTTGTAAAAATAAGGGTTGAATTCTTAGAAAAATACTAATACAGACGCCAAGGTTTTGTTAAATTTGATTTTAAACCAATCGTATGAAACAACTCATTGTTGCCAGTACCTCCACCATTTACGGGAGTGGCTATTTAGAATACCTCCTTCCCCAACTTTCTGATTTGTTTTCGGAAACTGAAGAAATCATCTTTATTCCCTATGCTCGACCGGGAGGGATTTCTCATGACGATTATACCGCTGTAGCCGCTAAGGCTTTTGCTAAAATTGATATTGGGATTCGTGGCTTGCATGAATATGAAGATCCTATTATGGCGCTGGAAAATGCAAAAGGCGTTTTTACCGGAGGTGGCAACACCTTTGTTTTGGTATCGCAACTCTATAAAAACGGAATCCTGGAACCTTTGAGAAATGCAATACATGCAGGAACACCTTATTTAGGGACCAGTGCAGGAAGTAACATCTGCGGACTTACCATGCAGACCACCAATGACATGCCCATCGTATACCCGCCGTCCTTCAAAACTCTGGGGATATTACCCTTCAACATCAACCCTCATTATTTAGATCCTATTGAAGGGAGCAAACATATGGGGGAATCCCGTGAAACCCGAATCAAAGAATTCCATACCCAAAACCACCTACCTGTGGTTGGACTGCGAGAAGGCAGTTGGTTACAGGTTAAGGGAGATAGTATACTACTGAAAGGTTCGCTCAGTGCACGTATATTTGAATACGGCAAAGAGCCTTATGAAATAGATACAGAAACTTCTTTGGATCTAATTACTTAGTAATATCCTTCACAAAATGATATCCCTTGGCCACAAAGCCCTGATTGTAGTAAAATTTATGTGAAGGGAAATTATGGACATAGGTATTTAACTCCACCCATCTACAGCCTTTGCCCAAAGCATGTTCATATACAAATTGCATCATTTTATCACCTATTCCCTGTCCGCGATACGTATCATCTATAATCACATGGTCCACCTCGCAGCTCCTACCGGCATAATGGCGGGTTTGAAACCACATACCACATACCCCAATGAGTGCATTGCCATCAAATATCCCAAGACATTCGTATCGCTGGTTGGCCATTTCTAGAATACGTTCCTTTAAAGTCTCTTTTTCGATTCTTCCTTCATTTAACTTGTAAACCAAGGGAAGAATATCAAGGATATTTTCAGAAGGAATGATGCGAAAATCGATGGCCATAACTCACAAATTAGTAGTACATTTAGAAACCACTAAAGTAAGAAATGAACCGAAAAGATTTTATAAAAACGGCTGCAATTGTTGGAACAGGAATTAGCCTTCTCCCGGCTTTTTCCTTAGCCATCCCGCAAGATCAATTTACCCGTGATCAACTTATTGGCAAAGGCAATCCAGACATTACTGGAGATAGTTATACTTCGACCATGCACATAGCAACAGCTAAGGCCCTAGCCCAGATGAGTGTGGCCGCCCAAGCCGAAGGTATTGAGATTGAAGTAGTATCCGCCTATCGAAGTTTCGATCGTCAAAAACAAATCTTCGAGGGTAAATACAAGCGGTTCACCGGCCAAGGATTGTCGCCAATGGAAGCGATCGAAAAGATCATAGCATATTCTACAATTCCCGGAACCTCCAGGCACCATTGGGGAACCGATTTAGACCTCATAGATGCCAATGCTCCAAGGCCCGAAAGTGTATTACAAGAACGTCATTACCATGGGAAAGGCCCTTTTTGTAAATTCAAGGAATGGATGGATAAACATTCTGAATCCTTCGGGTTTTTCGAAGTATACACCAACAATGCCAACCGCAAGGGATTTGCCTACGAACCCTGGCATTTTAGTTATGCCCCAGTAGCGAAACCCATGTTGCAAGCCTACAAAAAATTGGACGTAAAAAGCATATTGGCAGCCGAAAGTATCCTCGGACATGAACATTTCACCGATGAATTCATTACCAAATATCGAAAAGAGAACATTTTGGACATCAACCCTCAATTACTTTTGTAAATTTAGGAAAGATTAATACTGACGATCATGAGAGGAAATTGGAAAATTAGAATCGTAATAGGTTTGGCACTCGCCGCCTTCGCCTTCTTTAAATACTGCAACAGCAAAGAAGAAAACCCATATACAGGGAGAATTCAGGCCATTGCCTTGGACCCCAAAGAAGAAATTGCCATGGGACTGAATACTGCACCCCAAATGGCCCAACAACATGGCGGATTACACCCAGATCAAGGAGCACAGGCTACCGTGGACCGCGTGGGGAATAAATTGGTAAACAGCAGTGTTGCCGGACAAAGTGAATACAGAAACAATTTCGAATTCCACTTGTTGGCCGACGAACGTACCATTAATGCCTTTGCCTTACCAGGTGGTCAAATTTTTATCACAGCAGCTTTGTATTCCCGACTGGAAAATGAAGACCAATTGGCAGGGGTATTGGGCCATGAAATAGGACATGTGCTAGGGCGACATTCCAGCGAACGTATAGCCGAAGCTGGACTCTGGCAGGACCTCACCACTGCGGGATCTGTTGGAGCCGATGCAGGTGGTCTAATACAAAGCATTGGACAGAACAAGTTGTTGACCAACGGTCGTGGGGATGAATTGGAAAGTGACGATTTAGGGGTTCTTTTTATGATGGATGCTGGGTATGACCCTTACGAAATGATCGATGTCATGAACATCCTGAAAGCGGCTGCCGGGCCCAACAGGGTTCCTGAGCACAAAAGCACGCATCCCGATCCGGAAAATCGCATCGAGCAGATTAAAGCTTCTATCGAGAAATACAAAAAACAGTAGGTTAATAAAGTGCAAAATGCACTTACAATCTGAGACCGAACTTACTATCTTTGTTCTATGAACAAAAAAGTCCTCTTGCTCATCCTTGACGGATGGGGCATTACTCAAAACCCTGAAGTTTCTGCAGTCGCACAAGGGAAAACACCCTTTATGGATTCCCTACCACATAAATATCCCAACGCCCAACTGCTCACCCATGGCATGAATGTAGGCCTACCCGATGGCCAGATGGGCAATAGTGAAGTAGGGCACATGAACCTAGGGGCTGGAAGAATTGTCTATCAAGATCTCGCGAAAATCAATCTGGCTATCCAAAACAACACCTTAAAGGATGAAATCGCCATTAAGGAGGCCATGGAATATGCAGCAGCCAACAATAAAAAAGTACACCTATTAGGTTTGTTATCCGATGGTGGGGTTCATTCCCATATCGATCACCTCAAAGGACTACTAACAGTTGCCCATGAACACGATCTCCAACAAGTGTATGTGCATGCCTTTACCGATGGGCGTGATGTAGATCCCAAAAGTGGAAAAGGGTTCCTTGAAGAATTACAAGGACACATGAATGAGACCACCGGCACGTTGGCTTCCATCATTGGACGATACTATGCCATGGACCGTGACAAACGCTGGGAACGCGTAAAAAAGGCTTATGATTTGGTGGTGCACGGTAAAGGTACCGAAACAGGCAACCCATCCAAGAGTATTCAAGAGAGCTATGATGCGGGCATTACCGACGAATTTATAGAACCTTTGGTGGCGACTAATAATGGATCGCCCATCGCTACTATAGAAGAGGATGATGTGGTGCTCTTTTTCAATTTCAGAACAGATCGTGGGCGGGAATTGACACAAGTCTTAAGTCAGGAAGATTTTCCGGACCATGATATGAAAAAAATGTCTTTGTATTATGTGACGATGACCAATTATGACGATACATTCAAGGGCATTAAGGTAGTGTATGACAAAGAAAACATAAAAGACACCTTGGGTGAGACCATTGCCAATGCAGGAAAAACACAGATTAGAATAGCAGAAACCGAAAAGTATCCGCACGTCACCTTTTTCTTTAATGGTGGCCGCGAGACTCCTTACGAAGGCGAAAAACGCATCCTCTGCCCTTCCCCTAAAGTGGCAACCTACGATCTAAAACCAGAAATGAGCGCTTATGAAATTCGGGACAAAATACTGCCCGAAATCCAACAACAGACAGCCGATTTTATCTGCCTCAATTTTGCCAATCCCGATATGGTTGGGCATACGGGTGATATGGCAGCAGCCATGAAAGCATGTGAAGTAGTGGACGGATGTTCTAAAGAAATCGTGGAAACCGCTTTAGCACAAGGCTATGCCACCCTCATTATTGCCGATCATGGGAATAGTGAAACCATGAAAAACCCGGATGGCTCGCCCAATACGGCGCACACCACCAATCCCGTTCCTCTCATTTTGGTAGACAAAGACATTAAGTTCATAAAAAATGGAGTCTTAGGGGACATTGCGCCCACCATACTTCAGCTAATGGGCATTGAAAAACCCAATGCCATGACTCAAAATTCATTATTATAAATCCCTCTATCATGAAATACATCATCATTTGTTTTACGCTTGTTAGTTTAATTGCCTGTAAATCGAATACCAAGGAAACTTCAGAAGAAAATAATGAAGCAGGAGCATCCGACACGGCACCCATCGATATGTTAAACGTTCGCGTTCCCGACGAAGAAGATGGTGGGGAAATGCTTTTGGGAAGAATCAATTGCAAAGGTTTGCAGGAAGCTCCTTTCAACGAGTGGTTTACCGAAAGCTATAACCAACACACCTTGGATTCTATCTTGGTAGATAGTATAGGGATTTTGCTGAAGGATGTTAAAATTAAGACCTTCATGGGGACTTGGTGCGAAGACAGTCAGCGTGAAGTACCTGCTTTGTTCAAAATATTGGATCAAGTCGATTATAAAGATGATCATATTGAAATGGTCGCCATGACACATGACAAAACCACCCCTCAAGCCTTCGAAAAGGACTTGAATATCGAATATGTTCCTACTATAATTTTTTATAGGGATGGCGCAGAATTAAATCGCATTGTGGAGTATCCACACGGGACCCTTGAAAATGACATCCTTACCATTTTAAAAGGACAACCCTATAAACACGCCTACGAAGAATAAGTTTAGAAACGCAATTATTCTTCGTATTTTTGCGGTTTCAACCGTCCCATATGATCAAAGAAACCATAACCATTGCTGTGGACTTCGATGGCACCATTGTGGAGGATAATTATCCAGGAATTGGAAAGCCTCAACTCTTTGCCTTCGAAACACTAAAAAAGCTTCAGGAAAGCGGTCACCGTCTCATACTGTGGACCTACCGCCATGGCAAAGCTTTGGAAGAAGCTGTTGCCTTCTGCAAGGAACATGGAATTACCTTTTATGCAGTGAATAAAAGCTTTCCAGAGGAGCAATACGAAACAAAATACAGCCGAAAAATAAATGCCGATTTGTTTATCGATGATAGAAATTACGGTGGAATGGTAAGTTGGGGAGAGATATATCAAAATATTTTAGGTGAAAAGAACCCTGTTCCTGTTCAAAGAAAAAAGAAAAAAAACTGGTTCGGCTTTTAAGTTATGATCATTACCAAAACAAGAGAAGAAATAGAATTGATGCGCGAAAGTGCGCTGGTTGTTTCGAGAACCTTAGGCATGTTGGCCAAAGAGGTTAAACCTGGAGTAACTACCAATTATCTAGATAAAATTGCTGAAGAATTCATTCGTGATCAAGGTGCTGTGCCCGGATTTTTGGGTCTTTACGGATGTCCTTCCACACTCCTAACCAGTGTGAATGAAGCGGTGGTTCATGGATTACCCACCGACAAACCGTTGGAAGAAGGCGATATTGTCGCCATCGACTGTGGAGCTGTAAAGAATGAATTCTATGGTGACCATGCCTACACGTTCGAAGTGGGCGAAGTAGATCCTGAAGTTAAAAAATTGCTTCAGGTCACCAAAGAATCGCTCTACATAGGCATTCGCGAACTTAAAGTACACAATCGCGTGGGTGATGTGGGATATGCCATTCAGAATTACTGCGAATCTTTCGGGTATGGTGTTGTTCGGGAATTGGTGGGACACGGACTGGGCAAGAAACTACATGAAGATCCCGAAATGCCCAATTATGGCAGAAGGGGTCGTGGAAAGAAATTGGTAGAAGGGATGACCGTGGCCATCGAGCCAATGATCAATATGGGAACACATAGGGTAAGTCAGTTAAAGGATGGTTGGACCATTGTGACCAAAGACGGTAAGCCCAGTGCCCATTTTGAACACAACATAGCCATTGTAGACGGCAAACCCGAATTGCTTTCCACCTTTGGATATGTCTATGAAGCGCTTGGTATTACAAGCGATGAAGAGAAAGAATTCAGGCAAAAAGAATTGGTCCTATAATCCCTGCCATGCAGCGAATCGCTAAATTTTTTCTGAATCTCATTCCGCGCCCTTTACTCATTCGCATGAGTTATGTGCTGAGACCCTTTATGGCGCTATTCCTGCGCGGAAATAAGTATACAGATCCCATCGACGGTAAATCGTATCGCAAGTTCCTTCCTTATGGATATGAAAATGTGAGGGAAAATGTACTAGCTCCTGGAACCTTCTCCTTGGAACGCCATCGATTATTTTGGTTGTATTTGAAAAACGAAACGGAATTCTTTAGCAAAAGGATGAAGGTACTTCATTTTGCGCCAGAACAAGCCTTTCTAAAGCGTTTCAGAAAACTCAAAAACATTGAATACACTACTACAGATTTAAATTCGCCCATTGCCGATGTTAAAGCAGACATATGTAATCTTCCATTCGAGGACAATAGTTATGACTTTATCATCTGCAACCATGTTCTAGAACACATTCCAGACGACACCAAGGCCATGCAGGAATTGTTCCGGGTATTGTCGCCCGGCGGGTGCGCTATTCTTCAAGTTCCGTATGAAAGCGATCGTGAAACCACCTTTGAGGACGATTCCATTACTGACCCAAAAGAGCGCGCTAAAGTTTTTGGGCAATACGATCATGTCCGTGTGTATGGTATGGACTACTTCGACAAATTACGATCGGTTGGATTTAGGGTAGATCCCGTGGATTACACCAAAAACTTTTCTGAAGAAATGATTCAACGATATCGCCTTTCTAGTGGTTATGGCCGTGATGATCTTCTTCCTGTTTGTTTGAAGTAGGCTCATTTTCGTCCTTTTTCAATAATCCCAAAAACCCTCCCGACATAAAGTATTGGGATTGACCTCGAGAATTAATATAGGTGAGGTAGGCCTCAATATCGACCGACTCCTTCAAAAGCCTTTTGGCGTTTAGTACATCCATGGCCATAAAAGCTGTTGCGAAGGCATCTGCTTCTGCGCAGGTGGGAGCTACTACGGTAGCACTTGTTATGGATAACTGTTCTGCCTTCCCAGTAAGCGGATTTATGGTATGCACATATCGCTTGCCCGTGGCACTATCGATTCGAAACTTTCGATAATTCCCCGATGACGCCATAGCCTGATCTTTCAAATTAATCATTTGATCGATCGATCGGTTATGAATATCAGAACTCACGCTTTCTATTCCAGCAACCCAAGGTTGTTGCTTTATGATATGCATTCCTTTTGCTCGCAACTCCCCACCAAGTTCGATGAGATAATTCTTTACTCCTTGGGACTCCATATATTCCCCTATAAGATCTATCCCATGACCTTTAGCCACAGCGTTGAAGTCGAAATAAATATTTGGATTGGCCTTTTTAATGGTTCCTTCTTCGGTTAAGGATACTTTTTTGAATCCTACATACGTCATAAGAGAATCCAATGTGAGACTATCAATTTGCGCCAGGGGCTTTTCATCACCAAACCCATAAGCATTTCTCAATACACCCACGGTTGGATCGAAATAGCCATCGGATTCCCGATGCATCCAAGCGGATAATTCGAAAACGTCCTTAAAGATTTCATCTACCACAACCGTAGAATCCCCTTGATTAATTTTTGAAATATCGCTATTGGGCATATAAGTGCTCACAGATTTATTGACCGCATGAATAATAGAGTCAATCCCTTTTTGCAATGGTAAATCCGAATCTGTGAAATACTGTATACCATACGTAGTACCGAAGGCATTTCCTTCTAATGTTTTTAATTGAGGGGCTTTTTCTTCTTCACAGGCCAAAAAGGTGAACAGAACAGCGCAAAGTAGTAGTTTTCTCATCTTATTTTATTTCTTGTAAACCGTTATATACCATCGAATAATGCTCGTTTTTAATCACAGGCTTTCCATAATCACTCCCATGACCCAATCCAACCCCTGCATAGAAGGTTTTGGCTTCAAACTTATCCGCATGCTCCTTGATTGTTTGCATGAATACGGGATCATAGGCATCTGCATCCTGAGGATAGGAGATCGCCCTAACGATAACGAAATGAAGGTTTTTATCTTTTAGTGCAACAAATTGTGGGTCCTTTTTTAGCTTGGAGTTCACACCCAAAAACTCAAATCCATTAGATTCGAGATCCTCGCCAACAATATTCATGGCGAGATTATGCAGTTCTTGTTCGGTAAGAGGTTTGTTCATTACTTAAATCGGACCAACTGGACTTTATCGAAATAATAGGTAGGAATCTCCAATCGCTCACCCAGTGTAATTTCATACCATGGGCTTAATGAGGTGTCATTCAGGTTTTTTAGAATATGCACACTCTGAGCAGGAGTATTTCCCTGTGCAAAAATAAATATTTTTTCACCCATTTCATTCACCGCAATATCAGCCACCAAAATTACATGACCCGGACTACCGGGATAAATTAATAAGTCCCCAACTTCAACCTCACCAATACTAGTAATATTAGGGAGTTCATGATGCAAGGAGAGCGTTCCTGCATACATAAAAATTAAATCGAGGTATTTGTAAAAGTTCTCTTTGGAGTGATCAGCGCTGGCAGTTTTATGAAAAGTCACCCTATTCCCATTTACCTTGGGCCGGTAGCCTTCGGCGTATTTTTGCCAGGAACAATAATCCCCAGATGTAAAATTGAAACCGATTTCATCTTTCCTTTCTTGCTCCCACAGGTATTCAGCTCGTATCCGAATAAGTGCATCTGCACATTGTTGGAGTCCGTTAGACGGAACAGGAAGCTCCAGTACCCCAACATGCCCCGCTTGATATACATAAGGATTGCCGTCATAATTAATAACTTGAGCTCCGAATTCCTTTAAGGGATAATCTTGAATGTATTTCTGAAAGCTCCCTTCTACATAAGTTGCTCTTATATACCCCTCGGGAACGGTGATTCTTTCCACAACGGTTAGTCCTTCTTCATTGATGTAATCAGGAGTGGCTACATAACTCACGGCCACATTCTTAATTACTTTCCCTTTGTTGGAAAAAAAGAAAAAGTAGAGTAAACCGCTAACGAGTAGTGCAAGTAGTAATCTTTTCATAAATCTTAGAACTGCCGACAAGGAAATTTATTTTGAAAGCATCATAAAAAAAGCCCCGACTTTTGTCGGGGCTTCAATAACAAATTCAATTGAATTTTATTTTTTAATCACCTTCTTGGTAAGTGTTCCCTGATCTGTTTTTACAGCTACGAAGTATACCGATGTTTTCAATGAAGATAGGTCGATCTGCTGTGATGTGGCATTGTCCACTGCCAGAGACGATACCTTTCTTCCCATGATATCGTACACTTCGATCTGCTGAATGGCAGCCTGAGGCGATACGATGGTCAAAGCCCCTGTCGTTGGATTGGGCAACATGGCCACACTTTTTGAAAGTGTATCTTCTACACTTAGCACCCCATTG
>JAHQVM010000039.1 GCA_019634365.1 Flavobacteriaceae bacterium | reverse complement strand
AGAAGCAGAGAATAAGGAAATTGCCAAGCAATACAAGGAGCTATTGAAAATTAGCTACCGTACACTGACTGCGGCCGACAAGAAATTGATCCGGTCTGCGTTCGATGTGGCGGTAGATGCCCACAAGGATCAGCGAAGAAAAAGTGGTGAAGCCTATATCTTCCACCCAATTGCCGTCGCGAAAATTGTAGCTTCCGAAATTGGTTTGGACGCAACTTCCATTGCTGCTGCTCTACTGCATGATGTGGTAGAGGATACAGAGTACACTTTGGTAGACTTGGAACAAATGTTTGGGGAAACCGTGGCCCGCATTGTGGATGGACTCACCAAGATTTCCGCGATGGAATATGAAGGAGATGTTTCCCTTCAGGCAGAGAACTTCCGAAAAATGCTGCTTACCCTTAATGAGGATATTAGGGTAATCATTATAAAAATTGCCGACCGCCTGCACAATATGCAGACCATGGATTCCATGCCCGCACACAAGCAGGTTAAAATTGCTTCGGAAACCCTATACATCTATGCGCCGCTTGCCCATAGAATTGGACTTTACAATATTAAAATAGAATTGGAAGATCTGGGATTGAAATATACCGAACCCGAGGTATACCAGGATATCCTGAGCAAAATGAAGGAGAGCAAAGAGGAACAGGATGCCTATATCGAAGATTTTTCGAAAGTACTAACCGATTCTTTGGATGCCGAGAAACTTAACTATGAGATCAAGGGAAGACCCAAGTCCATTTTTTCCATCCGCAGGAAGATGATTGCCCAAAACGTAAGTTTTGACGAAGTATATGACAAGTTCGCCGTTCGAATCATCTATGACTGCAAGCCGGAGAATGAAAAATTCCTGGCATGGAAGATTTATTCCATAGTTACCGATCATTTTCGCCCCAATCCCATGCGATTGCGCGATTGGATTTCCTCTCCCAAGTCCACCGGTTATGAAGCATTGCACATCACTGTAATGGGTCCTAAGGGTAGATGGGTGGAAGTTCAGATTCGAAGTGAACGCATGAATGAAATTGCCGAAAAAGGATATGCCGCGCATTATAAATACAAGAATACCGAGAAGGACGACCAAGGACTAGATGATTGGCTCAACAAGCTGCAGGTAACTTTAGAGAATGCTGAGATTAATGCAGTGGATTTCGTAGAGGAGTTCAAACTGAATCTGTATGCCAAGGAAATTTTCGTATTCTCGCCCAAAGGAGATCTGTATTCCCTTCCCAAAGGAGCAACTGCCTTAGACTTTGGATTCCACGTCCATACCGAAGTTGGCCTGCATACAAGAGGCGCCAAAGTGAATGGAAAGTTGGTTCCTCTAAGTCATGAGCTCAAAAGTGGAGACCAAGTAGAAATCATCACCTCTGAAAAAAGCAAGCCTTCGGCCAACTGGTTAGATTATGTAACCACAGGGAAAGCGCGATCTAAAATTAAATCTTCTCTTAAGGAAGAACAGAAACAGATCGCAGCAGAAGGAAAGGTTGTGTTGGCCCGTAAACTGAAATCGCTTAAAATTACGCTGGATGAAAAAACCGTGAATCAGTTGGTGGTTTTTTTCAAGTTAAAGACAAGTCTGGACCTCTTTTATCGCGTAGGTGCTGGAATTATCGATAACCAAAAATTGAAAGATTTTGCGGCCTCCCGTAACAATGCACTTATCAGTTTTTTCAAAAATAGAATCCGAAGACCACAAACCCCAGAGGATGTAAATAAAGATGAGATCACGGTTAAGTATGACCAGCTCGTTTTTGGGAAGGACGAACAACACTTGGATTACAAAATGGCCAATTGTTGCAATCCCATACCAGGGGATGATGTGTTTGGGTTTACCACCGTAAACGAAGGGATTAAAATACATAAGAAAAACTGTCCCAATGCACTGCAATTACAGAGTAGTTATGGTTACCGGATCATGCCCGCCAAATGGATCGATTCTACACAGCAAGAATTCCAAGCAGAATTACTCATTACGGGTATCGACACCATTGGGTTGGTGAATGAAGTAACCCGTATTATTTCGAACAACCTCCACATCGATATGAAAAGTGTGCATTTCGATACGGACGACGGCACCTTTTCTGGAAAAATTATTGTGGTGGTGAAGAACAAATCCATTCTTGATAATTTGGTTAAAAACATTAAAAAAATAAACGGAATAGATAAAGTCTCACGACTTTAATTTCAGTAACTTTGCACTTTTGCGATGAATACGACAGAAGAAAATAATCAGGCCGTTGTAAAGAATGTTTTTACTGGGTTCTTAGAAGAAAATGGACACAGAAAAACCCCGGAGCGTTATGCCATTTTACAAGAAATCTACGATCACGATGATCATTTCGATATAGAATCCCTCTATATCAATATGAAAAACAAAAACTATCGTGTAAGCAGAGCTACCCTTTACAATACTATCGAGCTTTTATTGGATTGTGGTTTGGTGCGCAAACACCAATTTGGTCAGAACCAAGCCCATTATGAAAAGTCGTATTTCGACCGTCAGCACGATCACGTGATTTTGGAAAATGGAGAAGTTATTGAGTTTTGTGATCCACGCATTCAAAGCATTAAAAAGACCATTGAAGAAGTTTTTGATATCGAAATAACCAACCATTCCCTGTATTTCTACGGAAACAGGAAGAAATCCAATACTTAAATAATATGGCAGTAGACTTACTACTAGGACTGCAGTGGGGAGATGAAGGAAAAGGAAAAATCGTCGACGTACTTACCCAGAACTATGATATTATAGCTCGTTTTCAGGGAGGTCCCAATGCAGGACATACCTTGGAGTTCGACGGTATTAAGCACGTTTTACACACCATTCCCAGTGGCATTTTTCATGAAAGTGCCATCAATTTGGTCGGGAATGGCGTTGTTATCGATCCTGTTATCTTCAAAAAGGAGTTGGATAATTTGGCTCAGTTCAATATCGATATCAAACAAAAGTTGCTCATTTCGAGAAAGGCCCATCTTATTTTACCTACCCACCGTCTTTTGGATGCAGCCAGCGAAGCCTCTAAGGGAAAGGCGAAAATCGGATCCACTTTAAAAGGAATTGGCCCTACCTATATGGACAAGACTGGCAGAAATGGAATCCGCGTTGGAGATATCGAGATGGACAATTGGAAAGAAAAATACCGCGCTTTGGCCAATAAACACGAGGCCATGATCTCGTTCTATAAGGCAGAAATTCAGTATGATTTAAATGAATTGGAAAATGAGTTCTTCGAAGCGGTAAAAGTATTGAAGGATCTTACGTTTATAGATAGCGAAGAATACCTGCACCGAGCTCAAAAAGAAGGCAAATCCATTCTTGCCGAAGGTGCCCAAGGTTCCCTTTTGGATATAGATTTTGGAACATACCCTTACGTAACATCCTCCAACACCACCGCTGCCGGTGCCTGTACTGGATTAGGTGTTGCACCCAACAAGATAAAGGACGTATTCGGAATTTTTAAAGCCTACACTACCCGCGTAGGAAGCGGCCCATTCCCTACCGAACTATTCGATAGCTATGGTGAAACCATGGGACGCGTAGGAAATGAATTTGGTGCTACTACAGGTCGCCCAAGAAGATGCGGATGGTTAGACCTGGTTGCATTAAAATATGCCGTGCATGTAAATGGCGTAACCCGATTAATGATGATGAAAGGGGATGTTTTAAGTGGATTCGACAAGCTTCACGTTTGTACCGCTTATACATACAAAGGGGAAACCATTCAACATTTGCCTTACAATATTGAAGCCGAAAATGTAACCCCCATATATACAGAGCTAAAGGGTTGGAAAGAAGAATTGACCCAAATGACAGATGCTTCGCAATTCCCACAGGAATTGAACGATTACATTGCTTTCCTGGAGAAAGAATTGGAAGTGCCTATTACCATTGTTTCTGTGGGACCAGACAGGACTCAAACGATTCACAGGTAGTTCTGGAGCCTCCCATCTGGGTTGATGCATTTTTTAATATACAATTAGCACCCTATTTTTGTGGTAATCGCTAATATTGCTCCTTTGAGACGCACCTACTACATACTTCTATTGGTTCTCTGTTCCTTTTCATTAGGATATGGACAGGTAACTATCATCGAAAGGGATACGGCCAAAACCACTCAGGTTTCTGTGAAATCGGGGTATTTTGAAAAGAAACCCGAATTTCCGGATGCCGTAATCTACACTAAGGATAGTGATGGACAAGTTTATATCGTACACGAAGGTGTCGAAATGTGGTGCAATCAGGCCTATGTTTATTTCAAGGACAATTTTGTGAAAGCCTACGGAGACGTTCGCCTCTTGCAGGGTGATACCGTTTCCATGAACAGTAAATACGCCGAATACAACGGCAACACCTCCTTTGCCTTTGCTAGCGGTGACGTGGTATTAAAAGAACCCAAAACCACCTTACGAACAGACACGCTCTATTTCGACCGAATAAAACAGCAGGCTTATTATCGCAGTGGAGGAACCGTACGGGACACGGCCAGTACGTTAACGAGTTGGATAGGGCGCTATTATGCAGAAACCAAAAAGTATCAATTCCTTTCGGAGGTGATTATTGAAAATCCAGAATACACCGTAAAATCACCTCAATTGGATTTCTACTCCGAAACCGGTGGTGCTTACCTTTATGGTCCTTCCACCATTGAAAGTGAAACCAGTACCGTCTATTGTGAAAGGGGATATTATAATACTCGAGCCAATACAGGGCATTTTGTAAAGAACTCGCGAATCGATTATGAAAACCGCATTCTCTACGGAGATAGCATTTATTTTGATCGAAACCAGAGTTTTGCCTCTGCGACCAATAATATCCGCGTATTGGATACCATCAACAAGAGCATCATCCGAGGACACTATGCAGAGGTATTTCGTGAAAAAGATTCCGTCTTCATAACCAAAAGAGCGGTTGCCGTAACCCTTCAAGAACAGGATTCTGTATATGTACATGCCGACACCTTACAAGTGACCGGAAAACCGGAAAACAGAATCATTAAAGGTTTTTATCGGGCACGCATGTTCAAGGAAGGACTGGAAGGAGAAGAACCCACCAGCGGTAAATGCGATTCTATTTTCATCGATGAAAAAGTGGGCATTACCAAATTACTTAGACGTCCCATACTTTGGAGTGGTGAAAATCAGATGACCGGCGACACCATTCATCTTATAAACAACAAAGTCACTGACGAATTGGATACACTGAAAGTATTCAACAATTCCTTTCTAATTCAGAAGGACACCTTGATGGATACTGCCTACAATCAGGTAAAGGGAGAAAGGCTCATCGGTTTATTCACCAATAATCAGTTGGACACCGTAAACATCATAAAAAATACGGAGGTTATTTATTATTTCAGAAATGATAAGAATGAATTGGTAGGGATCGATAATACCTTGTCCAGTTCCATTCAGCTCTATTTGGAAGAGGAAAAAATCACGGGAATGCGCTTTATAAACAAAGTACCTGGCAAAGTATACCCTGAGAGCGAATTTCCTGAAAACGCACGCCTGCTCCCTGGATTCGTTTGGCGTGGTGATGAAAGGCTCTACAGCAAAGATGATTTGTTTGATGGAAAGCCCATGCCCGTGCTTCCCAAAATAAAAGGGATTGCGCTACCTGAAGATGAAGGTGACTTTTTTGAAGACACGGAAGATGAAGAAGAGCTTGAAATTCCGGAATATTCAAAATTAAAAGCGAAAGATCTGAAGGACCGTGAAAACGATCCGAAGTTTAGGACACAGAAATCCGATTCCATAGAACAACTGAAAAAGGAAACCGAGGATTTAATAAAGGAGCAATGATATGCATTCCGATTTCCTGAAATACCAAGCCCAAACCACACCGCACCCCTTAGCGATGGAAGTTTCGCACGCACTGGGGAGCTACATTTTTGACATGGAGGGGAATGCGCATCTGGATTTTGTCGCGGGTGTTTCCGCTTGTGCCCTCGGACATAGTCATCCTAGAATATTTACGGCGGTTTCCGAACAATTGGAACGTTATGCGCACGTAATGGTGTACGGGGAGTACATACAAGGACCTGCACTGGAATTATGTAAATTACTCGCTTCCCTCCTGCCCGATCCTTTGGAGACTACCTATCTGGTGAACAGTGGCACCGAAGCCATAGAAGGAGCGCTTAAGCTGGCAAGAAGGGTGACACAAAGAAGTGAAATCCTTTATGCACATCATGCCTATCACGGTAATACCATGGGAGCATTAAGTGTGATGGGATTTGAAGAGCGTAAGGAACCCTTTGGTCCCCTCATCCCAGATTGCCATCCCATTACCTTTAACCGGTTGGAGGATTTAGATCGCATCACTGCGAATACAGCTGCTGTGATTTTGGAGACCATACAAGGTGGTGCTGGTTTTATTCTACCCGAAAAGGAATATCTAAAGAAAGTAAAGGAACGTTGTTCCTCGGTGGGAGCTTTGCTTATTCTGGATGAGATTCAACCAGGCTATGGACGCACAGGTAAGTTGTTCGGTTTTGAGCACTTTGACGTGGTTCCAGATATTTTGGTCATGGGCAAAGGCATGGGAGGAGGACTTCCCATTGGTGCTTTTACCGCTTCCGAAACTCATATGAAACAACTGAGTGACCATCCCAAATTGGGGCACATCACAACCTTTGGAGGCAACCCTGTGATCGCTTCTGCAGCACTGGCCACCCTTCAGGAATTAACAGAAACCCCATTGGTGAGTGAAATTGAGCGCAAGGAACAACTTTTCAGAAAACACCTGCAACATCCATTAATCAAAGAAATCCGTGGGAAAGGCCTCATGTTGGCTGCTTTGGTAGAGAATGGCGATATCGCGACAGAGGCCATTTTAGCCTGTAAAGATCAACATCTTATCCTGTTTTGGCTCCTTTTCGAGCCCCGAGCCATCCGCATCACTCCCCCACTCACCATAAGTGATGACGAAATAGCAAAAGGGTGTGCTATTTTGACAGGCGCACTCGATAAAATCCAATCAAAAGAAAAAGCTTAAAACGCACTGAAAAACAAGCAGTTAAACCGCTGTAAAAGCTGTTAATAAGCTTGTTAACAAGAAAAAGGGCATGACTCTTGAAGGCTACAATACATTAGTATCTTTAATTGGAGAAACAGTTAAATCGCATTTATGCAATTACGACCTGACGAGCATAACAACTTTTCACTTTCCCGTTTCGAATCCATGCTTAAGACTAATGATGTTTACTTCTTCGACTCCGAAGAGTTCGAGGAGATCATACAGCATTATTTGGAAAACGGAAAAGTAGCCCTTGCAAAAAAGGCAACTAAGATGGGATTGGAGCAACATCCAAGTTCTACAAATCTTAAGTTGTTCCAGGTAGAAATGCACATATTCGAAAATGAGCTGGACAAGGCAGAGGAAATCTTAGACGAGCTATATGTGCTTGAAAAATCCAATGAAGAGATTTACATTCAAAAAGCCAATGTTTATTCCCGAAGGGACGAGCACAAAAAGGCCATTTCACTTTTAGAAAAAGCGTTGGAAATTACTGCCGATGAAGCGGATGTACTTTCCCTAATGGGCATGGAATACCTTTTCATGGAAGATTTCGCCAATGCCAAGTACTACTTTATGAAATGCTTAGAGCAGGATGAACAGGATTATTCTGCTTTGTACAATATTATTTATTGCTTCGATTACTTGGAAGAGCATGAAGCTGCCATTGATTACCTCAACGACTTCCTAAACAAGAATCCGTATTGCGAAGTTGCTTGGCACCAAGTGGGTAAACAATATTACGTATTGGAAGAATATGAGAAAGCCTTGGCTGCTTTCGATTTTGCTGTGATTAGTGACGACCGGTTTATCGGCGCCTATCTGGAAAAAGGAAAGGTTCTTGAAAAGCTAAAACAGTATGAAAGAGCCATCGAAAGTTATTCGATAACCTTGGGTCTTGATGAACCTACTTCTTTCGCACTCCTTAGAATAGGCAAGTGTTATGAGAAATTGGAGAACTATGAGTTGGCACTTCAGTTTTACAACAAATGTGTTGAAGAGGATGCACTTCTCGATAAAGGCTGGATTGCTATTACGGATTTCTATTTCAGAAAGAAAAACTACCAAAAGGCACTTTACTATATAGAAAAGGCCATTAATATAGATACGGAGAACGTGCTTTATTGGAAGCGTTATGCCAAGATCAACAAACGATTGAACCTTTTCGAAGAGGCCGAACACGGTTTTAGAAGAACCATCGAACTAGGGAATTATGAAATGGAAACCTGGTTATCCCGTTGCGATATTCTCATCGAATTGGGCGAATATGATGCAGCTATCAACAATCTGTTGCAGGCTGCCGAATTCTATCCAGAAAATGCCGAAATCGAATACCGCTTGGCTGGTTTGTATTATAAGATGCTAGAGGACAATAAAGCTGAGTTCCATCTTAAGAATGCCTTGAATTTGGATGATGAATTCTCCATGATTATCGAGGAGCTTTTTCCTAAGGTGTATCGCAAAAAAAGAGTCCAAGAATTAATCAAGGATCACAAGAATCCTTCGTTATAAATTGCGTATTTTTGGGTTTGTCAAAAATGAAGCTAACCCTATGCCTGCCCGTAATTTTCTCCAATATTTAGTTATTTCCTTAAAAGGTGTGGCCATGGGCGCAGCCGATGTAGTTCCGGGCGTATCTGGTGGAACAATTGCATTTATTTCAGGAATTTACGAAGAACTAATCGAGACCATCCATCAACTGGATTTAGGGTTCTTTAAAGTGTGGAAAAAAGAGGGATTCAAAAAAGCATGGAAACAGTATAACCTTGCCTTTCTATTAGCTTTGTTTGGCGGAATAATTTTGAGTATTCTCTCCCTTGCTAAACTTATTAGTTGGTTACTCGATACGCACCCCATAGCAGTGTGGTCATTCTTCTTTGGGCTTATTATTGCCAGTATCGTTTATGTAGGCAAACAGGTGTCCAAATGGAATGCTTCTGCCGTTATTGCCATTGTAGTAGCTGCCGTCCTTTCCTATTTCATTACTGTCATGGAACCGGTTGGTTCTCCAGAAAGCACCTGGTTTTTGTTTTTTGCAGGCTGTATTGCCATTATTGCCATGATACTACCGGGTATCTCCGGATCCTTTATCTTATTGCTTTTAGGTGCCTATGAGGCCGTTATCGGCACCATTACACAATTTATCGACAGTATACGGACAATGGATGGTGCCCTATTCATGGATGCCTTTGTAAAAATACTAGTGTTTGCCTTGGGAGCAATTGTGGGGTTAAAGGCTTTCTCTAGAGTATTGAATTGGATGTTCTCCCATCATAAAAATCTAACTTTGGCCGTTCTCACTGGATTTATGATTGGCGCCCTTAATAAAATCTGGCCTTGGAAAAAAGTACTTTCGTTCAGGACCAATCATTCGGGCGAACAAGTTCCCTTTTTGGAGAAGAGTGTTCTCCCTTCGCAATTTGAAGGCGATGCCCAACTTTGGCTGGCAGTCCTTTTTGTTGTTATTGGTTTTTTAACCATCTTCATTTTAGAACGGGTTGCCGTTGCCAAAAAAGCAGATTAAATGACCGAAACCCGAACCTTTAGCGACAAATTATGGTTGATCCTAAAAGGACTGGCCATGGGAGCTGCCAATAAGGTTCCAGGGGTTTCTGGTGGAATGGTCGCTTTTGTGGCTGGTTTCTATGAAGAGTTTATCTATTCCCTTCAGAAAGTAAATGGCAAGGCCTTTAAATTACTCATAAACGGTCGGTTTCGCAGTTTCTGGATGTACATTAATGGCAAATTTCTGGGATTGCTCATATTGGGGATGGTTATCAGTTATTTTAGTGTTTCCAAATTACTGGACTACTTGCTCATACACTTCGAATTATACGTATGGAGTGCTTTCTTTGGTATGATCATAGGCTCCATCTATTACGTAGGCAAAGACTTTGGAAAATGGAATCGAAAATACTTAGGTTATTTAATCTTGGGGATCGTTGCTGGAATTAGCATTAGTTTTTTAGAGCCTGCCAAGGAAAATGATCAATTGTGGTTCGTTTTTTTGTGTGGAATCATTGGAGTAAGCGGAATGACATTGCCCGGGCTTTCAGGATCTTTTATACTCATCCTATTAGGAAATTACGTACTCCTTTTGGTGGATTCGGTAAATGCATTGTACGATTCCGTGGCTGATATTTTAAGATGGGATTTTGCCTTTATAGACGATCCCCTACGTATCAATCTGCTCATCGTATTGGCGGTTTTTGCGATAGGCTCCCTTACAGGTTTGGTGTCGCTATCCCATTTCCTTGGATACCTTCTAAAGCGCTATAAGCAAGCTACTTTTGCTGTAATTATTGGTTTTATTACAGGTTCATTGGGCGTGGTTTGGCCTTGGAAAAATACCCAGTATGAGAAGGATGCCTACGGGAACATTCTACTGGATGCCAATGGTCAGGAAATCGTTACGGGATATAGCCGATATTGGCCATCAGAATTTTCTTTCGATACATTTCTTGCGATTTTTTTTATCATTGTAGGCATATTGATTGTACTAAGTTTAGAAAGGTACCAAAAGAGACGACCCCCTAATAATGGCTAGATATGGACTTATAGGAAAAAACATCGATT
>JAHQVM010000038.1 GCA_019634365.1 Flavobacteriaceae bacterium | reverse complement strand
GGAAGAAGGAAGTTCTGCCGAAAAAGGTCCAGTGATCACCCCTGATATTTCTGAACAGAAAGAAAAAGAAATCTGGATGCAGCGATATGACTTCAAACCGGGTCGCGACATCATCTTTTTCGATGATTTTGAAAATGAGGAATTGGGGGAGATCCCCAGCAAATGGTATTACAACAAAGGTCTCATGGAAGTCGTGAAGGTAAACTCGGAGCAGAACCATGTTATGAGCGGAGAACTGGGCTACGGTCATCCCAATTGGGAAGAAGGTTTTGTACTGCCTGAAGCCTATACCATCGAGTTCGATATATTTATAGCCGATCCCAAGGCTGAAAATAAAGGCTATGGTAGTTATGGCTATGCTGTGTTCTTTTACGAGGCCGACAACCGGAAAAATGTGGCTACTATTGGCATAGGTCATACTACCATGGCACTTCGCGGAAAAGTTGGGGGAGAGCTTCCAGGCGTTACCGCTAGCGAACTCGGCGGTACTTGGAATCACATTTCCATATCTGTAAATGGAAATAGCCTGAAAGGATATTACAACGATTATCGCATGTTCAACACGCGCATCGAGCCGGGTGCCAAGCCCGTATTGTTCAAATTATGGAATTGCTGTCAAACTACGGAAAAGCCAGTATTTCTTATCGATAATTTTAAAGTGGCCGCAGGTGCCCACCCAAAATACAAGGAAGAAATATTGGAAGGAAAAATAGTAACCCAGAACATTCTATTCGAAACAGGAAGTTCTGAGATTATTCCGAGATCTTATGCAGAAGTACAGCGCATCGCAACGGTGATGAAAGCAAATCCAGAGAAAACTTTTAGCATTGAAGGACATACGGATAATATAGGTGCCGATGACTATAATTTGAAGCTTTCCAACGAACGCGCCAATTCTGTTAAGAATGCATTGGAAGAAATGGGCATCGAGGCCGAACGCCTTAAGGCCATTGGCTTTGGAGAAGCAGTACCCTTAGAATCGAACCATACCCCCGAAGGACGCGCCATGAACCGAAGGGTAGAATTTGTGGTAGAGTAGAAGCTTTAATAGCACATTTGCCATGTTTAAAGAAATACGAAAGTTTCGATAAGTGCTTCTAATTATCGGAAGGCCATCTGGCTAGAAAAGGGGGAGGATGCTTCCCCCTTTCTTATTTCTTAAATCGAAGTAACCATTTGTAAAAGTTGGGCTCTCCATACATTTCGGTCCAGGCATTATGGCTATCGCTTTCACGGGAAGTAAAGATGTAATTCTCATTCTCATAATCAGCACTTACGATGGAACCGGAATGATGGAATTTTAGATTCGCCTCAATTTCCAGTTGGGCGACACCCCTTTCGCTTCTGTGATATCTAACTACGGAATCCTCGGTATTGTGCGAGACCCAAATAGGCAAAGAAGCCAATGCGCTATAATCAGTTACGCCCCTGGGACCTCCGCAAATAGGCGCTACTGCAGCAAAAACATCATCCATGGTGCTTGCCAAGCCCCAAGCTCCAAATCCACCGCGACTCAATCCTGTGAGGTAGACCCGGCTGGGATCCACATTTTCGGAAGATAAAACCTCTTCTAGGATTTTTCGCATGGTGGCTTCGTTCCTAAAGAACTCACCGCCATCGATATGAGGCATCACCACGACAAAGGTATCCCGCAGATATCTATCTAAATCGCTGGTTAGGGAACTGTCCTCCATAATCATTTGGGGTAAGGCCCACTGTAGTAACTTGTCTACTTCACCGCCTACGCCAAGTCCTCCCTGTAAAAACACCAGCACTGGATATTTTTCTGTGGCATTGCTACAGGAATTGGGTACATATAGATTGTAACCGTCCATCGTCCCACTGCCATAATCCTGGGTAATGGTAATGAGGGAACCGGGATGTCCTTTCGGTAATTCCTGTACCTCGATTTCTTTGTTCTGTGCAATGCAAAAAAATGGGACCAGCAGGAAAAGTGCATTGAATTTTGGAAGTTGCATGATGGTTAATTTGAATTGGTGAATGAATTGATATGCATAGTATAACGTTGAAATTCCATTTTTTGTACCTTAGAGCATGCCCATTTGGTTACATACCCTTATTTGGATAGCGGCAATTTATATTGTCATCAGTATTCTTTTGTACTATTTACAGGAGTATTTCCTCTTTAAACCTGAAAAGTTACCGAAGGAATTCAGGTTTGCCTATGAGAAACAGAAAGTAGAGGAGTACAATGTGGAAACAAGGGACGGTGCCATCATTAATGGCCTCCATTTTAAAAGTAACAATCCGAAGGGTGTGGTATTGTACCTAAAAGGAAACTCGAAGAGCATTAAAGGGTGGGGGAAGTTTGCCGTAGATTTTACGCGCCACCATTACGATGTGATTATGGTCGATTACCGTGGCTTTGGAAAGAGTACCGGTAGGCGCACCCAAAAGGCCATAAAACACGATTTACAATACATTTACAACAAGATTCGAGAGCGTGTGAGCGAGGAATATATTGTTTTATACGGGAGATCGTTGGGTTCTGGGTTTGCCACGAAATTGGCTTCGACCAACAATCCAAAAATGCTCATTTTGGATGCTCCTTATTACAGCCTAACCAAAGTTACCAAGCGGTACATTCCGTTCATGCCACTTTCCCTTATTCTTAGGTTTCCGATGCCGACCTATAAATGGTTGAAATATGTCAATTGCCCTGTGCACATCATCCATGGGACCAACGACAAATTGATCCCTTTCAAGAGTAGTGTGAAACTATCAAAAATTAAACCAGATCTCACGAGACTTTGGCCTGTTATTGGTGGAGGGCATAAGAATCTGAACAATTTTGAAGATTACCACAGGATGCTAGGGGAAATCATGCATTTTAAGAAAGAGGAGATTGATTTGGAAACCACTAGCCATCGTGTCATTCACACTTCCAAAAGGGCCAAATGAAACGATTGAAAAAGTTTTTGGGTTCCCTGTTGGGATTATACCTACTTATTGCCTTGCTTATGTTTATGCTTCAGGAAAAACTGATTTTTTTACCTACCACCTTGCCCCAGGAGTACCCATATACTTTTCAACAGGATTTTGAAGAATTGTTTCTGGAAACTGACGATGGTGCACGTTTAAATGCCCTTCACTTTAAGACCCATAACCCAAAAGGTCTTATTCTTTATTTTCACGGTAATGCTGGAGATTTATCGCGTTGGGGGAATGTTACTTCCTATTTCAATCAATTCGATTATGATGTTTTGGTGATGGATTATCGAACCTATGGGAAGAGCACAGGCAAGCTATCGGAAAAAGCACTGTACAAAGACGCCCAATTGTTTTATGATACCGCCAAGGAATTATATGCTGAGCAGGACATTGTTGTTTATGGGAGATCTTTGGGAACCACTTTTGCCACCTATGTTGCTGCTCAAAACCAACCACAAAGACTTATCTTGGAAACCCCATTTTATGGCCTTGAAACACTCGCTAAGGAGCGCTATTGGTTCCTGCCGGTTTCTGGATTGCTGCGATATAAATTTCCTAATTGGAAGCATGCGGAGCGTGTGTCATGTCCCATTACGATTTTGCATGGAACTGAAGACAACGTGGTTCCCTACTCCAGTGGTAAACAATTATACGAAACCCTCCCAAAGGACCAAGGGAAGTTGGTTACCATATCGGGAGGGGCCCACAATAATTTGATCGACTTTCCTGCTTATCACGAGGCCATTCGAGCAGTATTACAAAAGGATTAGTTCTTTTTTCTCTTTTTATCTAATTTGCCAACACCTCTTCCTCGTCGTTCCAAACGCTTTCGGTTGGCCTTTAAAGCTTCTTGGCGTTCTTTTTCCTGTTGCTCCAATTGCTTGCGTTGCGCTTCGGCTTTCGCCATCGCCTCTTCCTTGGATCTTTTGAGTTCCTTTTCTTGCTCCAGTTTTCGCTGGGCTATAAGGGCTTCGTTGTTTTCGTCCACTTTGGTTTCGTCTACCAACACGTTTTGTTGATTGATCGCATTGGATTCTTCTTTAAAAACCTGATTTTCCTCTTCATTTCCGGCCACAACAACGGCACCTTTTTCGCCTTCAATGGTTTCTACTTCCTGAACCGTAACATTACTACCTTCTTTGGTGACGACTTTTTTAACGGTTTTTACTTCCGTAATGGTTTTGTTTTCCTGGGCAGAAACCATGCCCATGGCGAATAAAATGAGGAATAGGGATGAGGTAAAGTTCTTCATAATAACAGCATTTTAGTGATTTGGGGTTGGGTAAATGTAAGGATAATTGCTCATTTCATTATAAAGCCACGCGAAAGGAGGCTATTCTTACGGCTAAAATGTATATTTGCAATCTCAAAAATTGAAACCGCATGAAAGCAGGAATTGTAGGGCTTCCCAATGTAGGAAAATCTACCCTTTTTAATTGTTTATCGAATGCAAAAGCACAAAGTGCGAACTTCCCATTTTGTACAATCGAACCCAATATTGGCGTGGTAAATGTGCCCGACAATCGACTGGTTACATTGGAAGAATTGGTGAATCCGGAGAAAGTAGTTCCCGCTACTGTTGAGATTGTGGATATTGCAGGGTTGGTGAAAGGAGCAAGTAAAGGAGAAGGATTGGGAAATCAATTCTTGGGGAATATACGCGAAACCGATGCCATTCTTCATGTGCTCCGTTGTTTCGACAATGACAATATTGTTCATGTAGACGGCAGTGTGGATCCTGTTCGTGATAAGGAAACCATAGATATTGAGTTACAGCTCAAAGACTTAGAGGCCGTTGAGAAACGCATTGAAAAGGTGTTTAGAGCAGCCCGTACGGGGAACAAAGAAGCTCAAAAGGAGCAAGATGCTTTGGAAAAGGTAAAAGCGGGCTTAGAAAGTGGAATATCCGTTCGAGCCATCGATTTAACCGAAAAAGAGCGCGAAGAGTATATCGATCAGTTACAGTTCATCACAGACAAACCTGTGATGTATGTTTGTAATGTAGACGAAGCTGCAGCGGCTTCTGGAAATGACTATGTGGAGAAAGTGAAGGCTGCAGTTGCTAATGAGGATGCAGAAGTGTTAGTACTTGCCGTGGGAACTGAAGCCGATATCACCGAATTGGAAACTTTTGAAGAACGCCAGATGTTCCTTGAGGACCTCGGATTGGAAGAACCCGGTTCTGCCAAATTGATTCGTGGAGCCTACAAATTATTGAATCTACAGACCTATTTCACGGCGGGAGAAAAAGAAGTCCGTGCTTGGACCGTAACCGTTGGAGCTACCGCGCCACAGGCTGCTGGCGTGATCCATACCGATTTCGAAAAAGGATTTATCCGTGCCGAGGTTATCAAGTATGAAGATTTTGAAACCTACGGAAGCGAAGCTAAGGTTCGTGAAGCTGGCAAGTTAGGTGTTGAAGGGAAGGAATATATTGTGAAGGATGGCGATGTGATGCATTTCCGATTCAATGTATAGTACCTCAACCCAAAACCGTGTCTGAAGAAAACCCGTTTGCTGAATTAGAATCGATCGAGCCAAAGACCAAGCGATGGGTCATTGTTTTTGAAAAAGTAGTTGCGGGATTAGTGATTGTTTTGGGGCTTTTACTAGCAATTAGTATTCTTGCCGTACTCCACTCTTTTTATTTCAGGGATTATCTTCCACAAACCGATGAGTCTGGGATCATCGACTTGATCATTAGTTATTGGGTCCATATTGTATTTTCAATATTTACAATTTACGCTGGAATACTCCTTTTATTTAAAAAGAGATTGGGGTGGATATTTACCACTGCCACATTATCTGCAACGGTTGTATTTATAGTATATATTGTTTATAGGAGTGGGGAAAAAATGGATGCTTCTTACTTAATTGTCATACTAATAGTTCTGTTGCTTCCATGCGCCTCTCTTTTCTTTCTTAACGGAAGAGATATGCGGCGGCGATATGGAGCTATGAGCCGTGACTACGCTATAGCTGGAGGTGTTTTCCTATTCTTATTGATCTTATGGTTCTGGCCTTTTTAATCCTACTCTAAATCTCCTTGAAAGAATCGGCCATCTGGAGGAAAGTTTCCTTGTACTTTTCGGTATATTCTGCCAAGGTCCATTTCATCACCATATACACATTTTCACGTCCTTCAATGAACGTAATAATGTAGTAAATGTCGTAATCCACTTCGGGAAGACTGGCCGTAAATTCAACCTGTTCGGCATTTAAACCATTAATGGTAACCTTTTTAGGAACTTCTTCCGAGATGATTTCCATTCCAGAGGTAAAATGATCCATTTGCACATTGCGGTAATTTCCGGAAACCGATTGCGCCTCATCATATTGTCCCAATTCCTTGAAAACGTCTACAAAGTCACTTTTGTCTTCATCAATGATAGCAATATAAGTCTCCTTGAAAATATTCTGAAACTGAAGGGAAGCATCTACATTGAGGTCGGTAGCCTGCTTCATGTACTTGGGTACCGCAATTTGGTACATATCCAGGGCGGCTTCCGTTTTAAAATCGGAAGGATTCAATGCTTCGGGGCCCTTACTTCCCATATTACAGGAAGTTAACAATAAAAACAGGGAAAATACAGTTGAAAGAGCGACTACTTTTTTCATTTTTTTAGGTATTCTAATGATGCCGATGAAGGTAGCCAATTTTCAGTACATGGCAATTGCCAGTGCCTCATTTTCTTAACAATTTGAACCAATTTTTGTTAATTACTTTACCCCGTTTGGGTTTCAGTTTTTACATCATAATTTTATATTAGCCTCTATTCAACCTACAACATGTCGCAAACCCAGTATACAGAAGATAATATTCGCTCCCTCGATTGGAAGGAACACATCCGTATGCGCCCTGGAATGTATATCGGGAAATTAGGGGATGGATCCTCTCCCGATGATGGGATTTATATTCTATTGAAGGAAGTTCTCGATAACTCCATCGATGAATTTGTAATGGGAGCAGGGAAAACCATAGAAATTCGAATCAAGGACAAGGAAGTCCGCGTTCGCGATTATGGTCGTGGTATCCCATTAGGGAAAGTGGTCGATGTGGTCTCCAAGATGAATACAGGAGGGAAATACGACACCCGCGCCTTTAAAAAGTCTGTTGGGCTTAATGGAGTAGGTACCAAGGCAGTAAATGCGCTCTCTACCTATTTTAGGGTCGATTCTGTGCGTGACGGTCAAATGAAGAGTGCAGAGTTCGAATTGGGGGAATTAACCAATGATGGCGGTCTAGAAACCACCTCCCAACGCAAGGGGACCAAGGTTACCTTTATTCCGGATGAAAGCATTTTCAAAAACTACAAGTTCCGGATGGAATATGTGGGCAAGATGCTTAAGAACTACGTGTATCTTAATCCCGGCCTTACGATCGATTTCAATGGTGAAAAGTTTCACAGCCAAAACGGATTAAAAGACCTGCTCGAAGACAATATGTCCCAAGAGGATATGTTGTACCCAGTGATTCATTTGCGGGGCAATGATATTGAAGTTGCCATTACCCACAGCCGGACACAGTACAGCGAAGAATACCACAGTTTTGTGAACGGACAAAATACGACTCAAGGAGGAACGCATCAAGCCGCTTTCCGGGAGAGTATCGTTAAAACCATACGCGATTTCTACGGAAGGAACTACGACGCCAGCGATGTTCGTAAATCCATCGTTGCCGCCATTAGCATCAAAGTGATGGAGCCTGTTTTCGAAAGTCAGACCAAAACCAAATTGGGATCTACCGAAATGGGAGGTGGTCTGCCTACGGTTCGCACCTACATCAACGACTTCGTAAAAACACAGCTGGATAATTACCTTCACAAGAATCCGGAGATTGCCGAGAAGATTCAGAAAAAGATCATGCAGGCAGAGAAGGAGCGGAAGGAGCTTAGTGGTATCCGAAAACTGGCGAGGGAACGCGCGAAGAAAGCCAGCCTTCACAACAAAAAATTACGGGATTGCCGAGTGCATTTGGGCGATACCAAGAACGAACGAAGCTTGGAAACCACCTTGTTCATTACCGAGGGGGATTCGGCCAGCGGAAGTATTACCAAAAGTAGGGATGTGAATACTCAAGCCGTATTCAGTCTAAAAGGAAAACCCCTGAATAGTTATGGTCTGTCCAAAAAGATTGTTTACGAGAATGAGGAATTCAATCTACTGCAGGCAGCGCTGAATATAGAAGATTCCTTAGAGGACTTGCGATATAACAATATTGTGATCGCTACCGATGCCGATGTGGATGGTATGCACATCCGTTTGTTGCTTATCACTTTCTTTTTGCAATTTTTCCCAGAGCTCATCAAGGAAGGACATTTGTACATCCTTCAAACCCCTTTGTTTAGGGTTAGGAATAAGAAGGAGACCATTTATTGCTACACTGAGCAAGAGCGCATCGATGCCATCGAAAAATTAAAGCCGAAACCAGAAATTACCCGATTTAAGGGATTGGGGGAGATTTCACCGGATGAATTCCAGCATTTCATAGGAGAAGACATCCGTTTGGATCCTGTTATGTTGGATAAGGCCATGAGTATTGAGGAGTTGCTGAAGTTCTATATGGGTAAGAATACACCCGACCGACAGGAATTTATCATCAATAACCTTAAAGTAGAGTTGGATAAGGTAGAAGAATAAGATTTTACAATTTCAAAACGAGTCTGCCCATGAGGCAGTCTTTTTATGAACGAAGAAAACGAACATAACGAAGAAGAATTAAACCCCGAAGAGCTTCCCGCAGAGAATGGGGAGGCCATGGATATGGACGAAGGTGACTCAGGTGAAACCATTACCCGGGTAACGGGCATGTATCGTGACTGGTTCTTGGATTATGCCAGTTACGTAATCCTAGAACGTGCCGTTCCGGCCATAGAAGATGGTTTTAAGCCCGTACAGCGGCGTATTATGCATTCCATGAAGGACTTGGATGATGGCCGCTACAACAAAGTGGCGAATATCGTGGGACATACCATGCAGTATCACCCGCACGGGGATGCCAGTATCGCAGATGCCATGGTGCAGATAGGCCAAAAGGACCTGCTCATCGATACCCAGGGAAACTGGGGAAATATCCTCACGGGCGATCGTGCTGCGGCTTCACGATATATCGAAGCCCGCCTTTCCAAATTTGCTTTGGATGTGGTTTACAATCCGAAGATCACATCTTGGCAGGCATCCTACGACGGCCGTAAAAAGGAACCCATCAACTTGCCCGTGATGTTCCCTTTATTATTGGCACAGGGAGCAGAGGGGATTGCCGTTGGACTTTCTACCAAGGTATTGCCACACAATTTTATTGAATTGATCGATGCTTCGATCAAGCATTTGCAAGGCAAGCGATTCCAATTGGTTCCGGATTTCCCTACCGGTGGGATTGTGGATGTTACCAATTACAACGATGGACTGCGTGGCGGAAAAATACGAAGCCGGGCTAGGATCAACCAGATGGATAAGTCTACATTGGTCATTACCGAAATTCCATTTGGCACTACTACGACAAGTCTTATCGATTCTATTTTGAAGGCTAATGACAAGGGAAAAATAAAAGTAAAGAAGATTGAAGACAATACGGCGGCCGATGTAGAGATTTTGGTGCATCTCCCAAGTGGTATTTCGCCAGACAAGACCATAGATGCCCTCTACGCCTTTACCAATTGTGAGACTTCTATTTCACCGCTGGGATGTGTTATTGAAGATAACAAACCCTTGTTCATTGGGGTTTCCGAAATGCTGAGACGTTCTACCGAACGTACCGTGGAGCTATTGAAAAGCGAGTTGGAAATTCAGCTGAATGAATTGGAGGAACAATGGCATTTTGCCTCTTTGGAGCGCATCTTTATTGAGAACCGTATCTATCGTGATATTGAAGAAGAGGAAACCTGGGAGGGCGTTATTTCTGCCATAGACAAAGGTTTAAAACCTCATGTAAAGCACTTAAAACGCGCCGTCACTGAAGAAGATATCGTACGGTTAACGGAAATTCGAATTAAGCGGATTTCCAAGTTCGATATCGATAAGGCCCAGCAAAAGATAGACGCACTCGAGGATAGTATCGCTCAGGTAAAGCATCACTTAGATCACTTGATCGAATATTCCATCGATTATTTTAAGCGCTTAAAAAAGGACTATGGAGAAGGAAAAGAGCGCAAGAGCGAGATTCGCATCTTCGATGATATCCAAAAAACCAAAGTGGTTATCCGCAATACCAAGCTTTATGTGAATCGGGAAGAAGGATTTGTAGGGACCAGCATGCGACGGGAAGAGTATGTGACCGATTGTAGTGATATCGATGATATTATTGTGTTTACCCAAGAAGGTAAGATGATGGTGACCAAGGTAGATTCCAAAACCTTTGTGGGGAAAGGAATCATTCACGTAGCCGTATTCAAGAAGAAGGATAAGCGGACCACCTACAACATGATCTATAAAGATGGTACCCGTGGAGCCACCTATGTAAAACGTTTCAATGTAACCGCCATAACGAGGGACAAGGAATACGACCTTACCCAAGGTAACAAAGGAAGTAAGCTGTTGTATTTCACTGCCAATCCCAATGGTGAAGCGGAGATCGTTACTATTTTACTACGACAGAGCGGAAGCATCAAAAAGCTAAAATGGGACCTGGATTTTGCCGATCTTATGGTAAAAGGACGGGCTTCCAAAGGAAATATAGTCACCAAGTACGCGGTGAAACGCGTAGAATTAAAGGAAAAAGGACTTTCCACCCTGAAACCAAGGAAAATATGGTTCGATGATACGGTACAACGCCTTAATTTGGACGGAAGGGGAGAATTGCTTGGTGAATTTAGGAGCGAGGATCGCTTATTGATCATAAAGCAGAATGGTGTGGTAAAAACGGCCATTCCTGAAGTTACCATGCATTTTGATGACGATATGATCGTATTGGAGAAATGGATACCTACCAAAGCGCTTTCCGCCATCTATTGGGAAGGAGAGAAAGAACTGTTTTATGTGAAGCGCTTCTTGATCGATAATCCAGATCGGGAAGATAGCATCATTACCGACCACCCTAAGTCGTATTTGGAACTCGTATGTACGGCCCACCGACCTATGGCCGAAGTTATTTTTGTGAAGGAGCGCGGTAAAGAGCGAAAGGAAAACCTCGAGGTAAATCTGGAAGAATTCATTTCTGTGAAAGGGATAAGTGCCATGGGGAACCAGCTTACCAAAGGAAAGGTGAAAGAAATCAACGAACTCGATCCGCTGCCTTACGAACGACCAGAACCAACGCCTGCCGAAGAAATGGAAGTAGTTGATGAGGAACCTGTTTCGGGGAATGAGACAACGTCTGAAGCCCCTAAGGATATACCTTCCGGTGATCCTTCTGATGGCGATGAGGAAGGACAGACGACCTTGTTCTAAATAGAGGTTTTATTATCTTCATTATCAGTTGAATAAAGGGATTTTAATAGATGAAAAATTTCTTTCAGGAATTCAAGAAGTTTGCCGTAAAGGGCAATATGATCGATATGGCCATCGGGATCATTATCGGTACAGCTTTCAATAATGTGATCAACGTTATTGTAAAGAAAGTAGCCCTTCCTCCCTTAACACTCCTTACGGATGGGGTGAACTTCAGAAATAAAAAATATGTCCTTCGCGAAGCTTCCGAAGGTGTGGAAGAAGTGGCTATTGCTTATGGGGAGCTGATCGAAGTACTGATTGATTTTGTCATCATTGCCTTCACCATTTTTGTGGTGATCAAAGTGATGAACCGATTTAAGTCTAAAGCAGAAGATCCTAAAAACCAAGAAGTTGAAACACCTAAGGACATTGAGCTTTTGTCCAATATCGAGCGTTTACTGGAAGAGCAGAATGCACTGTTGCAAAAGGAAAATAAACTAGACTGACAATCTGTTTTTAAGTAAAAGAGCTTTGTTTTCTTCAACAAAGCTTTCAATCGTTTTAAAGAATTTCAGGATGACATCGGTATCATTATTCACATTAATGGTCACCAATCTCACAAATTCATCGTTATTAAATGAACCATATCCCACCAGTAATTGGGAGTGTTGATACAGCAAGGTACAGAGATCCCTAGCTGGTATTCCCTTGTAGTTAAAACATACCGAAATGGAGTCCTCTATGCTATAATCCTTATAATCGGGATGGTTTCGTACGTAGTCCCTGGCAAAATCGGCCAACTCAAATTGTTTGTTAACCATCTGTTCCAAGCCTTGCGTACCGACACTTTTCCATAGCGTCCAGAACTTAAGGGCATCATTTCTACGACCGCATTGCAAGGAAGTCTTCCCAAGATTGAAGTCGTCGTGATCTGTTTGATAGAGGTAGCTTGCATCGTTTGAGAAGCTATTGTACAAGTACTTTTTGTCCTTCACCATAAGCAATGAGCATGTGAGAGGCGTGCCCATCATTTTATGGGCATTCAGGCTAAAGGAATCCACTTTTTCTATCCCCTTCAACAAATGGGAGTATTTCTTACTGAAAATAACAGATCCACAATAGGCACCATCCACATGAAACCAGATACCGTATTTGCTACAGATATCGGCTATGGTATCTACATTATCGAAAGCTCCCAATACGGTAGTTCCGGCAGTTGCATTTACTAATGTGGGTATGAAACCTTCTTCTAAGTCCTTAACAATGGCAGATTCCAGTGCTTTCACATCCATTCTTCCCCAATCGTCTACAGCAATGCTGCGCACTTGGTCCCTACCAATTCCACTGAAAGCTGCATTTTTTGGGGTGCTGTAATGCGATTCTGCAGAGGTGTACACCGTGAGGTTATTGGCTACGCCTTTATAGCGGGCGTCCTCTTGTTTGGCGTCACGGGCCATGAGCATTCCCATAAAATTGGTCATTGAGCCACCAGAGGCAAACGTACCGCCTGAGTTTTCATCCCAGCCTATCATATTGCAGACTTTTCCCAATACAGCCTTTTCCACTCCCACCATAGGGCCAGCTGCCTTGTATGTGTACATACTATTGTTGAGCATAACTGATAAAAGGTCCCCTAAAATGGCCTTATCGTTTCTACCGCCGAAAAGCTGATTAAAAAAAGCATTCGTTGCTGTACGTGGGGTTTTAAAAACCAAATCCTGAAGAAGGGTAGCGAGATCCTCTTCCGATATGGGATGTTCTTCCAAGGCTAGATCCATGCGTTCGAAAAGCGCGTCTGCAGGAACAAATTCGGCTACTGGATTCTTCTTCTCATCTTCCAGGAGGTTATGAACGATTTTTTGGAATAATTCTAGGGATTTTTTCATTGCAATTCGCTAACTAATTAACTTTTACGGCAGTACCTTTTTCTCTGCTATCCCCTCCTACAATGCCGTATTCGAAGGTATAGCTGTTTTTATTGGTAGAAAGAATCCTAATGTGGACCGCTTTCTTTTCTGCCATGTTCTTAGGGTTTATTTTCTTCACGATGTATTCACAGTCGTTGATCCAACGGATCGAGGAAGAATCTGCTTTGCCCCGAAAATAATCAATTTCTATGGAATCGTTCCGTACAAATGTAGTCGTTTCTATTTCCGTTCCTATCAAAGCTTCGAAAGTGAAAGTACCTGTTCTGTAATCGGAACAATTGCGTTCGGGGGTAGAAAAGCAACCATACATTAAAAAAAGGATGGAAATCGCAAAATAGGGACGCATATTGGGCTTTTATGCAAATTTCCGAAATTTTGGGAAGAACATCTCTATCTGTAGGCCTTAAAACTCCCGTCTTTGTAAAAAATTACGATTTGATCGATTTCTGAATCATTTTTTGAAATAAGGGGTAGCGTTTCTTCAGATGAAATTACGGATGGTATTTCCGATTTGGGTAATTCGCTTTCTGGATTTTTTTGAATGGGCTGCTTAAAGAGATCTTCCGATTTTGGAATATGTTTTTCTACGACAGGTTCTTTTGAAGTGGAAGGGAAGGTACCCTTACCATTCAATAGCCAATACAATTCCACCTCAGGAAATTCCTCCAAGACCTTCATGACAAATTCCAAACTAGGTTTGTTTCTACCCGAAAGAAGATGGGAAATAGTGGAGCGGTTGAAGGCAATTTTTTCAGAAAAAGCAGTGGCCGATAATCCGTAAAATTCAAGGATTTTCTGTAGCCTTTTCGAAAATTCTAAGGTGTTTACCATTGTAACTTCAATAAAAGAAATACTGTGTTACAAATGTAATCAAGGAAGCTGAAAACAACAAGTCACATTTGTAAACAAAGAACTAAAGTATTAAACTAATAGTTTATAGTTAAGTACCTAAAATGTTGATATTAAATAATATAAATATTTGAATAAATTAAATTGTTAAATTTGATGGTACTGTTGTAAACCTGAACATCCTTTTGTTTACAGTAATTAACAGAATATGCAATCAATCTTGATTACAGTTGTAAACTTATAGATGTTTACTTTTGTAAACGATAGGCATTGCTATGGAAATTGAAACTTGGTATCAACGGTATTTTGAATCACAATTAAAGGGGCGTTATATTCAATGGAATCACCTCGATCCCATCGTTCAAGAATTCCCTGACAAATTCAGAATTGAAACTTTGGGGCATTCCGTAAAGGGACAAAAAATTGTTTCCATAACCGTCGGAAACGGTCCCAAAAAAGTTTTGGCTTGGTCACAGATGCACGGAAATGAATCGACCACAACGAAGGCGCTTTTCGATTTTTTCGCATTTATCTCACAAGAAGATGTTCATCAAGTTGCGATCGAAACTTTCTTAAACACCTATACTTTTTGTGTAATCCCTATTCTAAATCCAGATGGAGCTGCTACCTATACCCGGGAAAATGCCAATGGAATCGACTTAAATCGTGATGCCAAGAAGCTTTCTCAGCCCGAAAGCAAGCTGTTAAGGGTACTTTTCGACAACTTTCAACCCGATTTGTGCCTAAATCTGCATGATCAACGAACATTATATTGTCTGCCATCCGGTAAAAGCGCCTCCATTTCCTTTCTTTCACCAGCTGCTGATGAAACGAGAAGCCGTACCAAAGCGCGTAAAGTGGCTATGGAACATATTTCCAGTATGGCAGGCATGCTGGCAGTGCATTTGCCTGGTGGAGTGGGGCGTTACGACGATACTTTCAATGATAATTGTGTGGGAGACACCTTTCAATCCCTAAAGGTTCCTACGATTTTGTTTGAAGCGGGTCATTATCCGGGAGATTATGAGCGGGAAGCAACCCGGAAGTATATTTTTTATGCCTTTTTAGAACTTTTTGGTCTGTATCCATGGAATGATCAGTTGCCACAGCATATACCTTATCATCACATTCCCAAGAATGAAAAAAGATGCCGGGATATCATTCTTAGAAATGCCCGCTATGGAAACTCAAAGGGTACGGTTGATATCGCCATTCAGTTTGAAGAACGATTGGAAGACGACGGTATTTTGATGGTTCCCAGGGTGGATGCTATAGGTAATCTTTCCAATTATATAGGTCACAGGGAAATAGATGTGGAAGGAGTTAAAATATTGCTGAATTCTCACGAAAACGTTTTCGAAGGTGAGAAAGTTTCAATGATTGTTAATAAAAACGCAGAAAATCAGGTTTTTTTCAAAGATTCGTTCGATGTTTTTTAGGGAAAAGAAGTATTTTTGTCCTTAACAACGTAGACAAAAATGGCTAAATTCAAACTAGATGAAACAGATCATCATATCTTGGATATGTTGATCGAAAACACGAGGACACCGTTTACGGATATTGCTAAAAAACTTCAAATTTCTGCAGGAACGGTTCATGTAAGGGTAAAAAAAATGGAAGAGGCAGGAATCATTATTGGTTCTTCCTTAACTGTCGATTATAAAAAGTTGGGGTACTCCTTTATTGCATATGTTGGGGTATTTCTTCAGAAAACCTCCCAAACCCAATTTGTGTTGGAACGTATTAACGAAATACCTTTCGTTACCGTAGCACATGTGACAACGGGTAAATTCAATATTTTCTGTAAGATCCGGGCGAAAGACACGAGTCATGCAAAGGAAATCATCTATCAGGTAGATGATATTGAAGGTGTGACCAGAACGGAAACCATGATATCGCTGGAAGAAAGCATCAACGACAAAAAACGCCTGATGCATTCCATTTTCCATGAAATTCAATAACAGCTGTTAAATATATATAAACCCCTCGCATTCAAACGAGGGGTTTTTTATATTTGGTGTCTTGCAAAAATCCAACCTATGACACCAGGAATCGATTATAATCCGTATTACGAAACCTATATCTCCTTAACGGGCGATGCGCACATTGTAGACCAGTTAATTCAAGGGCTGGATGCAACGACTGCGTTCTTCAAGAGCATTCAGCCGGAAAAGCACGATTATCAGTACGAAGCGGGAAAGTGGACCCCCAAGGAGGTGCTGCTTCACATTATCGATACGGAACGTGTGTTTTCGTATCGTGCTTTGCAGTTTGCACGAGCTGAAAATGTAGTAATAAAGGGATTTGATCAAGACGAATTTGCGGGAAATGCCCGTCCTGTAAATCGATCCATGGAGAATCTGCTTGAAGAATATAAAGCGGTTCGCCAATCGACCATTGCAATGGTCAAAAGCTTTGCAGATACGACCCTGCATCGCAGGGGAGAAGCCAGTAACTCCCAACTATCTGTGCTAGCAGCGCTCACAATCATTGCTGGGCATGAAATTCATCATGCCAACATTATTAAAGAAAGGTACTTATAGAAGCTAAGACGCGTCTTCTTCCAAATTCTTGTCGGGAAACTCACTAAGGGGTTCATTGTGATCTGACTCGGCATAATCTTCCAAATCGAAATTCGCCATAGTATTCACTAAACTCGAGCTTACTTTAACCAAATAGATGGTGTCTTCGGTATTTACTTCGACGGCTTCAACAGTTTGGTTTTTTGCATTTTTGAAAACAATGATATGCTTATCGTCGTAGCCGTCTGGATACTTTGCCACCAGCAAGGAAAGAATTTCGGGTGTTAACTTCTTATAATCAACGATTACTCTTTTCATTTTGGGGTGTGTGATGGTTGAAACGTACTATTAAATATACAACAGAAACCGCTAAAAAGGAAAGTCCCTGTAAAAATCGAATGCCTCAAAAATAAGTGCATTAGGAACCGTACAATTCAGCTTGTGTTTCCCGATGTCTTCCAAAAGTACGAATTGGATGCTTCCATGCGAGTTCTTCTTATCGAAGATTAACAATTTAATAATCTCATCGATCTCAGATCGGGAAAACGACACCCTTGCATAGTGCTGAAGAATGAAATTGGTGGTTTTTTCTAACTGATATTCAGGGAATTGAAACTGTTTATGGGAGATGTAGGTTTCGAGAATCATCCCAATGGCAATGGCTTCGCCATGCAGCAGTGTTTTTCTGGTAGACGATTCCAAACAGAAAGATTCGATGGCATGACCTAAGGTATGGCCATAGTTTAATGTTTTTCGCAATCCCTTTTCGAAAGGGTCCTCTGTGATTACCTCATTCTTGATCAAAATGGAATCCCAAATCGCCGTTTCCAGATGACTTTTTTCATTGCGATCTAAAACCATAACCTGATCGAGATAGACTTCGGAATGTATCAGCCCGTGTTTGATCATTTCGGCCATTCCGCTCCTAAATTCATGATCCGGGAGAGTTTCCAAAAATGCAATATCGATAAGGACACTATGAGCATTTTTTATAATACCCACTTGGTTCTTCAAGTTCCCTAAATCCACACCGTTTTTGCCACCTACGGCGGCATCGACCATAGATAGGAGTGAAGTAGGGATATTAACGAAGTCAATGCCCCGTTGGTAAGTGCAGGCCACAAATCCGCCCAAATCGGTAACCACTCCACCGCCCAAATTGATCATAAGGCTCTGCCTGTCCGCTCCGGACCGGGAAAGTTGCTCCCAGAGATTACTGCACGTCGCAATGTTCTTATGCATTTCCCCTGCTGGAATATTCAGGTGTTGAAAGGTGAAACCTTTGGGCATACTGCTCACAAAATAGGGTAAGCAGTGCTTTGCGGTATGCGAATCTGTAAGGACAAATACCTTCGAAGGATTCGATTCTTGGATGAATTGGATAAGAGCATCCCATCCGGGTTGTCCTAAATATACAGATCCTCTGTCCTTTACAATTTTTTTCTCCATCCTTTTATTTTGGGCTTTTAGAGATTCCAAATCTAAGTATATTTGTGAGGATATTTGCACTCAAATGACAACAAAACGACTTTTCGACAATACCGAAATTGCTTTCAAGCTTAAGAACGATTCTCAACTAGAACGGGCCTATTTCCTCTTCAAAATGATTTCTAAGGAACCTTTGGTTCGTATTGGTACGGCTGCCACCAAGTTTGCGCTCAATATCAATTTGCCGGTGGAAGGGTTAATAAGATCTACTGTTTTCGACCATTTCTGCGGTGGAGTGAGTGAAGACGACTGTATGCCCGTGGTAGATAGTTTGCAAGAGGCCGATGTACACTCCGTGCTGGATTATTCGGTTGAAGGAAAAGAAGAAGAGGCACAATTCGATGCTACGATGGAAAAGGTGATCGAACTCACTTATTTCGCCAAAGAAAAGGACGCCATGCCCTTTTCGGTATTTAAGCCCACAGGTTTGGGAAGGTTTGAGATATGGCAGAAAATTACCGAAAAAGAACCCCTTTCCGAAAGCGAAGCCCAAGAATGGCAACGCATTGTGGATCGATACGATAAGATCTGTAAAGTAGCTTATGAATGCGATATTGCACTCCTTATAGACGGTGAGGAAACCTGGATGCAAGATGCAGCCGACGAATTATGCGAACGGATGATGGAGAAATACAACAAGGAAAAGCCTATTGTATTCAACACGTTACAATGTTACCGCTGGGATCGGTTGGACTATCTAAAAGAATTGCACCAAAGAGCTAAGAAAAAGGATTATAAGCTCGGATTTAAAGTGGTTCGCGGTGCCTATATGGAAAAAGAAAACGAAAGGGCAGAGGATAAGGGATATCCAACTCCCATTTGTGCGAGCAAGCAAGCCACCGATGATCATTTCAATAGTGTCGTGAACTATATTCTAGACCATCTAGAGGACGTATCCCTGTTTTTGGGATCCCACAATGAGCAAAGTACTTATTTAGCCATGGAGGTGATGGATGCCAAAGGACTATTGCGTAATGATTCACGGGTTTGGTTTGGTCAGTTGTACGGCATGAGCGACCATATTAGCTATAATCTAGCCGCGGCTGGTTACAATGTGGCCAAGTACATTCCTTTTGGTCCTGTAAAGGACGTGATGCCCTATCTTATTCGTAGGGCCGAGGAAAATACTTCCGTAGCCGGACAGACCAGCCGGGAACTGGATTTACTAAAACGTGAAAAACAGCGCAGGGGCCTGTAAGCTGATTATTCTGTAGCCACCCTTACAGCCAATTGTTCACTTCCGGTCTCGAACAAACGCAATACATACTCTTCGGTACGCTCATCGCTTTCACCAAAATTATACTGTACCAGACACCTTAAATAAACAGGCCGATCATTATCTGGGGTGCGATTGCCAAGGTATTTTACATTCACCTGCCAAAGACCTTTGTTACCACCTGCAATTTCGAATTCTTCCTGCATATACCCCTTAATTTGCTCGTCCATAAGCCTGTTCTGATTTTCGGCGGTGTGTTTCCAGGTAACGAATTCCCGCTGCGGATTCACAAAGGTGAGTTCAAAATCGGCATCCCACTCGCTCCAATCGAATACAATGCGAGCATCCAAGGGTTCTTTCTTTAGGTGGGACACTTTAATCTTGCTCAATTCCAAACCGTCCTTATGACTTGCAATGAGATTGCGGATCTCTTGATCTGCCGTTTTATGAAGGGGCGTAAAATCTACATTGGGATTGGCTGTACCGCTTGTAATGGCGAGCAACAGGTCCAATGCAGCTTGGTAGTTACCGTTATGTTTTTGAGCCTTTGCTAGGTCCATATAGGCCTGAATCCTATTGGGATGTTCGTCTATAATGGCCTTGGCAATATTCAATTCCATTTCGTAAAACTTCTTTTCCTTGGCTTTAAAAAGTAGGGATCGCATGGCGCCGAAATCTTCGGCATGTAATTCCAGAATATTATATCCCACAGTTTTTGCCAAATTTTGATTTTTCCGCGCAAAGAAATCGAATAGATCTACAAAATAATTGGGGTTGCCCATTTGTAGGTTGCGCTGCTCAAAATATAAATCATAAGCCTTGTTTGTAGGGGATTCCCGATCCAGTGCCGTTAAATACGTCTGGGAATATTTTGGTGGTGGTTGTAATACTCCTTTATAAAGATTGCTGTTCTGGTCCTTATCTGTTTTTCTGCGTTCTTCGGCTTCCTCTATGGCCGCCAAACTTTTGGTTTTTACGAGAATGACCCCACCTGAGCCTTCAGAACCATATTGATTGGTAGCTGCATATCCTTTTAGGATCGTTATATCAGCGATATTGTTGGGATCTATAAAGTTGCTAAGTTGCCTTGAACCCCTTCCACGACTGGAGTTAGAACGGGCGATTGGAGCACCGTCAATGATAAGCAATGGGTAGTTGTTGGCAAACAAACTATTCGCTCCACGAATTAGGGATTCACTAATGTCTTGATCCCTTCTACGGGTCACACCCGCGAATTTCCCTTGGGTTCCTTCACTAATATTGGTGGTGGCCTGGTTTAAATCGTCACCTTTAACCGTAGCAACGGCATATCCAATCTTTCTTTTTTCCCTACGATCGAACCCAAGACCTACAGATTCTAATTTCTCACCCTCTTTCTCCTTTTTATTCTGAATGAGAACCTGCTCCAATTCCAGCCCTTCGTTCCGAATCCAAACATTTAAATTGTTATCGGCGGTAATGGCTTCTTCTAAAGTAGGAAGTCCTGGCGCTTCCACCACAAGGATATCGCCGGGTTTTGCCTTTAATTTGAAAGATCCTTCGCTATTGGGTGCGACCTTGGTCGCTGTGTTTTTTACGGCAATAGAAACCATTTCTGGAGCTACCGCATCTCCGTACACATTACCGGTATAGAGTATGGGCGGTCCCGAATAGCGTATGGGTTCTGATGAAGGTGCCATATTGATAAAACGCCCTTTATTGGCAAGAGCCAAAAATTGGAGGTTCTTCAAGTCGTGGTTGTATTTACTATTAACCACATAGAGTGTCTTTCCTAGATGAGGCGTTTCTTTTTCGATATTTTCTTCTCCATCTGTGAATAGGAAGGTGGTTCCATCGGGATGCACATCGGTAAGCGTATGATAACCTGATGGCCCATCATACCGTACAGAAGCCAAAAGGGATTTGATCGGTTGCCAGTTCCCATCCGATATCTGAAAATCTTTTGAAATGGATGAAACTCCATTAAATTGAATGACCCTAACAGCAGTATTGGGGTATTTTGTGAAGTAATTGCTCAAGAAATCAAATTCCTGGTCGATGGTTCGTTCTTGCATAGAGAGGGAAGTATCCCATGCAATGGTCACTTTTTCTTGCGAAAAGACCAATACGGTACCCAACAAAAATAGGCTACAAAGTACATTCTTTATCATGACTCAACGTTTTCCTTAAAAATAAGAAAGAAAGAGATGATAAAGTGTTGTTGATTTGTTAAGGTTCCAATGGATTATAAATCAAGATAGTTCACTATCCAGATAGCGTGTCGAGACTAAAGGCGAGTTGTTCGCTGCCTTCCTTAAAGAGGTGAATGATAAATTCTTCCGTTCGCTCATTTTCCTTCCCATAATTGTACTGCACCAAACAACGGATGTATTCTGGTACATTGCTCTTCTGGTTCCTATTCCCCAAGTACTTCACAATGACCCTCCAAATGCCTTTGTCACCTCCAGATATCTCAAACTCTTCTTGAGAATACCCTTTTTCCAGTTCGTCCTTAAGCCGTTCCGGATTGTCCATGGTGTGCTTCCAGCGTGTATAGTTCTCACTGGGACTGATAAAAATGAACTCAAAATCAGAATCCCAATTGCTCCAGTCGAAAACGATACGGGCTTCCAATGCTTCCTTCTCCAAGTGGGTCACCTGGGTCTTACTGATTTCCAACTGATCTTTATGATCGTCCAATAGATTCCGGATTTCCTGATTGGCCGTTTTCAAGATAGGGTTGAAATCAAGATCGGGCCGAATGGATCCGTCTGCAATGCCCAAAAATAGATCCAAAGCCACTTGTAAATTGCCGTTGCTTTTCTGGGCCATGGCTAAATCGAAGTAGGACTGGATCCTGTTGGGATAATTCTCCACTATAGCCTTGGCGAAATGCAATTCCATATCGTAGAACCCTTTTTCGCGAGCTTTAAATAAAAGGGTTCGCAAGGCACCCACATTATTGCTGTGTCGCTCTAGCACCGAATAACCGATACTCTTGGCAATACGGGTGTTTTTGGTTGAAAAATACTCGAACAGATCCACAAAATAAGTGGGATTGTCGAGTAAGGCTTTGCGTTGGTTGAGATAAAGAGTATAGGCAGAGAGCACGTCCGACTCCTGTGCCAATTGGGTTAAATAGGATTTGTTGTAAACAGGAGCATCCAAATTACTGTCATTGTATTTGTTGACTACTTTCTTTGCTTCTAAATTCTGTAAGTCCCTGCGTTCCCTTTCGGCCATCATCTTGGTTTTTAACAAAATGGCGCCTCCTTGTGCTTGGGATCCATATATGACTGTGGCTGCAAATCCTTTGAGAACCGTTACTGAAGCGATGGAGCCTGGACTAATGAAATCGGTCGATTGCCCTATGGGAAGCGGAACATCGTCTAAAATAATAAGCGGGAAGTTGTTTCCTACCAAGGTGGTCTGACCCCGAATGAGGGAAGTCTCAATATTGGTGCCTCGTACCCCGGGAAGCTTCCCTTGAAGTGCCTCGCTGATAGTGGTTGCGGCAGCATTGAAATCTTCAGATTCCAAAGTGGTAATACCATAGCCCACATTTCTTTTCTTCTGTTTGCCGATACCCGTATTGATTTCTTCTGAGGATTCTTCCTCTTCTTTTTTCTTTTCCAGCATCACCTCTCCCAATTCGATCCCTTCGTATTCCAACCAAACATTCAGTTCTTCATTTTGGGACACCAATTTTTCAACAGGATCAATTCCCGCCACTTCAATCACCACAATATCCCCGGGAACCGCCATGATCTGAAAACTCCCGTCCTCATTGGGTCGGGTCTTCTTTTTCGAATCCTTAACGCGTATGGTAACTGCTTCCAAAGGAACGTCCAAACCATGAATAAATCCATTGATTAATTCTTCCTTAACCGTTGCGCCCGGCGGTTTTAGGTTCACAAAACGCCCTTTGTTGGATAAGGCCAAAAACTGAAGGTTCTTCAGGTTGTTCTTCACCCGGCTGTTGATGACATAGAGTTGCTTACCCAAGGGAGGAAGGTCCTCTTCCATGTTTTCTATCCCATCGGTAAATAGAAAAGTAGTGCCGTCTAGGAATACTTTGGTTAGGGTATGATACCCCGTGGCACCATCATATATAGCCTCGCTAAGTTCTTTTTTAACGCCTTCCCACTGCCCATTCTGAATGGTAAAATCCCTTTCATTCGCCTGAATTCCATTAAAAAGAATCACCCGAGCACGCGTATTGGGATACTTTTGAAAGTATTTGTCCAGGAATTCAAATTCTTTATCAATGTTTCGGTTTTGCATGGAAAGGGAAACATCCCATGCGATGGTCATTTTGTCTTGCCCCAAAACCAAAGCGTAGGAGCACATGACCACAAGCAGTAGTATTTTCTTTATCATGAGCAGATCGGTTACTAAAAGCTTAAAGATAATTAAGAAAAAAACGCTCGAGTGTTAAAGACCTGCTAAGGATTTCGGGAATTTCAATTACTTCGAATCGGAAACTGAAATATCATTTACGGTCGCTTTTTCGGCACAATTATCAACCGTGATCTTTACCCATTTTTCGGATGACTTCCCTCGGATAACGTAGCTATTGCAGGGATCTCCTTCGGTATTGCTTTCAGAAAAAAGTACTTTGCCGTCTTGTAATAAGATAGAAATTACGGAAGTGTCCATTTGCTGGCGCTGCAATTCCTGCAATACATTTTCAGAAAAAGCACGCTCCTTGTTCCGGATGTTTTTCAAAACCCGGGCATTGGGGAGGTAGTCCATTTCGCAGGAAGCTCCACTTCCTCCAATAAAGAAATATAAAAAGCAGATTCCGAGGGCTAATCCGCCAAAATAATAAACAAATCGTTTGATTAAAGGCATTAAGAATGGGTATGTAAGGCAGTGTGTTTAAAAAATGAACAAATTCGGATCGCTATACGGCATATCGAACCAATCGGCGACGGCTTTGTTCGTTAAAATTCCGTGGTAAAAATACAAACCATTTTTCAATCCTCCATCGATTCTAATGGCTTCTTCCAATCCGCCGCATTCCGCAATTTCCAATAGGTATGGGGTGAAGATATTGCTGAGGGAAACGGATGCCGATTTCGGGTAACGTGCTGGAATATTAGGCACCCCGTAATGCAACACGCCGTGTTTGGTAATGGCTGGATTGTCGTGGGAAGTCATTTCGGTGGTTTCGAAACAGCCACCCATATCCACGCTCACATCAATGATAACAGCGCCTTTCTTCATGCATTCTACCATGGCTTCGGTGACAATGACCGGAGAACGGTGCTTGCCCCGAACTGCACCAATGGCCACGTCGCAGCGGCGAAGGGCTTTTAATAGGTTTTTGGGCTGAATGGTTGAAGTGTACAGGGCTTGGCCCACTTTTGACTGAATCCGCCGCAATTTGGTGATGGAATTATCGAAAACTTTTACGTTGGCACCCAATCCCAAAGCCGAACGAACGGCATACTGTCCTACGGTTCCCGCACCAATAACGACCACTTCCACAGGAGGCACGCCACTAATATTCCCGAATAACAGGCCGTTCCCTTTTTGGGAATTCACCATAAGCTCTGCGGCGATGAGTACGGAGGCAGTTCCTGCAATCTCACTCAAGGCTTTCACGGCTGGGTAACTGCCGTCTTCGTCTTTAATGAATTCGAAGGCCAATGCCGTGATTTTCTTTTTGGCGAGGGTTTCGAAATACTCTTTTTTCTGGCCTTTTAATTGCAGGGCAGAAATCAAGACTGTTTTGGGGTTGATGTGTTCCAATTCCGAAAGGGTAGGAGGTTCTACCTTAAGGATGATGGGGCATCCCAATACTTTTTTGGTGTCTTCCGAAATCTGGGCGCCCGCCTCGCTATAATCCTTGTTGGAATATCCTGCTTCTTTTCCCGCATTGCGTTCTATAAGGACGCGGTGTCCGTTGGCCACCAGTGCGGCCACGGCATCTGGGGTAAGGCAAATACGTTGCTCCTGAAAATGGATTTCTTTGGGGATACCAATGACCAGATCCCTTTTTTCATGGGCAATTTCCAGGGTTTCTTCTTGGGGGAGCAGTTGCGCCTTGGTAAACGGAGATTTCGGTTGCGACATACACGGTTGGTGTTAGTTGTACCAAGTTACACAATAAAATTGAAAATGGGAATAGAGAATGGGGTAAGCGTGTGATAAAAACAATGCCATTCCTAACACGACTTCTCCCTCCCTGAGTCGTTATGCAAAAAAGCATTTGTTGGGAACGGCATTTCTAGATTCAAACGTATTGTATTATCTACATAAGAACAACTCAAAAGTCGTGGAGAATGTTGTTTTGGGCAAGGAAGAACGGTGAGGATTCATGAATTAAGGGCAAATAGCCATGGGATTTCTGCTGTATAATGCATTGTTAGCTATTTGATTATGATGGATTTATGTGGTTGGGAATGGGTGATTCCTTTTTATACCTCGTGTAACTGATGGAAAAACGTAAATTTATATAAACTAAGTTAAGGGGGATTACAATGGTTAAAAATGCATTATGGTTGCTATGTTTTTTTGTTGGCACTTTTTGGGTCCTACAGGGCCAAGAGCTTACCCCATCTTATTTGGAGGGGTTGGAGGATGAGGAGTTGTTGTCTTTGTTCGATAAAGTGCATCCAGATACTCTTAAAATGGAAAAAGTGGCTAGAACCTATTTGGATCGTGGTAAAAAAGAAGGCGATACCATTAAAATGGCACGAGGATATGATCGCTTGGCGAGGATTTTTTCACCAGAGAAGAACATTGCTTTTGCTGATAGTATTATCCTGCTAACCAAAAACCAGAGCAACATTACTTATCCAAGTTTAGGATATTTAATGAAGGGCGTATATTATGGTAGGATGGACAATGTTAGAAAGCAGTATGAAAATTATATTAAGACATATGCATTGGCAAAAGAACAAAAAAACTATACGCACATCATTTTCGTTTTAGGACAAATGTCAATTCTTCAAGCGGAATGGGGTAGTAAAGTTAGAGCTCTTTTGTTGCAGAAGGAACTCGATTCAATAATAAATACATCAGAATATTACGATAACAGTTTAAATGCAACTCGAAGCGGAGCAAGAATTAAGGCCTTCAAACATTATCAATTAGAGAAAATAAGATCCCGAAAGAATTTTATTTTTTGTTATCTGAACTTAAAAGAATATGAAACGGCCAAATCGCATTTAGATAGTTTGAAGGAACAAATAAAGTTATATGGTGAAGAATTCACATATAAAATCCAGGGTAAATGGTATTTGGACGCTAGTATGGAAATACATTATTATTTGGGTGACTTGGAAAAATCATTGAAATATTCTGACAGTGTAATCAATTATCGTTTTGATGTTGTTGACGATGAAGATTTATCCAATGTTTTTCTTTTTAAGGGGTTGTCTTGGATTGGGTTAAAAGAGAAAGAAAAAGGCTTAAGTTATTTATTAAAAGCAGATTCGTTATTTAAAATAGACACTACTGTATTTAATATTATTAATGATCGGATTCTCTATAAGAATTTGAATAATTATTATTCTGGGCCAGACAAATTCGAGAAGAAAATTGAGTTTTTAAACAGGCTTATCTTCTTTGACAGTGTTCAAAAGCATAATTACATCTTTTTTGAACCTAAATATATACGTGAACTAGAAACCCCTCGGTTAATTGAAGAAAAACAACAACTCATCAACTCCCTGGAGCAAAAAAGCCAACGGAATCGCACCTTGCTGCTAGGTGGTGGGGGATTGCTGGTTGTTTCCTTGGGTTTTTTAGGCTATTACTACCGTAGGCAACGCCTTTTCGAAAAACGCTTCGATGCCCTTGTGAATACGGTGGTTTTGCCTAAGGTGACTCAAAAATTAAAAGAAGACAAAGCCGCCTTGGGGATCTCTGCAGAAATTGTGACCCAAATTATAGAAGGTCTGGAGAAGTTTGAACGTAAAAAGAAGTTTGTGAATCCCAAAGTCACCTTAAATTCCTTGGCCAAGGACATGAAGACCAACTCCAATTATTTGTCCCGGGTCATCAACCTAAAAATAGGGAAGGGGTTCTCGCAGTATATCAGTGATTTACGCCTGGAGTATGCGATTAACGAAGTGCTGTCGCAAGCGCTCTACCGGAAATTCACCATTAAGGCCATTGCCCAAGAATGTGGATTTAAGAATGCGGAGTCATTCTCACGGGGATTCTATAAAAAATATGGGATCTATCCTTCCTACTAT
>JAHQVM010000037.1 GCA_019634365.1 Flavobacteriaceae bacterium | reverse complement strand
CTTGGAAATAAATACTATCAAGCCAGTTATAGTGCTGGGATGCGAGTTTTAGATATTACTGATATTGCAAACGGAACCATGACTGAATTGGGATATTTCGACGTCCATTCTTTTAATAACAATCCTGGTTTTAATGGTGCTTGGAGTGTGTATCCTTATTTTGAAAGTGGCAATATTGTTATCTCCTCCTTAGGATCTCAGGGCGGTTTCTATCTGGTAAAGGAAACTTCACTATCTGTTACTGATAATGATACAGATTTTGGAATAACGGTATCTCCCAATCCTGTTAAGAATCGTTTGATCCTTCAAAATTCAACTGGCATTGAAATAACCTCGATGCAACTGTTCGACGTTACCGGCCGTCTCATACAGAACTATGAAGGTGGGATTTCCGATGAAATTCACATCCCTACAACCACCAGCAACTTTTTAATACTCCAAATCAACACAGAGAGCGGTACCATTTCTAAAAAATTGATGGTTAGCCCATAATCACATATAAGGGCGAAAAACACACTTACAGATCTTATTTTCAACAATTTATGATGCTTGTTAATATTTTGTCACTACCTTAGTTTGTCATCATAAGAATTATAAACCATTTTTGTGATGTGAACTTGAATATTTTCGGAAGTTAAGCCGGATATATTGATTTTCAGAACATAGTAAAATAAGCATTTAGACCCCTATTTAATGCCCTTGCAAAAGCGTATCATCTTTTTGGTGTCCGGCTTCCTCTGTATGATGTCAACACTGCACTCCCAAGAACCTGGGGAAAACATTATTGATTCGCTTTTGGCTATCCCGTCGATTTCAGATTCTCTAAAACTTGCCAAGGTGCATTCCTATTTGTGGCAGGAAAAACTTTTTTCAGACCCTTCTGAGACCTTCGAACTGGCTAAGAAGCAATATGCCTATGCGGTAATGCACAGAAATTTGGAACATCAGGCCAAGGCATTAAACACCCAAGGAGTATCCTTCGGATTAAGGGCCAACCCAAATGAAGCCATCTATTATTATACTCGAAGTCTTGACATACGAAAACGCATCGGTGATAAAAGAGGCATAGCCAATACATTGAGTAATATCGGGTTATCACAAATTGACTTGGCAAATTATGCAGATGCCATCCAAAATTTTACTGAAAGCTTAAAAATCCACGAAGAATTAGGCAATATAAAAGGGCAAGCCAATGCCTTGAATAATATTGGCCTTATCTATCAAAGCCAAAACAATCATCAAGAATCCATTCGGTATTTTAAAAAATGTCAAGTGTTAATGCAAAAGGATAACAATGAGCAAGGATTGGCATTGGCCTATACCAATTTAGGATTGGGTTACACTAACTTAGCGCAATATAAGGAGGCTATGGAATACTACAACAAGAGCCTTGCCCTGCATGAAAAACTGAATGACATTGATGGGCGTGCGCGAACCTTGGGGAGCCTATCCGAAATTTATTTAGGAAACGATCATTATGAAGAAGCTATGCGGTATGCCCAGCAAAGTCTTTCTTTGCGTGAGCGGATCGGCGACAATCGGGGGATTTCGGAGTCACTTACCAAAATAGCGCGTATTCATTTCGAGAATCGGAAATTTGATGAAGCCATAGTCCATGGAAAAAGAGCTATGCAATTTGCCAAGAAAAACGATGGTGTCTTTCAAATTAGGGATGCTGCCCAGGTATTATCTGATACCTACCGAGAAAAAGGGGATTACAAGTCTTCGCTACTTATGTATGAACGTCTTATTGTGGCCCGTGATAGCATTCTTAGCGAAAAGAATCGAGAAGAGATTGTCCGGCAAGAACTCACGTATCAATTCGAAAAACAAAAGGCCATCGATGATGTTGAATCCAAAAGGAAGTTAAGCATCGCCGAAAAAGAGAAAGAGAAAAGTCGAATTCAATTGTTGGCTGTTTCAATCGTTGCTGTACTCATAATTGTTTTCTTCGGAATCCTTTATCAACGCTACAGTATCATCCGAAAACAGAAAAAGACTATTGAGCTGCAATACCAAAATATTGAGGAAAAAACAGAGCAGATCATTCAGATTGAAAAAGAAAAACACGAGCGAGAACTCGAGTTGAAACGAAAAGACATGGAAACGGTGGTTGCGCACAACAAATTCCAGATCAAACTCAAGGAAAACCTCAGTGATGCCCTTCGCCTTGCCTATAAGAGTAACGATGTTAAGAAAGAGGTCAAAAATATCATGATCGACCTAAAAATGCAGGTTGAAAAGCAGCAAAAACTAAGTTTGGTCGAAGAGAATATGCAAGAAATTAATGCGCAGTTCTTCGAAACGCTTCAGGAGAAGCATCCCAATATCAGTAAAACGGAACGCGAAATCTGCGTTTACATTAAACTAGGGCTTTCTACCAAGGAAATTGCCTCCCTTCGAAATACTACGGTGAACACCATTAACGTAACCAAAACCCGGTTGCGAAACAAGCTTGGGCTCGCAACAAACTCAGAAATCTATCCTTATCTCCTTAAGGTATAGCGTAACCACTTCGAATCCCACAAGACAAGGGTTTTAGGCTCTTGAGAGTCTATTGTTAAGCTTTTGTCACCCCTATTTTCTTTCCTTTTAGGCGACTAGCCATCATATTTGTCCTCAAGCTAATTAATGTTGTGAACGTTCAATTTAGCCTTCACCATGTTAACAAAAAGGACCCCATGAATAAAACAATCTACTCTACATATCTGAGGAAGACAGTTTTTATGTGCTTGCATACGCACTACCCTATTTACCCCATTTCAAAAACCAATAAAATGAGAACAAAATTACCCCACATTCCATTTCTACTAATGCTATGTTTACTATTTACTGCAATCTCAATCAACGCCCAGAATGAGTTTGTCACTACTTGGAATATTTCTAGTGCTGCGGAGCAATTAACGATCCCTACCAACACCACACTTTCTTATAATTACACAGTAGACTGGGGCGATGGAACCCAAACTAACGAAACAGGAAACGCAACGCATACCTACACTACTGCGGGTGTATATACGATCACCATTGAAGGAACTTTTCCGCAGATTTATTTTAACGATACGGGAGATAAGGATAAAATACTAACGATTGAACAATGGGGGGATATAGGTTGGAGCAGCATGGAAGATGCCTTTTATGGATGCTCCAACCTTACGTATAATGCTACAGATATACCAGATTTATCCCTTGTGAGTAATATGAATGATATGTTTAGAGGTTGCTCAGTATTTAATGGTGCTATCGGGAATTGGAATCTCAATGGGGTTACCAACGTATCTGGTATGTTTTTAAACGCGACATTATTTAATCAACCCTTGAACAATTGGGATGTGAGTACGGTCACTAACATGCGATTTCTATTCTCAAACACATCATTCAATCAAAATATAGATTCCTGGGATGTAAGTAATGTAATCAATATGGGATCGCTATTCGAAGGCAACTCAAATTTCAATCAAGACATCAGTAGCTGGAACACAGGAAACGTGCAGTTCATGGGATTTATGTTTAAAGGAGCTTCAACATTCAACCAAGATATTAGTGGATGGAATACTTCCAGTGTCACTAAAATGGAATCTACTTTTGAAAATGCAATTGCATTTGATTATAGTTTAGGAGACTGGAATATTGGAAGTGTCAACAATATGGTTTCCATGTTGGGTGGATCGGGACTTTCAGTAGCAAACTATGATGCTACCCTACAAGGTTGGGAAGCACAAACACCAGTCAACAATATCACCTTAGGTGCAGCAGGATTGGTCTATTGTACTTCGGAAGTTGCTAGAGAAAACCTTATCAATAATTCAGGGTGGACCATTATAGGAGATACTGAAGACATCTTTTGCGATTCAGGAGCGTTCATAACAACATGGCAATCCAATAATTCTGGAGGCTCCGAGGATAACGAGATAATAGTTCCGGGTATTGGCACCTATAGCATTGGTTGGGAAGAAATAGGAAATCCTACCAACACGGGAGTTATGGAAGCTAATGGAACAACAACCGTTGCACTCACAAATCCTGGAACCTACCGGGTTTTCATAAATGGAGACATTTCCCAGATTCGATTTGCTTTTGGTGAGGATCGTCTAAAAATCTTAACGGTAGAAAGCTGGGGAGATATTGCTTGGACAAGCATGGAAAATGCCTTCGCCGGATGTAACAACCTAACAATTGCCGCTACCGATGTGCCAAATCTCGCCGGAGTCACAGACTGTTCAAATATGTTCACCCAATGTACCTCCCTAACGGGCAATCTCGATGCCTGGGATGTTTCGCAAGTACAGAGCATGCATTTTATGTTTGCGTTGAGCAGTTACAATGAAGCTTTAAATTCTTGGGATGTAGGCAATGCAACCGACATGAGCGGCATGTTCTTGTTTAGTAACTTCAATCAACCTATTAATAATTGGAACGTTGGCAATGTTTTGGACATGGGTGAAATGTTCTTAGGCTCAAGTTTTAACCAGGATATTGGTTCGTGGAACGTAAGTAACGTCACCCTTATGGCGGCTATGTTCGAAAATTCGGCTTTTAATCAAAATTTAGGGAACTGGAACATAGGACAAGTGCAAAACATGAATTCTATGCTGAATATTTCAGCTATGTCTATACCCAACTACGATGCTACTTTAATAGGCTGGGCAGCACAAACCGTACTACCCAATATCTCATTAGGAGCACTAGATCTGGAATATTGCGAAGGAGAAGCTGCAAGGGATATTTTGATCAATGATCATGGATGGACTTTTGTAGGTGATTTACGAGACAACTTCTGTAATTCTTTCATCACTACGTGGCAAAGTGATAACGGAACCGGTAGTAACGACACCCAAATCACTATTCCCGGCGTTGGAGACTATACCATCTATTGGGAAAGCACGGATGGTTCCCTTTTTGGCGGTCCTATTTCGGCTAGTGGATCCCACACACTGCTATTCCCTGTTCCCGGAACCTATCGAGTTGGTATTACCGGTGCTATGGAGGCTATTAATTTTGCCTCAGGAGGAGGGGTCCTAAAAATTATTTCAGTTGACCAGTGGGGCGACCTACAATGGACAACCATGAGTCAAGCCTTTTTGGGGTGCGTTAATCTAAATATCGTTGCAACAGATGCTCCAGATTTGAGTCAAGTGAGTAGTCTTGCCGACATGTTTAGGGAATGTACTTCTTTAGATGCAGATCTTAACCATTGGGATACCTCAACTATTACAGACATGTCTAAAATGTTCCGTGAAACGGATGCCTTTAATAGTCCGTTGGGCAATTGGAACACCTCACTGGTACAGGATTTTTCCGGAATGTTTCGAAATGCGGATGCCTTTAATAGTGATATTGGTAGTTGGAATACCGCCTCAGCGACCAACATGAGCTTCATGTTTAGGGGTGCTGAAGTTTTCAATCAGGATATTGGTAATTGGGATGTAAGCAGTGTGCAAAATTTCAATAGCATGTTCATCAACACCATGCAGTTCAATCAGAATTTAGGGAATTGGGATGTGTCCAGTGCTACCAATATGAATGCTATGTTGGCTAGTTCTCAATTGTCCTTGGAAAATTATGACCAAACGCTTATTGGTTGGTCCGCCCTTACGTTGCAACCAAGTGTAACTCTGGGAGCAGGAAATCTGGAATATTGCGAGGCGACCGATGAAAGGCAATCCATCATTGACAATTTTGGCTGGAGTATACTAGGCGATAGCCAAGCTGCCTTTTGCGAAGACTTTATCACGATCTGGCAGACCGATCTTCCAGGCACCACTAGCGATACCCAAATATTCTTACCAACCATAGGAACCTTCGATATTTATTGGGAAGAAGTTGGGAATCCCTCCAATAATGGATCAATAATTGGGGTAACGGGTACGCACCTACTGGATTTTGGGACAGCGGGAACTTATAAGGTAGGCCTTTCTGGAGGGCTTACCCAGATCTTTTTCAACAATCTGGACGACAAACATAAGATCCTTTCCATTGAACAATGGGGTAATATCCAATGGGCATCTATGGCCAATGCATTTCGCGGTTGCAATAATTTGGTGCTGAATGCCACAGATGCGCCCGATCTAAGCAATGCGACTACCCTTGGTGGAATGTTTTGGGATTGTAGTTCACTTACTGGAGGAACGGGTCATTGGGATGTGAGTAACATCACATTTATGACCGATATGTTCAATGGTGCAAGTAACTTCAACGATGATTTATCTACATGGGACGTGAGCAATGTTACCCATATGGATGGCATGTTCAGAAATGCCACGAGCTTTAACCAAGACCTTTCTTGGACTACGACAAGCCTTCGTTTTACACGTTTTATGTTTAATGGAGCCAGCAGTTTTAATGGCGACTTAAGCAACTGGAACACCACAACACTAGAAGAAATGGATGCCATGTTCATGGATGCGTCTGCTTTTAATCAGGACATTACAAGTTGGGATACTTCCAATGTACGAGAAATGGATCAAGCTTTTTCTGGCGCAACTGCCTTTAACCAAGCTATTGGTAGCTGGAATACCGGCAACGTCACCGAAATGCAATCTATGTTTACCAATGCAAGCAGTTTTAATCAACCGTTAAACAACTGGAATGTAAGTAGTGTACAGCAGATGCACAATATGCTGGACAATTCGGGAATTTCTGTCGCCAATTACGATGCCACCCTCATAGGATGGGCAGCACAAACAGTTCCCAACGGAATTACTCTCGGAGCTCTAGGGTTGGAATATTGCCGGGCCCGTGATGCACGTCAATTTCTAATAAACACCTCTGGATGGACTATAAATGGTGACAATGAGATTACCAATTGTGGGATTATTGTTCAGCTTAGGGTTTACCTTCAAGGCGCCTCCTTAAATCCGAATGTTGGAGAAGAAACACTCATGAGGGATGATCTAAGATCCAGTTTGCCATTGGTAAGTCCCTATGGTGATGGCGCTACCATTGATGGTTCGGTCCTTAATGATGGAGGCAGTAGTGGTACGGGTGCAATTGAAGATAATATAGTGGATTGGATATGGGTAGAGTTACGTGATCCTTTGGACAACGGCATCGTGTTATCGAGCCAAGCCGCCTTACTACAACGAGATGGTGACATGGTTGCCCTTGACGGCGTTTCAAACCTCGATTTTTTAGTTCCCACGGCTTCGTACCATGTATCTATTTTTCACAGGAACCACATTGCCATCGTCACGGCGACACCTGTTTCCCTATCGGCTTCGAATACTTTGGTTGACTTCAGTGTGGCTCCCGCTATTGCTCAAGGAGGCACTTTGGCGGTTACCGATATGGGAAATGGTATCCTTGCCATGTACAGCGGGGATATCGATGATAATAACCAAATTCAGATTTCCGATGCCACAACCCTCATCCAGTTGGTAGGAACTCCTGGGTATTTAAAGGAGGATTTGGACATGAATGGTCAAATACAAATCACCGATTTAAACAACATTCTCAACCCCAATGTAGGGATAGGAATTCAATTTTAACAAAAATAATTATCTGATTATCAGTTTATTTAATCACTTGTTATGTTTTTGTAACACCCTTTTATTTCCTTTTCCACTGTCTTCATGACATCTTTGACTTCGAATTGCAATGGATACTCATCTTCCAATTCGATTGGAGGATGTAGCAAAAAGAAAACCCAAATCTAAAAAACACCATTATGAAAACGACCCTAACTTTTTACTGCAGGACCTGTTGGATGGTTTGCTCCTTTCTGTTATTGGGAATGTATTATACATTCGCTCAAAACATCAATTTCACCTTTCAGAATGCACAGATCACCAATGATGGTACAGATGATTTCTACGAGGTAGATGTATTCATAGCGAGTGATACAGATTTCATGCTAGGATCAGGACTGCTCTACATCAATTATAACACTGCTGCTTTCGGCACGAATGTTTCCACAAACGGGAATTTGGAGTATGAACATGGTAACCTAGGGGGCGGATATATCTTGGATCAAGATTATCTGGCCTTGCTTTCGGTATATGGTCCGTTTATTCAAAATGATAATCTTCCCAACCGATTTGCAGTATCATTTCAACAAGCACTCTCAACCAATGCATTCTCAGGAAATAATGTAACCGCTACTCCTACTCCATTAATGCATTTAAAAATTCGTTATCAGGATGTTGCCCAAGATCCTATGATCTGCTTTGAGGGTGTAGCTCCTTTTGATGACCAATTCTTCACGGCATGTGGAGGAGCAGGATTGGGGGTGGATTGCACCAACTTTCCAGGTATGCAGATTACAGGCGACTCCTTCGATTGTTCTGGAGCGGCACTTCCGCAAACGTGCTCGGGCCAGATGATAACGTATACCAACGCATTGGGATGGCAGCCACAAGCACCAACTTTAGATGATGAAGTTCGTTTGTTAGATGATTATGATACTGCTATTGAAGGAAGTTTCCAGGCCTGTAACCTTTCCATCGAACCAAGTACCACACTTACGGTAAGGGCAAACGATTTCATCGAGGTACTTGGTGATATAGATGTAACCGGATCCCTTATTGTCGAGCACACTGGAAGTATCGTACAAATAAACGACAATGCACAGGTGTTCAATAACGGAACCATCAATGTTAATGTTACAACACCAGACTTAGCTTCCAGGGATTTTATGGTATTGGGCAGCCCAATGACATCAGAAACCCGAACAGGAGTATACAATGCGGCATTTCTTTTATTGGATCATATTACAGCCAATTTTGTGCCCAATGCCGATGTTGCAGCACAATTTCCTTTAGCAGAAAACTTTGCTGACGATAACAATGACTTTTGGCAAGAGTATATCACTGGGGTAATCGAGACCGGAAGAGGGTATATTGTACGCCCTCAGAATGGTTATGGAGGCCCTGGCGGAATCTTCAGTTTTACACATGAATTGGGCACGCTCAACAATGGGATAATCAACTTTAATGTACAATTCAATACCACCAAAAATGATAGCCCCAATGTATTGGCGAATCCTTACCCATCGGCCATCTCAGCAGATGATTTCATAAACGCCAATAGTATGATCGATGAAGTATATTTCTGGGAGCACCTTACACCTCCAAGTCCCAGCCTTCCCGGTGCGGGTAGCATGAACTTTTCGATGCAGGACATTTCTATGTACAATCTTATGGGTGGTGTAGCTGCTGCATCAGATCCTTCGGGAACCACTGTGCCCAACGGAATCATTTCCACCTCTCAAGGATTCGGCATCAAAGCCACAGCTGCTGGTACGGCGGTATTCAATAATGCCATGAGACGTACCACCGGAAACACCACCCTTCGTTTTACCCAACATGAAGACGAATTGAACAGACTCTGGCTTCAGGTCCAGAATGATGAACACGAATTATACAGTTCTACCTTAATTGGATTTACCGACAATGCCACTGCCGGGATGGATGCTGGTTACGACAGTAGAAGATTGGCCAGTGTGGTATCGCTTTTTTCCCATCTGGAAGATGGATCTGGGGAATTAGGAATTCAATCGCGTGAGGCCTTCGAGAGTGGTATTAAAGTCCCTTTGGGTTTTTCAACTTTGGTCGAACGCGAATCTCAGTACACCATTTCTATTTCTAATATAGAAGGGTTGGAGCTGAGTGATGCTATGGTATATTTACACGATACCTTTACCAATGAGACCGTTTTGTTGAATGATGCTAACTATATCTTTAGCGCAGACAAAGGAAACTATCCCCAGAGATTTACTTTATTATTTGCGTATGAAACATTGACAATAGGTTCGAAAGAAGCAGTGCGTGCTATGGTTTTTCCAAATCCCGCTTCCGATATGATCACCATCATTACGGGAGGAGCCATTATGAATTCCATCGAATTAAGAGATTTACATGGACGAATAATACGGGTAAGTCCAGTATATCATTTAGATAGCAAAACTATGTCAATCAATTTATTAGATGCAGGAATTTACTTTCTTACGATTCATACCGATCGAGGAAGCATTGTGAAAAGATTCATTAAATACTAAATGTAAAATGACCAAAACGAAGCAATTAATGTTCATATGTCTTAATCTAGTGATTCTGTTCTTTGCAAATACTGTGCTTGCAAAGAAAAGTCCAGATACATCCAGAGGTAAGAAAGCTTATTAGGTGATTTTATGTAAGGGCAAAATGTACATTCTAGTCCGTGATAGTGAATTGGTTCTATGATTCGTTTTGCCCAAAATATTGAAATTTCGAAAAAAAACTGACTCCGTAAATTAAGGGGATTATAATGCAATTACGAGCTTACAATAGCTCAATTAGTTTTTTCAGAAATTAGGTTAAGAATAAGCCACCATAACCGTTGAGTTTTTACGAGGGGTCAGTATCACAATCTTCGGGGTGGCTTTTTCTATTTGGCATGAGCCGTTTCCTCCATCCTTTAATTATATGAGAATTACCGTATCTTTAGCTCATGGGAATGATACGGTATCTGCTTTTTTTCATAATTTTTTTTAATCTGATAGCTTGCTCAAGCGATGATGAGTCATTGCCTCAAATCGACCCCGAACCTACCGATTTCATAGCACCCAATGTTTCTGTTATTAGTACAGAAAACAACCAACTATTTGATATTGCTGTGATAGGCAGCACTGGAGTAACCAGTGAAACGAACCTGACGTCAGAATTTGATATCACCCCCAATGACTTTGCAAATTCAAATAACAATACCATCACTTGGTTTCGAAGGGAAGGTCCCAATTTTAAGGTCTGGAAACGGGATCTGATCACCCAACAAACTGAAACATTTGGAGATATCTGTGCTATATCCGGAGAGTTTCCCGCATTCGTTCTAGGTTCAAGTACGAAACTGGTTGCTTTTTCTGAAGCCAGTACAAGTCAGGGTACATCCGCCAATATTCGGATTACGGAAACCGGCGATGATTGCTCATTAACCCAGTTGTTCGATACTGGGATTTTATCGGCCACCATCAATGAAGATCTTTGGCTGTTCATAAGTATTGGTATTGGTGGTGAAATGAACGAATTACAAAGGCTCGATTTGGAATCGGGAGAAATATTGGCCAGCACACCCATATCGGAGTTTTCAGCTAGCATTACCAAAAATGGAAATGACATTTTGGTATTTTTCACGGATCGCTATCACGTTTATGACGCTACTACCCTTGCGCTTAGAAATGTCGTTCCTTTTCTCCCTTCTGTAGGTATACTTTTAGAAAACGGATTTTTCGATGCCCAGTTCATGGGCGATATGATGTTGGTACCGCTTGATGTTCCCCAACCCAATCCCCTATCGGAATGGCCTGGTATCATCGATCTTACCAACGGTTCACTTTTGAGTACGGACAATCTTGGGTTTTTCCTAACCAACAATCTTCGCCAAACCGAAGGATATGGAAGTGTCTCCCTCGAGAACTACGCTGTAGATCTGGCAAACAATCTTATTGTTTACGGATTTTCGAATGGCAATGACCTCCATGGATTGGTCTATACCAACTTTGACGCAGAAGTGCTTAAAATTGTGAACCTGGATCGGGTTCCCTCAGAAATTTTTATCACGGAATAAAATTTTACGGCAACCATTTTTTATCGAAATTGGGCTTTCTCTTTTCCAAAAAGGCATTGCGTCCTTCAATAGCTTCATCTGTCATATACGCCAAGCGTGTAGCCTCCCCGGCAAAGACCTGTTGTCCCACCATGCCATCGTCGGTTAGGTTCATTGCAAACTTCAGCATCTTGATAGAAATTGGGGATTTAGCAAGAACTTCCTGCGCCCACTCATAGGCTGTTTGTTCCAGTTCATCGTGAGGAACCACTGCGTTGACCATTCCCATTTCAAAAGCTTCCTGTGCGGTATAATTTCTTCCCAAAAAGAAAATTTCCCGAGCTTTTTTCTGCCCAACCATTTTGGCCAAATAGGCGCTTCCATATCCGCCGTCGAAACTGGTTACATCGGCATCGGTCTGCTTAAAAATAGCGTGTTCTTTACTGGCCAAGGTCATATCGCAGACGACATGTAGACTATGTCCGCCACCTACTGCCCAACCCGGAACCACGCAGATTACCGCCTTAGGCATAAAACGTATTAATCGCTGTACTTCCAATATATTCAATCGATGGTACCCGTCTTGCCCAACATAACCTTGATGACCCCTAGCTTTCTGGTCTCCACCACTACAAAAGCTATAGACACCATCCTTGGGGGAAGGCCCTTCTGCAGATAATAAAACAACACCAATACTCGTGTCTTCCTGGGCATCGTGAAACGCATCCAATAATTCCGAAGTAGTATGCGGGCGAAACGCATTGCGAACCTCTGGACGGTTAAACGCAATCCGTGCTACCCCATCGCTCTTTTTATAGGTGATATCGGTATATTCTTTGGCAATTTTCCAATTGGGTGTTGTCATATTTCATATTTTAGCTTCAAAGATACTAATTCCCCAGTTCGGGACATGTTATAAAACACCTCCGAAATAATGAAAAAAATATTGCTTGCTTTAGGAATAGCGTTCTTCGTGAGCCAGATCACGGCTCAAGAACCCTATAAATTTACCGAGATCATTGACTTGGAAGCTACTCCTGTAATTAGCCAAGGAAGAACCGGAACCTGTTGGAGTTTCTCAAGTACTTCCTTCCTTGAATCTGAAATTATACGTCTTACCGGAAAACAAATAGACCTGTCCGAAATGTATACGGTACGGAATACCTATCCCAAAAAAGCCGAGAATTTTGTCATGCGACATGGAAAAGCTCAATTTAGTGAAGGAGGCTTAGCACACGACGTCATGAACTCTGTGGCGGAATACGGTCTGGTCCCTCAAGAAGCTTTTAGCGGACTTTTTGCAGATGAATCCCGTCATAACCATGCTGAAATGGCTGCTGTATTAAGATCGATGGTCGAAACCTACGTTGATAATCCCGGAAGAAAACTGAGCAAAAAGTGGAGAGCTGCCATCGATGGAGTCCTTACGGCCTATATTGGTAAGAATCCGACTTCATTCGATTACGAAGGCAAAAGCTATACCCCCAAATCATTTCTGGAAATGACCCAAATTGTTCCTGCCGATTATGTGAGTATTACCTCTTTTACCCATGCTCCATTCTATTCGGAATTTATTTTGAACATACCTGATAACTGGAGTTACGGAAGTTTCCACAATGTCTCCTTGGACGAAATGATGGGTGCGATCGATTATGCTTTAGAAAATGGATTTACCGTGGAGTTGGACTGCGATGTAAGCGAACGAACGTTTTCGTCAAAAGATGGAGTTGCCGTGATCCCGTTGGATTCTGAAAATAACAAGAAAGCTTTACAAGGAGTGTATCCAGAGAAAAAGGTCTCCCAAGAGTATCGTCAAGATGAATTTGAAAATTTCACCACCACCGATGACCATTTAATGCATATTACCGGTACCCTTGTGGATCAGAACGGCGCCAAATACTACAAAGTGAAAAATAGCTGGGGATCGGATAGTTCTAGAAATGCCAACGGTGGCTATGTATATTTCAGCGAAAGCTATATGAGATTAAAGACCATAAGTATTACTGTTCATAAGGATGCTATTCCCAAGAATACAGCTAAAAAGTTAAACCTGTAATGATATAGGAAATTGGTTCGGTTTTTGATATCTTGTACGTAATGAAAAAGCTGTGTTACATCCTATTCCTATTGCCAATTTTGGCTTGGAGCCAATACGATTTTGAAACCCGATACTTTACCATCGATGCCACATCTCTTCCATCTATGCCAGATGAATTTTCCCTAAATCTGGACTTTGAGGGCACACCCAATTTTGAAAGGAAAACCATGAAGGATTTCTTCAAGGTAACAGTAGAGAATTATTATCAGCCGGTGGCCATGAGTGAAGCCTATTCAGAAACATTGCAATACCGAAATAGTGATATTACAGCAGAAGACCTTCAAGCACAGTATGGAAGGGTTTCGGGTGGTACTGCTCAATATGGTGCCGATGGTGCCACCAAAGTAAAGAATGTGGTGTATAAAGAACAACGCGGATTGGATTTTCTCGATCCCTGCCCTCCTTTTGGGGTTTGTGGGCGTTGTGCTCCGTATCGATTGGGAAGAGGGTTTTGATTAGATTAGTTCTATCCCGTCTTCGTTAATCTTAATTTTCTTATCCTTGTACAGACTTCCTATGGCCTTCTTAAAGCTTTTCTTGCTTAGGCCCAATTCATTCTTTATGGTATCAGGATCCGATTTATCGTGAAAAGGAAGGAAACCGCCCGCTGCAGACAATTCTTCATAAACATACTGAGCATTGGGTTCTATACTTCGATACCCCGGTGAATGCAACACCAAATCGATTTTATTATCGGTCCGAACCTTTTTAACGAAAGCCTTTAATCGATCCCCGGTGCGCAGATCTTCAAAAATATCGTCGATGTAGATAAGGCCTTTATACTTGCCATTAACAATAGCGTTGGCCCCTTTATCAGTGATATGGGTAATCATAATATCCACCTCATCGTATTTCGCAACCGTAAGTGTGGAGTTATCCAAAAACCGATTGGTCTTACTGGTCCCAACCAAACGCTGAGTGACTTCGTCAAGGTAGAGGTACACGATGTACCAGCTTCCTTTTTTCATTGGACGCGCCTGTTCCTTAAATGGTACAAATAGTTGTTTTACCATGCCCCAATCCATGAATGCCCCAAACTTGTTCACTGCGCTGCATTCGAGATATGCAAACTCATTGAGTGTGATATAGGGTTCATCGGTTGTTGCAACAGGCCTTTCTTCATTATCCAGATACACAAATACTCGAAGGGTATCCCCTTCATTAAACGAATCTGGTTTATAGCGATTGGGAAGCAATACTTCATTTCCTTCTTCATCCCCTAAGAACAATCCCGGGTCTGTTTCCCGTAATATGGTCAGTTCTTGATATTGGCCAAGTTGTAACATAGGGCACAAAGATACGGGTATACGCTTCCCATCGCCAAAAATCATCTCAATTAAATTTGTAAATTAGAGGCAACTAACCAAATTCTATGTCTCAAGAAGGCCCCCACAACTTACCTGGGGCGCCACCGCTTTTGCATACTATGGAAAATGCATTGGCCAAGGTGTGGTTCTATGAAAACATCGTTTTAGTGGAAGTGGCGCAAGGGGTAAACATCAATTATAAAAATACGTTCGATCTGATCGTAAAGGGGATCAATTATGTCGATTATAAACCCTGGGTATATATCTCCCACCGCCGCCATCCCTATGAGGTAGATCCAAAGTTTTACAAGTATATCAACCTTATCCCCTATTTAAAAGGCATGGCAATCGTGTACCCGGAGGGTATCGATGAGACCTTCGAAGTGCCCGATGGGGATTCCATCCAAAAGAAAGTAGCTGTATTCGACAATCTCCCTAAAGCCTATCATTGGGCGTTAGCGCTATTGGGGAAAACTACGCAATAAATTGAAAGTACTCTTTTAGGACGACGTCATTAACGTTGGAAGGAGTGAAAATTTCCAAAACTCTTGGCCGTTGGGATTCCCCGTAAAAATCTTTCAGCGCTTTCCGGAGGGAAGCCTCATCTTTCACCGATGTGTATTCCAAGTCATACATTTTTGCCAAATGCTCGGCTGTCAATCCATGTTGGGTTTCAAAAAAGTGTTCAAAATGCTCCGATTCTTTTGCCTTTGGTAAAATCCTGAAAATACCTCCTCCACTATTGTTCAAAACAATAATTCTGAAATTATTGGGAATGTGTTCATTCCAGAGTGCATTGGTATCGTAAAAAAAACTGAGATCACCGGTTATAAAAACCGTTTGTTTACCAGAAATGTATGCCGCTCCAATGGCTGTGCTTGTACTCCCATCGATCCCGCTGGTTCCCCTATTGCAATGGACTTCATAGGAAGCATCTAGATCGAACAATTGGGCATACCGTATGGTAGCACTATTCGCCAATTGCAACTGAATGTTCTTCGGAAGGGTTTCATACAAGACCCCATGCGCCTTCAAATCCGAAAAGGGAATAGCATTCAGATATTCCTGATGCTTTATGGCTCGGTGTGCTTTCACATGCAACCAGTGTTTGCGGTATTCAGAAGAATTTGCCTTGCCATCCTTCAGAAATCTTTCAAAAAATACCGACTCTATTACCTTAAAATGTTTCTTCAAACTGAAAAAGGTGTCATATCCTTGGTGCGGACCTACATGATAATGAGCGTTTGGTCTATACTCCCTTAAGAAAGCTTTTATTTTTTTGGAAACCACCATGCCCCCAAACGTCAACAACACCTCAGGCCGGAGCGATGCAAGATCTGCTTCTTTCATAGGCATAATCATTTTGTCTATGGAAGGAAAGAAACTAGTGTGATGCAGATTCGATGTTGTTTCTGTGAAAACAATAAGGCTTTCATCATTTCCCAAGAGTTCCAAAAATTGCGATTCCAAGGTATTTCGAGGCAAGGTTCCTACCAATATCATTTTTTTATCGGAGCCATTCCATGCTTCCACAAAGTCCTTGTAGCCGTCATCTGCCCAATCCGTAAGCTCCTTTTTATTGAAATCATGTTTTTCGATGATAACCGTTGGTGCTGTTACAGTTTCGTAAAGGGGCTCGGAAAAAGGTATATTGATATGTACTGGGCCGCTTTCATTTAAAGCGGTTGAAAATGCCTTTACCATCTCATCTTCATTGAAGGATTGATGCTCTTGGCCTTCCTTACAATTGGCGGAATAATGTATATGATTGTGAAAAACGTTCTCTTGCCGAATGGTCTGCCCATCCCCCACATCGATTAAATGCTCGGGGCGATCTGCCGAAATAATGACCAAAGGGATATTGCTATAAAAAGCCTCGGCCACGGCAGGATAGTAATTGAGTAGTGCAGAACCCGAGGTGCATACCAAAGCCACGGGGCGCTTGAGTTGTTGGGCCATTCCTAGGGCAAAAAAACCAGCGGCTCGTTCGTCAACAATGCTGTGACAGTGAAAACCTGGATGCTGTGTAAAGCCTATGGTAAGGGGAGCATTTCGTGAGCCGGGTGATATGACTATGTGATCCACACCGGCCAATAAAGAAATTTGGATAACCGTTTGTGAGAGGGCTTTCTTCGAAAAATTCATTAGTACAAAGGTACGAACTACAATATCATTGCGAAAGTGTTGGACCTATAACCTGAAGCATGGTTTGTAACTTATTCTGGGTTTCCTCCCATTCCATTGCAGGTACCGAATCGACCGTAACACCGCCCCCAACATAGAGGGAATAGTTTTGCTCTGTCACTTTCATACATCTTAGGTTAACATAAAGATCTAAGGTATTTTGGGTAGAATCTAAGGGCCCCAAATAGCCTGTATAGAATTCCCGGTCATATCCTTCTTCTCTGGTAATAAAATCATAGGCCATATTTCGTGGAAGCCCACAAACCGCCGGTGTTGGATGTAAATTCTTAACCGTAGCGCCTAATTGATTCCCACTTTTTGTAAAAATCCCATTAAAGTCGGTCCTTAAATGAACCAAAGAACCCGCTACATGATTTTTGGTCTTGGAAACCTTCACGATGGAAGTCATTTTCTGCAGTCGTTCGGAGATATCGTCCGTAACCCATTGTTGCTCCAAAATTTCCTTGGGGGTCCATTTGGGTTCCTTTCCCTGAACATGCCGTTGTGTTCCCGCCAGTGCCATGGTGCTGAACTCCTTCTTTTTCACCTTGAGCAGGACTTCGGGCGTTGCTCCCATCCACAAACCAGAATCGGGATGAAACCATAGGTAGCGAAAGGCTTTGGGGTATAAACTGAACAAGCGCGTTGCTAAGACCGAAAAATCCAAACTCGATAACGGTAGTTCCACTTTCCTTGAGGTAACAATCTTTGGGATATTATTTACCCGAATCTTTTCGAGTGCCTTTTGCACCAATTGAAGGTAATGACGTTCTTCCGAATCTCGGGTTTTCGTTTTCATCAAAAACGATTCAACCTGTAGTCGTTTCCACGGAATGCTTACCTGTATACTTTTATCATTTGGAATAAGCAATATTTTTTCCTGAGCAAATGGGGAAAAAACGAACCCACCTCGCTCAAATTCCTGGGTGGTATAGGTAATATCATCTTCTTGAAAACTTCCCAATAGGGTTTCCGATTCTGGAAACATATACACGACAAAAGGTAATTGGGACTGATGGTGCGAATTTATTTTTTTGAGAAGATCATCAAACTCCATGTTACGATTTTGGAAGTGAAATGGTCGTAAACTTGATCATGGAAACCAGGTCGTTATCCTCATTGGTAACTCGGATTTGCCAAAACTGGGTAGTCCTTCCATTATGGAGTACCGTAGCTTTTGCATACACAAACCCTGACCGAACACCTTTTACATGATTGGCAGCTATTTCAATGCCTCGAACCACACTATCAGGTTTCTTTAAAACAACAAAAGCGGCTGCACTGCCCACACTTTCTGCCAATGCCACCGTGGCTCCACCATGCAATACTCCGTCCGGTTGGTGCACTCTTGGTGTTACAGGCATTTTAGCAGTTAAGGAGTCATCGGAGACATCTACAAATTCAATTTCCAGCGTCTCCATCAAGGTATTTTTACAGATGGCATTACACTTTGCCAGAATTTCTTCTTTAGAATAGGTCATTGTAAAATTTTACTTTTGTAAAAATACAAAATGCACCACATGATTTCTGAAAAAGAAGCAAGTTATTCTGCACGTAGTTCCTATTCAGTTTTGAATAGCTATTCTGAAAAAACCAAGAATGTTTGGTTGGTTTTCCACGGAATGGGATATTTGAGTAGATACTTTGCCAAATATTTTCAAAAACTCAATCCTGAAGAAAACTTCATCATTGTTCCACAAGCGCCTTCCAAGTATTATCAGGGTCCCAATTTTAAGCATGTGGGAGCTTCATGGCTCACCCGCGAAAATACAGTAGCAGAGACCCAAAATGTTTTGGCCTATGTGGACAGTATCTGGGAAATCGAAAGGCCCGTACAACTCCCTAATTTCATTGTCCTTGGCTACTCCCAAGGTGTTTCTATAGCAGCCCGTTGGCTTTCCAGTAGGAAAATTAGTTGCGATACCTTTGTGCTTCACAGTGGTGCTTTTCCGAAGGAACTAACACCAGAAGATTTCGAATATTTACCGAAGAACACTGAGGTAATCTACCTCTATGGCAACAAAGATCAGTATGTTACCGAAGCCAAACTCACTGAAGAGAAGTTAAAAGGTTCCAACGTTTTTGGTGATCGCCTCTCCGTTACCATATTCGATGGTATTCATGAGGTTAATGTGCCTTTTCTCTCACAATTGGTTGAAGAATAGAAAATTATATTGTGCATTTCATCGATTTTTTTTGGCATTTAAACCTGATAATCGTTTATTGTAGGAGATTTTGTAAGAATTTATACCAACCTCATTACAATGAAACGCTTACTAACCATTCTTTTCTCTTTACTTGTAACCCTTCCGGTACTTGCTCAAGTGCCTAATTCGGAACTACAAGCCATGCAAGACTTATACCAGCAAACCCAAGGTGATTCTTGGAATCAGCAGTGGGATTTAAATGAACCTGTTGAAAACTGGGCCGGAGTAACCGTAAAGGATAACCACGTTACAGAAATCCGCATGTTGTTCAACAATTTGAACGGTGAATTGCCCGAAAGTCTGGAAAATCTAACAGAATTAAAGGTATTGGAATTATCTTTCAATAAGATCTCTGGAGAACTTCCCCAATCCTTAGGGAATCTCAAGAATTTAGAGATCATCGCCTTAAACGGAAATAATATCACCGGTGAGATCCCCGCCAATATGGGCAACCTTACCGCATTAAAGCAATTGCACTTAAGCAGCAACCGATTCTCCGGAACGATTCCTTCCCAATTGGAAAATCTGGAAGCTCTTGAGGTATTCAATGTATTCGATAATAATCTGGTGGGTACTATTCCTATGGGATTGAGCACTATAAGAACTTTGCGTGAATTTATGGTAGCCGAAAACAACTTTGGAAATGCTAGTGAAATCTCAACCATTTTACTATCCAATTCGGCCAATATCAATCTAGAAGGAAATACATTAAACCCATCGGCCAAGTCGATCATCGCTATTGAAACCAGCGACGACGACAACTAATTTTCGTATAGTAAGTTTAATAGCTCGTAAGGTGTTTTGAATATCAAAACACCTTTTTTTATTGTTAAATTCTCATCGAAAACGTTATCGTTTCCAAAGAATTAACAGACTCCTTATTTTATTCTTCCTTCTTTTATATATTTAACAATCAATCACTAATCCAACCCATGCATGTATAACCAAAGCCGAGCCGTAATTGAGAATGTATACCCGCAAATTAATGGCGGAAGTCTGCCCATAAAAGCAGTACTAGATGAAATTATCCCCGTACGTTCAGATATTGTAGCCGATGGCCATGATGTGGTGGCTGCTTCCCTACTTTTTAAACACGAAAAGGAGCGCAAATGGAGTGAAGCTCGTATGGCGCACGTTGCTAACGATGAATGGTCTTCCAGTTTCCCCGTTACCAAACAAGGCACTTATGTATTCAAGATAGAAGCTTGGATCGATTATGCACTCAACTGGCAGCACGGGATAGAACGCAAAATTGAAGATGGACAACACGTTACTTCCGAGCTTTTGGAGGGTATGGAATACCTTCAGAATATCATAGATAAGGCAAATAAGGATGAACAAGCCTATCTCAAAGAGCTCATCGCATATTTTCAGGATAACACATCCTACGCCAAAGCCATAGAAGAAGCTGTTTCGGAACGACTACATGATATCTTCACCCAATATCCAGAGAAATTATTGGTAAATGAAAGTCCAGAGTTTCCCGTTTATGTTGACAGAATAAAGGCGCGGTTTAGTACTTGGTATGAATTTTTCCCCAGATCTTCTTCCAGGGAACCGGGTAAACATGGAACCTTCAAGGAATGTGAACCCTTACTTCCAAGAATCGCCAAAATGGGATTCGATACGCTCTACTTCCCTCCTATTCATCCCATTGGAGAAGTAAATCGAAAGGGAAAAAACAACACTACCGAAGCACAGGACGGTGACACCGGTTCGTGCTGGGGAATTGGTTCCAAATACGGTGGTCACAAATCCATTCACCCAGAACTGGGAAATGAAGAAGATTTTAAATCCTTGGTGAATGCAGCCAAAGCGCTAAACATAGAAATCGCGATGGATTTTGCTTTACAAGCTGCTCCGGACCACCCTTGGGTAAAGGAACATCCCGAATGGTTTAAATGGCGACCCGACGGCACTGTACAATATGCAGAGAATCCTCCGAAGAAATATCAAGACATTCTACCCATCTATTACGAAAGCAAGGACTGGAAGAATCTTTGGCAGGAAATGTTGGATACTGCACTCTATTGGGTCGAGGAATTTGGTATTCATGTATTCCGCGTGGATAACCCACACACCAAACCTTTTTATTTCTGGGGTTGGCTTATTGGGGAAGTGAAAAAGAAACATCCAGACGTGCTTTTCCTTTCCGAAGCCTTTACCAAACCCAAGGTAATGCATCAGCTAGCCAAGCAAGGCTTTACACAGTCGTACACCTATTTTACCTGGAGAAATACGAAGCATGAAATCATCGAGTATTTGGAAGAATTGACCCAAACCGATCAACAATGGTTTTTCCGTCCCAATTTCTGGCCCAACACTCCGGACATAAATCCTTGGGCTTTGCAGGGTGGAAATGAAGCCGTACACCTACAAAAGTATTTCCTTGCCGGAACATTAAGTTCTAATTTGGGGATCTATGGCCCAGTATTCGAGCAGATGCAGAGCGCCGCACTGCCTGGGAAAGAAGAATATTTGGATAGCGAAAAGTTTCAGATTCGGTATTGGGATTGGGAACAGGAAAACAAACTTACAACCCTGATATCCAAAATCAACCATATACGTAAAGAGCAGCCTGCCCTTCAGCAAACCAACAACATTCGTTTTCTTTCTATTGAAAACGACCAACTATTAGCCTACTATAAATACGATCAGACCCGAGAAAATGAGATTCTTGCCGTGGTCAACCTAGATCCCTATTACGCCCAAAATGGTTGGGTACAATTACCCATGGAGGATTTGGGAATGCATGAAGGACAAACGATACGTGTTCACGATCTCATTACGGGAAGCAGTTATCACTGGGACAAAGAATGGAATTTTGTGGAGTTGCATCCGGCACTTCCCTTCCATTTGTTCAAAATAGAAAAGTAGTATGGCAAAAGCAGAGACAACCAAAAAGAAATCGAAAGCTCAATTCAATAGCAATTGGGAAACCTTAATGGAGGATGAAGGCTTTGTTAAGATGTTTCTGTCTGAAGTTCTTGAAGAATATATATCGAAACAACGCTGGTATGGAGGAAAGTCCAGCACCCTAAAATACATTGAGCTCACCGAGTATTTCCGAATTCAGCAAAAAGAGGAGGTATATTATGGGTTGTTGCTGGAAGTAAATTTCAAAGAAGCATTCTATCAGCATTATTTCTTACCCATTGCATTCGTCACCGACGAAGATTTCGCAAAAGACGATCGCATTCTTTCGCTTACCATCAATGGCGTTTCAGGTTACCTCATCGATGCCATTAATCTGGAATCCTTCCGTAAACTTGTTTTTGAGCGCATATTAAACGCAGAGCCCAATGATACCACCCGTGTTCAGTACCATCGTGGGGAAAGTTTGACTGAAACAGAATATAAATCATCACGATTTATGGGCATGGAACAGAGCAACACTTCGGTTGTCATTAATGAGCACTGTGTCATCAAATTCTTTAGGCGTATTTATGCCAACAAAAACCCCGATTATGAAATGTCACGTTTTCTATCGGATAAGAAAGGATTTAAAAATACTCCTTCCTATCAGGGTAGCCTTAATATCATAGATAGTGACAAATTGATGGTCACCATTGCCCTCATGCAGGAGTTGGTACCCAATCAAGGGGACGCTTGGGAATATATGCTAGAGAAAATCCTGAAGGTATTCCACAATCTTTCCGATAAGGGAATAGCTATTGAAAAACTTCCTAATGTGGGTATGTTTGAGCGTATGGGTATT
>JAHQVM010000036.1 GCA_019634365.1 Flavobacteriaceae bacterium | reverse complement strand
CGACCGAATACCCTTGCTGCGTTCCCACCCTGGGGGATTCAACGGGAGCTGGTTGTGTAGGACTTGCCGGTGCAAATATACGCCCATTTTAAAGTTCCTACAAGCATTTTTCTATCAATTATTTATAGGCTATCTTGCCCATAAATTCATGTGACCTATGAAAATGCACAAATTGTTCATTTGCACCCTTTTAATGGGTTTATTGTTGAGCTGCGGAGAAGATATTAGCGATCCCAATCAGCTTTTTAACCTTACCATAGACAATTCAAAAAAATCATTCAAAGTCGAAGATGCACTTGCTGTTTCGGTGAGTGCCAAACGCGATAAACCTGTTGAAAGTGTTACCTATAAATTAAATGGTGAATCGGTGAACTTTGAGAACAACGCGTTCTCCTTGGCGGGACAACGCATGGGAGTTCACACCCTACAGGCCGATATTAAATCTGGAGATAACACTTATACCCTATCCAAAGATTTTACCATCACTGCAACTCAATCTCCAAAACTTTATACTTATACAATTTTAGAGAGCTATCCGCATGATATGAATGCCTATACCCAAGGGTTGGAATTCGAAAACGATACGTTATATGAAAGTACCGGACAGCGAAAAAAATCTTCCTTGCGTAAAACCAACTATGCCACTGGAGAGGTAATTGAAAATGTGAAGCTTCAGGATCAATATTTTGGGGAGGGACTTACCATTTTAAATGATAAAATTTATCAGCTCACTTGGCAGGAGAACACTGGGTTTATCTACAACCTTTCCAATATGGAACAAACAGGAACCTTTGTTTATGGGAAGAGTAATGAAGGCTGGGGACTATGCAACGATGGAGCGGCTATATACAAAAGTGATGGTACACAACGAATCTGGACCCTTAATAGGAATACCTTGGCAGAAGAGGAGTATATCGAGATCTACACGAACAAGAGTAAAATTGATCAAGTGAACGAGTTGGAATGGGTAGAAGGAAAGATCTATGCCAATATTTATCAGAAGGATGCTATCGCCATTGTAAACCCTTCCAACGGCGCCGTTGAAGGTGTAATCAATATGAAAGGCTTACAGGAACAGGTTACCCAACACAGCCAATTGGACGTGCTCAACGGAATTGCATACAAAGGAGAACCCAATATCCTATACGTTACGGGAAAAAACTGGGACAAACTTTTTAAAATTGAGATCAAGGAGAAGTAACCTCTCCGAAACATATATTTCACTCAATGATAATGGCCGTTTACTCAACGGCCTTTTTTAATTCCTTAAAATTGTTGGTGGTTTGAGGTAACGAAACACTAAAATCATGAAAAAATCGATCACCATTTCTGTTCCAAAACCTTGTCATGAAGATTGGGGCAAAATGACTGCTACAGAAAAAGGAAGATTTTGCAAGGTTTGTACCAAGGAGGTGATCGATTTTACACAAACAAGCGATGAGGCCCTTATCAAAAGGCTTCAGAATGGAGAAAACCTCTGCGGTCGATTTAGACCCTCGCAGCTCAACCGTAAAATGGTATTGGAACGCAAATCGAGGAATAGCTTTCTTCCGTATGCCGCCTCTTTCCTACTTCCTTTAAGTATACTAAGCTATCAAGAAGCAAGAGCCCAAGGCGGAGTTTCCCTTTCGGAAAAGACGGAAATATCCATGAATATTCCTGTTCATACCGAGAAATCCATCGTAACCATTACAGGACAAGTAACCGATGAATGGGGAAATCCATTGCATGATGTGGAAGTTTTGGTATTGGAAACTGGTAAAAGTGCTTGGACCGATTTCGATGGCAACTATACCCTTCAATGTCCCAGCGGATCCACCTTGGCATTTCTACATGAAGAAAAATTGCCCCATGAAGTTACCATAGGCACAAAAAATAGCGTGCTACATGCGCTACTGAAAGGCGAAACCGAAGAAATCGAAATAGTCGTACCACACATATTGGGAAAGATTGCCCCTGAAGTGATGATCGATGGAGAAATTGAAGTTATTGAGGAATACCAGAACGAAAAAGAAGACAAGGACACCCCTATATTCATCAATGGTAACATTACCGATGAAAATGGCGAACCATTGCCCTTCGTAACTATTTTGGTAAAAGGGACTGATGAGGGAGCTATCTCGGATATTGATGGGAATTATAAAATATCGGCCGAGTCTAATTCCATTTTAGAATTCTCTTACATTGGTTATATAACCCAAAATATTACGTTGTCCAACATTTCAAATCAAATAGATGTTTCTATGAATCCCGATTACGTTCTCGGTGGATTCATGGGAATCGTCATAATTAATGATAATCATGAAGTTGTTGAAAGCCCTTTAGAAAGAGAAGCTGCTTGGGACAATGAGCAATGGGAAAATCAGCGTAAGCGTCAGGAATACACTGCCAAGGAAAACGCCTTCAAGAAAGTACAGCAGGAACGTGCCAAAGAGGCCCTAAAGAAAAAAAGGAGCCGTAAGCGTAAAAAATAAAGGACAGTACCGTTTGGTGTGTGGTAGCAGCAGGTGCGAGGAGGGTAAGATACCGCTGCTACCATGGCTGTCTCTTTTAAAACTTTCCCTTTACAATAATCCGCAACTTAAAAAGTTATATTTTTACTGCGAATTTATAACTGGATAAATGAAATACCTTTACGGCCTCGTACTACTTAGTGCCATTGTTTTATGGAGCTCCTGCCGAAATGATTTTGAAACCGTTGCTTCAACTGGAAACTTGGAATTCTCCCAAGACACCGTTTACCTAGATACCATCTTTACCAATATAGGGTCCAGCACCTATAACCTTCGTGTGTACAACAGAAGTGATGAAGATATCCATATACCCACGGTACGTCTTGGAGAAGGTGAAAATTCAAATTATCGACTCAATGTAGATGGGATCGCCGGTAAAGTGTTCGAGGATGTACAAATTCTAGCCAATGACAGTATATATATCTTCGTAGAAACTACGGTGGATATCATGGACCAGACCAACGATCTACAATTTTTGTACACGGATCAAATTCAATTCGATGCCGGTGGTAATCAGCAGAACGTAGAATTGGTGACCCTTGTGCAAGATGCCGTATTCCTATTTCCCGATTTGGATGATGAGGGAATGGTAGGAACCATCGTATTGGGACAAGATGAAAATGGCGACGATGTTACCATCGAAGGATTTGTCCTGGAAGGGGACGAACTCAACTTTACCAACGAAAAGCCTTATGTTATTTACGGATATGCGGCCGTACCCTCTAATGAAACCCTCACCATTGAAGCCGGCTCCAGGATTCATTTTCATAGGGATAGCGGAATATTAGTAGCCAATCAAGGATCCATTCAGGCATTGGGTGCTCCCAGCAACGATCCCGAACTATTGGAAAATGAAATCATTATTGAAGGCGACCGTTTGGAACCGGATTTTGCCGATATTCCTGGACAATGGGGAACCATTTGGCTCACCATTGGTAGCACCAATAATATATTCAATTATACAACGATCAAAAACGGTATTGTGGGTATTTTAGTGGACCAAACCACCAATGCTACTTTGAATAATGTCCAGATTTATAATAGTTCCAACGTTGGACTCTTCGGAAGAAATGCAAATATTACGGGAAACAATGTGGTGATCAATAATAGCGGACAATCCTCATTGGCTTGTTCCTTAGGGGGTATATATAATTTTAATCATTCCACTTTTGCCAACTATTGGACCAATAGTTTTAGGTCCTTTCCTGCAGTGCAGATAGACAATTTTATCCCTGGATTTGATGAAGCGGATCTTATAGAAGCCAATTTTACCAACTGTATCATCTACGGAAATGAACAAAGGGAATTGGGGATTTTTAAGGGAGAGGATCCTTCCAAAATGTTCAATTTCAACTTTACCAACAGTTTATTTCGTTTTGAAGACCCACAAGGTGATTTTGAAGAGGATCCCAACTACGATTTTACCAATCAGGCGTTATATACCAATAGCGTATTGAATGTGGACCCCGTTTTCCAAAACACCAATCTCAATAATTTCAATATTGAAGAGGGAACCTCCGGTGCTGAAGGTATTGGTTTAGGTGGTGTTGCCCCTACAACCGATTTGAACGGAACGGTTCGAAATGGCAATGCTCCCGATGCAGGGGCTTATGAAGCCACTGTATTTCCGGATGACGGGAATTAAAACTATTTATTCTTTTATCAATTTCTTGGAACTAACTTGAACCCCACCTTCTCGAATGAGGTTCATAATGTATACACCGGCAGCCCAGTTGCTCATGTCGACCACCAATGATTCCTTCGGAGTGATTTTCTGTCTACTTAACAATTGACCATTCAAAGAAGTGATATAGATTTCGTAGGTGGCGGGATGTTCTGAGTCCAGTAGTATTTCCACCTCATCGGATACAGGATTGGGAGAAATATCCAATTGTAGTGTAAATTCATCGGCCTCAATATCGGTTATCCCTAATATAGGGTCGTACTCAATATCCCATTGCACCATATATTGATGAATGGAAGAATGGTTATCTACCCTTAGTAAATCGGTTACATCCTCTACGGTAGCAATTAATGTATTGCTGCCGTCCACGAAATCCCCTATATCCACACTCACAGTAGCATCATTGCCTCCAAAAGCATTTCCGTTTAAATCCCAGGTCACATCCAAAGTGGTAAGCGGTTCGGGATCTAAAAGGGAGAGTTCAAAATCATAGGGTAGATCCGAAATATTAATGGCGACTGTACCAGCATTATCGGGCGTATAACTATCTATGGGTGATAATAGGTTATGGATACGTTCTACCGTGGCTTCCACACAAACAGAACAAAACGGAGGCCCCAATTGTCTCATTTTACAACTGTTATGAGGTCTATACCAATTGGCTGAACTACCTCCACAGCAATGTTGGTAGATACCAATTCCATTATCGTTCAACCAATTACGCCACTTGACCAAAGCTGGGTCTGTTTCCTGGGTCATATTCAATGCTTCGGAAGCAAAGACATCGCCAGCCCAATATTCATCCTTTAAGCTTACAAAGGAATGCCCAATTTCATGGATGGCAATTTCATTGGCACTTGCATCTAGGGTGGTCGTTGCATAGGTCCCACCGCTTCCCCCATAATGAGGAGAATTGGCCATGATCACCACCTGATCATACATAGGAAAGTTTGCCGCCAATACACTTACAATGGCACTGCCGTTTTGCGGCACAACCAATCGATGAATGCCCGCCACGTCGAAGGTAGAACCAAAGTAATTATCAACATCAATAATCGGGTGAACAGGTTCGGGAACATCTGAAGCCGTTCCCGGGTGACTTGCCCCACTTTCGTTAGAAGGTACCTTAATGGCATACACATTGAAATACTTCACATATTCGGCATAAGGCGTTTGGGAAAACATATCGTCGGAAAATGATGTTGCATCAATGATAAACTGATCTAATTCTGCTTCTTGGTATCCATCCGATAGTATGACCATATTAATTCTCTTCTCAGCGGGACCGTTTTCCATGATGGTCTCTACATCGAAGACTTGACCTACCAATAGGCAAGGTATAAGCAACACGAATAGGAAAATATTAGTTTTCATAAGCTTTAGATTTTAACAATTGACAAAGAACGTCCTTTGCCATTTTTAAAATGAATAATTTCAATATAATGTGTTTCTGGACTCAGCTGAAGGCGATAGAAAACTTCTTTTTCTTGATGTTCTACTATTTTTTTACCCAATTCCCGATTCTCATTTACAAATTCTACTTCTTCTACCAAGGGATTATCAATATCCATGGAAGAGATTCGCTCTTTTTCAGAGTTCAACTGATGTATTTGTAATTCAGTATCATTTTTGGAATCGTTAAAGTCCTTTATGGTGCCATCGGTAACAATTTTATTCAAAAAACCAGCTGCTATATCTTGATTATCATTCAAATAAAAGTTGTATTGTAAGAATACAATTTGTGGTGTAGGGTTGGCAGGCTCACCAACTCCACTATCGCTTTCAGTTCCACCAGAATTAGCACTTACGCAACCCAATCCGAGAAATAGAAAGCAATTGATAAAATATCTTCCAAAAATCATTTAAACTGGTTATTTGTATAGAATAAAGTTAGTTTATTTCATTGAAACCTAAAAAACCGCTTTTCGAATCTCGTAAAATCAAAAGGCTCATTCGTAACAAATGAGCCCTTATATCCTTTGCTTGATCTACTATTTCAACCCTAATTCCTTCATCTTGGTTTCGGCACGCTCCTGAATTGCATCAAATCGTTTTGAATAATTACTGTTGGCCATACAAGCCTGCGGTTGTTGCATCCAACGCGTGGCCCAATCGATTCCTTCGCCCATGGTTTTGGTGTACTCAGGGTCTCCCACCAATCCCACTGGATCATCTTTATGACGTGCCATGATTTCAATAAAACCATTCATCCAGGCTTCATACTCATTCAAAAATTTGTCACAACCCGTAAGTGCTACATTGGTTTCAGTGTCACTTTTTAGCTCAACCGATTCAGTTTCCATTTGAGTCGTAGCATCACTATTGGTTTCCTTTGTTTTCTTATTACAAGAAACCAGAAGAACCACCAACATCCCAATACATATTATTCTTATAATTTTCATAAATAAGTGATTTACTGTTTAGGTTCGGGAATGGCTGCAAATCGACCTGAAATCATTTTAAAGAAACTCTCCATATCCGGTATGAAAGCAAGTATGATCGCTGGAGTAAGGATAAGAACCCTGCGATGCACAGTTGCTTCCATGGTTGCTGAAGGCGAATTAAACCATCCCGGATAGTCCTTTCGAAGGGAATCCAACTCTTTGCGGGATTTTTCTAAACAAAACTTATAAAGTTTTATGGCATCTTTCGTTAAATTATACCTGGCAAGGGTAACACTCTCGGGATCTGCTTCCATCATTTTAAGCTCTTGCTCTTCTTTCTTCAAATTCTTCTTACAGTTGTCTATGCTTTCCAAAAGGGCTTCTACGCGGTCCCTGCTCGGTGCCGTATATCCCTGTGCTAAGGTTACACTAGTCGATAAAACCAGCACTATTGCTACAATAAATGGTATTGTTCTCATCATCTTACTTTTTTAATACAAATTCTACACGGCGGTTTTTTGCCTTGGCTACATCGGTTCCGCTCGTATCCACAGGCTTTTCTTCTCCATATCCGGAAGTAGTTAATCTACTGTCTTCAACACCCCTACGGGTTAAATAGCTTTTTACCGAATTGGCTCTATTTTCGGAAAGCGTTTGATTGAAATCACTGGTGCCGTCTGAATCTGTATGTCCGTGAATATCGAGTGAGAGTTCTGGATGCTCTTTAAGCATGGCAAGAATCTTATCGAGCACTGCATAAGATGAAGTTTGCAATACAAAAGAATTTACCTCAAAATTAATGTCGTTCATCACAAGTCGACCATCATTCATAAGACGATCGTACAATGGAAGTCCTTGTCCTCCAATGGCAAAGTATGAAATCATCTGTCTTCGAGGAGGTGCTGCATTGGAGCCTGGGGATAATAACCTTACCTCTAGCCTGTTGAATTTCTTTCGGGGATGCTCTGGGTTATGGGTTATATCGGGATCGTTGATGAGCTGTACACCATCAAAAAATCCTTTCAAATTTCCTTTGTTAAAAGAATACTGAATGATATGCCATCCCGGTTCGATTCCTCCGGGAAAACGAACGATTCCGTCGGATCCACTATGCATAGTGCCATAGCCTATCCTAAGGTCGTGATGGGCATAAATATCTTCATCATTTTTAAGGTTGACATAAAACGCCTCATTCCCCTTCCCATAAAAATAAACGTGAAGCTCAATCTTAAAGGAATCCCCCAAGTAATTGTCTCCCTTAATGGTAGGCTTAAAAGTGGCGCTGGAAATGGCTTCTACTACTCCATCCTGCTCGCCGTTGGTAATTACTTGATCATTTTGAAGTGAACCACTTACTTGGGTCCATTTCGAAGGGAATTCGGAGGGCCTTTCTGTATTGAAATCATCCACAAATACCGCGGACCCGGGATCAATGAAATTTACAATGGGAGCATTTCCTCCCATACCTTCCGAAGAAACAACTACGACATCACCGTTGCCTCCGCCAGCAACGGTCGGGTCATTTTTTTGTTCTTTACCCTCTAAGGCATCCAATCCTTCATCTACGGTTTTCTCAATTTTGTCTTTTCCACGTTTCTTTACTTTTCGCTTTATTATTCCGCCCAAATCCTGCCCATACATAGTGGTCATGGTCAAAGACAGGCATATTAGCGTTGCCATTCGTAATAATTTCATTGTTTTCATAAGTGAGATTTTATCGGTTAATACTTCGCAAATCTCTCACAATGAATCACTTAAATCAATCGCTCGTTTGGGGTATTTTAAAATGGACTAGATGAGCTTTTGCTTGATTGCCTTGTAGATGGCCTCTGCCCTATTGTTTACATGAAGTTTGGAATAGATATTCTTAATATGGGTTTTCACCGTATGGGGACTTAAAAATACCTCCTGTGCCACATCCTTATAATTAAGTCCTTGGCTCAAAAGCTTGAGGATTTCAGTTTCTCTTTCGGAAAGGGGATTATCGATAATTCGGAAGGAGTTGATAATTCGGCGGGCAATCTGACTGCTCATGGGAGAACCTCCTTGAAATACCTCCTTAATATGCACCAGCAAATCGGCAGGGTTGGTATCTTTCAGTAAGTAACCCGAAGCCCCCGCGCATAGGGATTCGAAGATGGAATCATCGTCACTCTGCACCGTAAGCATGATAAAATCGATCTCGGTACATTTTCGTTTTAACTCCCTCGTTGCCTCTATACCGTTTTTTTGAGGAAGATCAATATCCATAAGGACTACATCCACAGGTAAGTTGGGAATGGATGCTATGGCGGACTCTGCATCGGGAAAGGCATATTTACAGGAAAAACCTTTCGATCCGTCCAAAATTAGATGAAGTGTTTGGCGGATTTCATGATCATCCTCAACAATTGCTATATGTATAACTTCTTGATTCACCATTGCCATTAAAGCACTAATTTACAACTATTTCATTCCATTTTCATCCCTCAGATGGGGTATGCGATGAAGCATCACAACTGTTCCATCTTCCCCTGAAACGATCGATAGGTTGCCTCCTATCTTATCGGATCTTTGTTTCATATTGCTCAATCCCCGACCTTTACTCTGTCTATGTACATTAAACCCTTTACCATTGTCTTTTAAACGAATGGAAGAGTAACCTTCTTCGGTTTCCACAGTGAGTTCAACTACCGTACTTTCAGAATACTTGGCACAATTATGCAAGGCTTCCTTAAAAATGAGTACCACCTGTTTCTTGGTCTGTGGATCCAATTGAATCTCCTCAAGTTTTTGCGAAAACCCCTGAGTGGTATAATGCGTATCCGTATTAGAAAAAAGATCTTCCCCAAAGTCCTTCAATCGGATGATGGCATCGCTTAAACTATCTTTTTGCGGGTCTATCACCCAAAGCAAATCCCTAAAACTTCCGGATAGGTCTTTGATATTTTCCCTCATTTTTCCGAACCAACTGGAAGGATCTTTATTTTCCTGAAGGGTTCGCTCTGCTAATGTGAGGAACATGGAAATCTTGGTCACTTTAGATCCCAATTCATCGTGGAAATCGGCTGCATTTTCATTTCGCAACTGTTCCCTTTCCCTTATCAGAGCTCGCTCCAATCGGGTTTCCTGTTCCAATTCCAACACTTTTTTCCGTATTCGCATTCGATAGATCAGGGCGATTCCACCTAAAATAAGGAGCGCATACATTAAATAGGCCCATGGGGTTTTCCAAATTGGTGGAAGGATTTTTATTTTCAACTCCATAGGCGCCTGAGACCAAATGCCTTGATTATTACTTCCATCCAACAACAAGGTATATTCCCCGGGAGGAAGATTATAATACGTTAACGTTGATTCGTTATGGGTTTCGATCCAATTCTCACTTGTAGGTAGCATTTTATGCCGGTATTCATTGTGCGAAGGTCCTGTAAAATCAAGCACGGCATATCGCAGTTGAATCGAGTTTTCTGTATGGGAAAGTTCTATAGAATTCCCTTCCATCCGATCCTTAATGGATACAAAACCTTTGTCTTTCTTAGTTATACTTCCCAAGGTGGTGAGCCCTAGGTTAAAGGTCCGTGCAGTCATTGCTTCCGTATTTGGATTGAGTACGCTGAGACCATTCATACTTCCTATGAACACGTTATCATCATGATCGATATACAGGGAATTTCTATTGGTAATATTGTCGGCGAGTCCATCCCCAAGGGTAAAGTATTCTTTATGCACAAACCCATTCATGGATTCATTATAAATTCCTTTAAAAACTCCTTGCGTCGTAGCTATCCATAGGGCTCCTTTGGAATCCTCTTTAATACCCAATATGTATTCTGATGGTAGTCCGTCATTCAATCCAAACTGTAGGAAACGATCTTCTTTTTCCTGGTATAAATTCAAACCGGTTTGTGTTCCAATCCAAAGACGACCCTTTCGATCCAGAAACAGGTTCTTTATAGAATTATTACTGATTTTTGTTTTGTCACCAAAGGCACTTACGTAATTCTTGAAAGTTCCATCCCCTTCATTCGAAATCAGTCGGCTTAAGCCAGCATAGGTTCCTACCCACAACCTGTTTTTACTGTCTTTACCCAATTGAAATGTATACGAATTAACCAAGGCATCGTCCCGTTCCAAACTAGAATCGTAAGCTGTAAATTGTAATTGCCGAAAGTCACCATCTGGAAGGGTGGCTTTAAGCAGGCGTATATAATTTCCCAACCAGAACGTATTGGGATTCTCTTCAAGAATTCCTGTTGAAATCGTATTGGGCAATCCGTTGTCCTTCGTGTAATGTGCAAATGAACCTGGACGGTAGTTGGAATCCAATTGTGCAATACTCAATCCTGCCTTACCACTAATCCACAATCTGTTTTCGCTATCGATAAGCACGTCACGGGCTTGCTCAAAATGTTCATTCCTAAACTCTAGATAATCGGTAGGGCATCGATTTGCTAGGATGTCTGCTTTATCAATCCTGTACAAAACTGTTGGTGTATTGATCCAAAGATGCCCTCCCTCGTCTTCGGCCATGGCGTATATACTAATATTGTCAAGACAATTGGCAATATGCACTGGCGGAAAAGTGTAAAGCTTTCCAGCATTTTTACTTAGTTTAAAGAGTCCATTGGTATTGGCGATCCAAATATTTTCTTGGGAATCCTCTAAAATGCTCCGCGAAAAGCTCGACATTGCGTTAAGACCATTGGTCGTTATTACTTCTTCTTCGATGAGAGAACCATTATCCAACCTGTACTTGGTAAAATAATTACGCCACGTAGCATTCCAAATGAAGCCTTTTTTATCTATAATAGTATTGTAAAGGAAATGTGGGGAGGCAACATTTCCATTTGGATCACGGAATTTTTCAACTTTAAGGGTGTTTGCGTCTTCCCATTGTGCCTTCAACAATCCGGTACCAGAGCTTATCAAAACCAATTCCTCATTGTAAGTTAGGTATTTGAAAGGGTTAATTTTATCTACCTCAACATCCGCGGCCGGAATTATATTTAGTTCCGTAAAGGATTTAGAACCGACCTTAGCAATAAGCGGAAGCTTCCCCGAACGGCAAATCCATATACGTTGTGAACGATCTTCGGTAACACTCCAAATCGCATTTTCCTCATCAGGTTGTTCATCGGGCATCAATACCCTTTCTGGATCTTTGGTCCCGTTTTCAATAAAATAGAGGCCTTGATAGGTACACACCCAAATATGTCCCAAACTGTCTTCAAACACATTTATAATGTGATGGACTTTATCGGTATTGAAGGGTTCCAAAGCAATGTGTCGAATCACTTCATTTTCCAAAACATGCAACCCTTGTGGCGTTGCAATCCAAATTCTCTTGTCTTTGGCGGCAATTAGGGTGTGAATTTTATTATCCCTTAGGCCCGTAGAATCGCCCAAACGGGAATAATATCCATGAAATTTCTGTCCATCGAATTTGTATACACCATTGTTTCCAGCAATCCATAGATACCCTTCATCATCTTGGGCTATATCACGAACATAGCGGGAAGGCAGACCATTGTGGTCTGCATAACGGGTCACCTCATAATATTGGCTGTAAACCGATACCGAAAACAATACGGTACATACATATAAACAAAACAGACGTTTCACCCTAAGTAGAATTTAACTTGCTTAAAAATACATAATTAGCAAGACTGAGATATACCACATATGATGTATTTTCTAGGAATTTGATCTCGGTTGAAAAACGCTAATCAATCCTAAAGAGGAGAAGTTCCTCGGGATCGTCGGGAAAT
>JAHQVM010000035.1 GCA_019634365.1 Flavobacteriaceae bacterium | reverse complement strand
TAACAATTCTATTTACGGGTTCTTAAAACAAATAATTGTAAATGAGAAAGTTACGGAAAGTGTTCAGGCCATCCTAGAGGGTTTTCCTTCTATTTTCATGGTGATTTATCCTTATATAGTTCATAGTCTGTAGTCGTTAGTTGTTAGTCTTTGGTTGTTACTAACTCCACCCATCACCTTTCACTCATCAACCATAATCAATATTCTATATTCAGTCATCATTTATTGGTATGAAATAATGTACACCCTGTCATCTATATTCAATACTTTTACACCATGCCCACCAAACCCAATTCCCAATTCGAATTTGTTGCATTAATGGCCTCCCTCATGTCGGTTGTAGCCTTGGCGGTAGATGCCTTGTTACCCGCTTTGGATGTTATAGGAATTGCCATAGGAACTCAGCATGCGGTCGACAATCAGTTGCTCATTATCATGATCTTCCTGGGCTTGGGAATTGGCCCCCTCCTATTTGGCCCTATGTCCGATAGTGTTGGCCGAAAACCTTCTGTCTATCTAGGCTTTGTAGTGTTCCTTATTGCTAGTGCCATTTGTGTCTATGCCGAAAGTTTGGAAGTAATGGTCGCTGGGCGTATTCTACAAGGTGTGGGGCTTTCTGCTCCAAGAACAATTTGTATCGCTATTATCCGGGATATCTATTCGGGTGATTATATGGCAAGGATCATGTCATTTGTCACCGTAGTCTTTTTGTTGGTTCCCATTGTAGCGCCTGCCTTGGGCAAATGGATATTGGATCACTATAATTGGGAGACCATCTTTTATGTACAAGCGGTTATCAGTATTATTATAGGAATTTGGTTTTGGGTTCGGCAACCAGAAACCTTGGAAATCAATAAACGCATTCCCTTCACCTTCAATCGTTTCAGTTTGGCACTTAAGGAAATCCTTCAGCACAAGCAAACCATGGGATATACGATCATTTCTGGCTTTGTCGTAGGATCCTTTATGGTTTATTTAAGTGCTTCCCAGCAGATATTCGATATGCAATACGGTCTCAAAGAAGAGTTCCCCTATATCTTTGCTGGATTGGCCATTGCCATTGGTAGTGCCATCTTTTTAAATGGAACCTTGGTGCTGCGTTTGGGTATGCGAAAATTAGTCACCACCGCCCTCTTTGCTTTTTTTGCGATTTCTTTGGCCTATGTACTCCTGTTTAATTCGGGAGAGAATCCAGACATTGTAATACTGGTGGTGTTTTTTGCCCTTCAGTTCTTTGCCATTGGTTTTATTTTCGGAAACTTACGGGCATTGGCCATGGAGCCTGTGGGCCATATTGCAGGAATCGCTGCTGCCATTACAGGACTCATTTCAACCCTTATGGCTGTTCCCATCAGTACCTTTGTGGGACGTTTTTTGGAAACCTCTACCCTTCCCGTGTTTATAGGGTTTGCCATTTGTTCGGGAATTTCAATTTTGGTACTATGGGTAATTAAAAGAAGGCGAATAACTACTTAGAAAGGTAGATGTCCTCAGAATCATAAACAATGACTTTGTTCCATAGATGGGAGGCTTCTTCCACAAATTGAACATGAACAGGTTCTACCTGATACAGATCCTGATCTGCCTTATCCTTAAAAGTAAGGACAATGCTAAAGGTAAAACTATCATCTACGACCTCCCTTTCCGAAAGTGCAGGAGTTCCAACATGGGCCGAGACTACATATTCCGATGCATCCAAAAACTTAAATAGAGAAGCCAAAAACGCTTCCCGATCTTCCTCATTATCCGGTTGCTTCAGCCATATATATACATTATGGGCAAAGCTGCCGTAGCAAATGGAATATTCGAGTGCCTTGGATTCTACAGGTTCGAACTTTCTGGTAGAAGTTGATTCCTTATCAGATGCAACAGGTTGTTTTTCCTTTTCAGATTTACAGCTTATAAGCGTAATAAAACATAGTACTACCATTAAGTGTCTCATAGGATGGTGTATTGCGGTTTGCCTTTCAAATTTAGTATTTTTGAAATGACTCTGGGGAAATCAGGTATGATAATTGTTCTATACATGTTAAGTGCCTGAATGAATTCCGACAAAACCTGTATATGAAAAAACTACTTAGTTTAATCCTTGTCTTAGCGTCAACTTCTCTCGTTGCCCAAGACCTTATCATTAAAGAATCTGAAGCTCAAGTCTCATTTGTATTTCTGGATGAAGATGTGGGAGGAACCATTGAAGGGTTTAGCTTTACCGGAGACATTGATAGCGCTGTGATAGGGAATTCTGAGATTTCAGGTTCAGTAGCCACCAAAACCTTGGATACCAATAATTGGTTGCGAAGTCGTCATTTACGTTCCAAGAAATTCTTTCATGCCAAGGAATATCCTACACTGACTTTCACAAGCTCTCAAATTAACGGAACTAGGGAATCCTTTGAAGTTACGGGAACACTCACCATTAAAGGGATTTCAAATAATGTGGTTTGGAAATTCGAAGACAATGGCAATAAACTCAAGGGAAGCACCACCATCAATACCCATGATTACAACATAAAAGTGTACGACGAAAAAGAACGCTGCGAAGTGGCTATTGCAATCTCCCTTCCCTATACGCTTCAATAAACGGCACAAAAAAAGGCGCATACCGCGCCATATACTTGAATGAGTATGGAAAGAATTTTTAGTCTTGGTTGTTGTCCTTAACCAAAACCAACTCTCCATTCTCGTTCAATACCAATTTATCATTTTTAGAGCTACGTCTAAAATTGAAGGATCTTCTATATCGGGACTGGAAGTCTGCGTGCGTTTTTTTCTTCTGTTTTTTCGTCATAACTCAACGGAATTTATTTCGAAATTAAATACTAAAGGATTAATTTTAAAACTTTTTAGAAAAAAATTGTGAAAAAAACAGCTTTTTAACATTCCGATTAATGAAACCTAACCTTCTATTAACCATAATTTTACTTTGTCTTTTGCCTATGGCCTGCCAGGAAAAACAAACTGAAAAAGTAACCCCCGAAACAGAAATGCAATCCACCCCGGTCGCCCAACTAGAATTCGAAATTAAGGCCGAATTGGGCGAAGGTGCCTTTTGGAATTACCAAACCCAAAAATTCTATTGGATAGATATTCTGAAAAAGAATCTCCATATCTATAACCCCGGGACAAATGAAAACCAGACACTTCCCGTCCCTTCTCCTATTGGCACAGTGGTTCCAAAAAATGACTCCCTAGCCGTTATAGCGCTTGAGGATGGTATCTATACAATCAATACAAGTACAGGAAGCATTAGTGTCTTATCCGACGTAGAAAAGGAACTCACCGTAAATCGGTTTAATGACGGCAAATGCGATCCTAACGGCAACCTTTGGGTTGGCTCCATGAATTATCCTCAAGATGAAGCCACGGGTAGCGTATACAAAATAAATGAAGAAGGCAAGACAGAAAAAATGATCGATAGTGTTACCATCTCCAACGGGATTGTTTGGACACAGGATCACAAAACACTCTATTATATCGACACCCCAACGGGAACGATTAGGGCCTATGATTACGACGAGACCGATGCCACCATATCCAACGAACGCATTGCTGTGGAGGTAAATCCAAAGGATGGATTTCCGGACGGAATGACCATCGATTCTGAAGATATGCTTTGGGTGGGCATGTGGAATGGTAATGCAGTGGCACGATACAATCCGATATCGGGCACATTGATTTCAAAGATAGAAGTACCTGCACACAATGTAACTTCCTGTGCGTTTGGCGGACCCAATTTGGATCTGCTATATATCACTACGGCAAGTGTAGACATGACCGATACCGAAAAGGAAAAATATCCAAAAGCAGGATCTATATTCGTTGCTAAACCTGGCGTTTCTGGAGTTAAAAGTGATTTCTTTGGAAGCAAATAAGGTGATTATCGTATTGGGCGTGAGCGGTTCTGGGAAATCCACGATCGGGAAAAAATTGGCCCAGGCCATGGACATCCCCTTTTATGATGCCGATGACTTCCACCCAAAAAGTAATATTGAAAAAATGGCCCAAGGTATTCCCTTGAATGATGAGGATCGGTACCCTTGGCTGAAGAAACTATCTGAAGGTATTGATGAATGGAAACAAAACGACGGAGCCGTTTTAGCCTGTTCTGCCTTAAAGGAATCCTATCGAGAGATCCTTTCTGAAAATTCCGATGTAACTTGGGTCTATCTTTCTGGAAGTTTTGATACCATTTTAGAGCGCATGCAAAACAGAAATCATTTCATGAAAGCCGATATGTTACAGTCCCAATTCGATGCCTTGGAGGTTCCCTCCTACGGTTTTCATGTGGATATTCGTATGAATCCCCGTAAAATTGTACAAACCATCGTAAATCATCTTAACCATGACTAAATCAGAAGTAGGAATTATTGGATTGGGAGTCATGGGTGGTAGCTTGGCCAAGAATATGATTTCCAAAGGTTTTAGTGTCTCTGTTTACAATCGATACACGGATACCGAAAAAGACATCGTCCCCAATTTCTTGAAGGACACATCAAACAAAGCCCAGGGATTTACGGATATATCACAATTTGTGAATTCCTTGAATAGCCCAAGAAAAATTTTAATGATGGTTACTGCGGGAGCCGCTGTGGATGCTGTGATTTCAGAACTTACTCCACTAGTGGACGAAGGCGACATCGTGGCCGATGGCGGAAATTCCCATTTTCAGGATACGCAAAGACGCGTTGAGGAATTAAAGGAACGTGGCATTCATTACTTGGGAGTAGGAATTTCTGGAGGCGAAGAGGGAGCGCTGCGCGGTCCTTGTATTATGCCAGGAGGGAATGGTGATGCCTATGCGCAATTTCAAAATATATTGGAGACCATTGCCGCTAAAGATAAGAATGGGAATGCCTGTGTTTCTTTGGTGGGGCCAGATGGTGCAGGACATTTGGTAAAAACCGTACACAACGGAATAGAATATGGCGAGATGCAACTTATTGCCGATTGTTTTGCCATCCTCTCTCCTACCCATTCCCATGAAGAAATTGCTGGTATTTTCAATCAATGGAACCAAGGAGACCATCAAAGTTATTTATTGGGGATAACCGCTGCCATCCTAAAAAAGAAAGAAGGCGATGCGTATCTCATCGATAAAGTATTGGATAAAGCCGGTAATAAAGGCACAGGGTCTTGGACGTCACAATTGGCTTTCAAATTGGGAATTCCAACGCCTACCATCAATGCAGCGGTGACAGCGCGCTACCTTTCTTCCCAAAAAGAAGACCGAATGAAGCTTAGTAAAAACATACCAGATCATGCCATTGATGAAATCCCGAGCATTGAGGCATTGGAAGCAACGTATCGAGCTTGTCGTATTCTAAACCATCATCAAGGGTTTGAAGTAATACGCGCCGCTTCCGAAATGTATCAATGGAATATCAACTTATCCGAACTGGCCCGTATCTGGACCGAAGGCTGCATCATAAAATCCAAACTTATGGAGGATTTTGTGGATGTATTTAAAGAAAAGACCAGAATCCTTGATGATAATACCCTTCTTAGGACCATATTACGAAGCGAAAAACCATTCCTTTATACCTTAATATATTCATTGAAATATAGATTATTAAATAATTGTATTTCTGAAAGTTATAATTATTATTCTTTCTTAACTACTGAAAAATCTACTGCGCATATCATTCAAGCACAACGCGATGAATTTGGAGCGCATACCTATAGACGAAACGATCGTCCCGAAAATGAATCCTTCACCTCTAATTGGACCGATAATGGATAGTACGTTACTCATTGCCATCTTTGTGGGCATTGGCGCCCTTTTACTTCTTATTCTGCGATTTAAAATACAAGCTTTTATCGCTTTGCTCATAGCCAGTATTATCGTGGGTATTATCGCAGGTATGGATCCCTACAAAATCATCCTCACCATACAGGAAGGAATGGGAAGCACTTTGGGCTTCGTGGCTGTGGTCGTAGGTTTAGGAGCAATGTTTGGAGCTATCTTAGAGCATTCGGGAGGCGCTGAAGCTGTGGCTTCGTTTCTATTGAAACGGTTTAAGGAAAAAGGAACTTCCTGGGCACTGATGCTTACCGGGTTCCTCATTGCCATACCTGTATTTTTTGACGTTGCCTTTATTATTCTGGTGCCTATGATCTATTCCCTGCAGCGTACCTCCAAAAAGTCATTGCTGCTCTACGGTATCCCATTATTAGCGGGATTGGCAGTGACCCACACCTTTATTCCTCCGACCCCTGGCCCGGTTGCAGTGGCTGATATTTTAAAAGCCGATTTGGGATGGGTGATCGTATTCGGTTTTCTTGTAGGTATTCCAACAGCCATCATTAGCGGACCTATATTCGGAAGGTATATCGCGAAGAAGATCCATCTTGACGCTCCAGCCCTACTCTCCGATATCGAAAAGGAAGACAGTAAACGGCCTTCGGTGGGGATGATTTTTTCCATCATCGCACTGCCCATTTTCTTGATTGTGGGAAATACATTCCTCAATAGTGACATGGCTGCCTGGGCATCGGAAGATGTGAAAAACTGGGCCAAAATGATTGGTCATCCATTTGTCGCACTTATCCTAGCCAATCTCATCGCATGGTATGTTTTAGGGATTCGACGTGGAAACACCGCCAAAACACTTCAAAACATTACAGGAAAATCTTTGGCTCCGGCAGGAATCATCATACTTTTAACAGGAGCTGGCGGTGTATTTAAGCAAATGCTTATTGAAACCGGAACAGGCACCATGCTAGCCGATTATTTTAAGGAATTGGGCTTGGGTATTCTATTGGTTTCCTTCATCATAGCGGCTTTGGTGCGAATCCTACAAGGCTCTGCCACCGTAGCCATGATTACGGCCGCTGGTGTTGTCGCATCCTTATTAGAAACAGATCCCTTGGGAGCCGTCGATACCGCATTGTTGGTGATCGCCATTGCCTCTGGTGCTACCATTATGTCACATGTGAATGATAGCGGATTCTGGTTAGTCTGTAAATATTTGGGAATGACAGAAAAACAGACGTTTCGAAGTTTTACGGTAATGACCACCATCTTGGCTTTGGTAGGGATTAGCTTCGTAGCGCTTATCTCGGTGTTTGTTTAAATCTAAAATCGATAATACCCGCATTTTAAATAGGCACCTTCGAGAAAGCCAATGGGATGATCCACATCATGATAGGTTTTATCCATCATTTGGAATGCCCTACCCGATTGCTTTAGTACTTCCGCATTGATCTGAAAGAACTCAGACGCCGTAATCCGCGAGGAACAAGAAGCCAGAATCAGCCATCCATTAGTTGCTACCAATTGTGAACCCAATGTGGCCAAAAGAGCATATTTCTTTTTAGCAACGCCTATTTCCTTGGCACTTTTGGCAAAGCTAGGAGGATCGATAACTACTACATCATATTGTTTCTTTTCTTTAATGAGCACTTCCATTTCTACAAAAGCATCTCCCACAATACAATGATGTGTTCCTGAAACCTTATTTAATTGCACATTCTCTTTCGCTACTTCCAAAGCTTGTTGGCTGATGTCCAAACTGGTCACTTTATTCGCACCACCTACTAAGGCATGTACCGAGAATCCCCCAGCATAGCTGAACACATCCAAAACAGTTTTCCTCTTAGAAAGCTCACCTACCCGCTTTCTGTTGGCCCTATGATCCAAAAAGTAACCCGTTTTATGACCTTTAATGACATTGGCAGAAAACCGAACCCCATGCTCTACAAATGGAACCACCTTATGGTCCAACTTTCCGTAGATCACTTCACCATCTTTGATTGTTTGAGAAGGATGCTGTTGGAGTTTTCGGCCCAGTCGAAGCACACAACACTCAGCCTTAGAAGTTTCAATGAGTTGTTTCAGAATGATTTCTAGAAAGGGAAACCAAATAGCGGAATATAGTTTTACGACGAGCACATTGTTGTAAACATCGGCAATGAACCCAGGGAATCCGTCGTTTTCCCCAAAAAGCAAACGATAACTATTTGTATCCGTTTTTAGTAAAGTCTCACGTTTGTTATAGGCGACTTGAATCTGTTGTTTAAAATACGTTGAATCGAATTTAGAACCACCACCAAAATGAAGCATTTTAATCCGAATGGGAGAATCGGGATCATACAATCCAACCCCAATGGGCTTGTTCTTGGTATGGCTGAAAATGACCGCGATATCCCCTGATACCGCCTCTTTATTCACTTTCTCAATACTGTCACTAAAAATCCAAGGATGCAGATTCCTAACACTTCTTTCCCCTTTGGCAGAAAGCTTTACGGCTAAAACCTTCGGTTCTAATTCGGGAAAAGAAATGGAAAACATCAATTGTTTAGTTTTTGATTAATCTCTCTATTGATTTTCTTCTGATAACGCCCTTGTACAATATCGATCAGGATTAGAACAGCAATAACAAAATAGAAGGTTGCTTTGCTCATCGCCTCAATCTCGCTTCCAAAAATCGTGAGGTGTGCCAAATGCCCCCCTTCCGAAAGCAACATGATTCCAACCACCAGTAATATAAAAAGCCCGAGCACCTCGTACATTCTGTTCTTCTTAAGAAACTCGGTAACTTTTCCGGCCAACCAAATCATTAATAAACCACCCACAACAATCGCAATGGCCATGGTTAAGAATACATCGGTTAACGCAATGGCACCCAAAATAGAATCGAAAGAAAACACCAAATTCATAAGGACAATAGAAAAAATGATGGAGGCTACCGATTTCGGTTTTTGCGGGGAATCGTCGTGATCCCTGATAACCATCATATGCCAAATCTCCTTCATGGCTGTATACATAATGAATATACCCCCAAATAGAATGATGATGCTGTGAAGGTTAAAGGAACCTTCGAAAATTCCGTTATCATGCAGTTCGAACCACGGATCTTGGAACAATTCTATAAGACGTAATAGTACAAACAAAAGAACGATTCGCAATACGATGGCCATACCAATTCCTAAGCGTCTTACCTTAGCTTGCTGGTCTAGCGGAGCCCGTTTGGACTCAATAGAGATATAAAGTAGATTGTCCAATCCCAAAACCCCTTGTAAAAGAATAAGCAATAGTAAAGTGATTAGGTTTTCGGCCGTAAAAAATGCTTCCATATGGATTAGGTAGTTAGTTAGGTATTTTTTCCTGAATCAATTTAATGGCATTGGAGACGGTGTCCAACGCCTGTAATTCATTGTCTTTAATTTCAATATTGAAGGCATCCTCCACATCCAAAACCACATCAATAAGATGAGCAGAATTAATGTTAAGCTCCTGAATTAAGTGGCTTTCCTGGGTAATATTGTCAACAGAAACGTCCTCTGGCAAGTAAACTTTTATGATGTCTTTGAGTTGGTAGTAGATAGCTTCGGATGTCATTCACTAAATTTTTCTAAAGATAATACACGCATTTACATCTCCAAAACCAAAGCTGGCTTTCGCTACAGTTTTTAAAGGGGTTTCCATGAGGTGTCTCGGAATCTTTTCAGTATCAATGAATTTTGCTATTTCTGGGTGAATATCCTCACAATTGGTATTGGGGAAGACAAAATCATGATGCAACTGAAGCACCGTGGCCACGGCTTCCAAACTTCCACTGGCAGCCAGACCATGGCCAACCATACATTTTAAGGAATTGATGTAGGGAAAATCACTTCCATAGCGACCCAACGCCTCACACCAATTTTCAATCTCGGTTGGATCTTTGGCTGTGGCAGTTAGATGCCCGTTGATATAATCTATTTCGGATGATTGAACTCCAGCATTTGCCAACGCGTCGACAATGCATTTCTGAACGGCTTGGCTATTGGGTGCCGTCATGCTTCCTCCAAGTCGATGACCGCCATTATTGCTATTCCCTCCTAAAACTTCCGCATATATTTTCGCTCCACGTTGTTGTGCGCTTTCCAACGATTCCAATAACAAAGCCCCTGCTCCACTACCAGGAACAAAACCACTTGCGGAAGCACTCAAAGGTCGAGACGCCTTAGTGGGCGTATCATTGTGTTTAAAATTGGTGACCTTCATCGCATCGAAACCACCCCAAACATAGGGGCTCGCATCACTGCAGCTGCCACAAAGCATCTGTTCGGCATTTCCTTGTGCAATGTGATTGTATCCCATGAGAATGGCTTCAGTCCCGGTTGCACAGGCCGAAGAATTTGTAGTCACCCAGTTTCCGGCTCCAATCTTTCCCCCTAAATAGGCACTAATACCACTGGCCATGGTTTGAATGACCGTAGTGCTCCCTAAACGACGCACCTTACCGGCATCCAATTTATAGATGGCCTCCCGGAATTTTTCAACGCCACTAGTACCGGTTCCAAATACGATACCTAAATCCCAAAGCGGTTCGCCGTCCTTTTCCGAAACATTAATTTTAGCATCGTTCAAGGCATCCATTCCCGCCATAACGCCGTATAGGATGCCATTACTATTAAAATTGCGGAGTTCAAGATCCGTGAAATATTTGCGTTGTAAGTCTTCTGGAACTTCCGGCCTCCCTCCTACCTGACATGAAAAGTTTAAATCGGCGAGCTCTGGAAAATGGCGAATGCCCGAATCTCCATTCCGAATATTTTGCAAAAAATCCGGAATACCAATGCCATTTGGGGAAACTACTCCCAAGCCCGTTATGACTACCCTACGTTTCAATTCCCTTGCTTTTTGTTCTGAAATATAACCCCGCTAATGGTCCCCTTACAAACCACCTTCCCTAGGGCATTCAGCATTTTCACTTTGCATTTCAACTTTCCAAATCGGAAGTATTCTTTTTCTGAAATGACGGTAACTTTTTCACCCGGCAATACCGGTTCATAAAAATTCACATCGTTGGAAACCAAGGCGATTTTGTCCTCAGGCGTTAACCCATCTATGAGATAAATTCCCAAGCAAACCAAACCAATTTGTGCCATGCATTCGGTAAGGATAACGCCGGGAGTGATGGGATAATCCTTGAAATGACCTACATAAAAATATTCGTCTTGGGAAAAAGTATAGGTTCCTTCCGTGCCATTTTCGGAAACGGCATCCAAGGTGTCTACAAAGAGAAATGGCTTTGTATACGGTAATTGCGCTATGATTTCCTGATGTGTCATATATTAACGAAGGCTCTCACCTCCATCTGCTTTAATAATGGTTCCGTTTATCCAATGCGAATCTTCCCTGCAAATGGCTGCCACTACATTTCCGATGTACTCAGAAGTGGTAATTTGAGACATTGGGTTCCGCTTTTGGGCACTTTGCAAAAGCAACTCATATCCAGGTATATGTCGCAGGGACGGGGTGTCTGTTATTCCTGCCTGTATGCAATTGCTTCTTAGCCCATGACTGGCATACTCCACAGCCATCTGACGCATAAGTGCCTCTAGGGCAGCTTTCGCTACCGAAACAGCACCATAGCCTTGCCACACTCTTGAATTACCTTCACTGGTAAAGGCTAAATTCCTAGCCTTTTCAGCGAAAAGTTCTTGTCTCACAAATACAGAAGTCCATTCCCACCAACTCAGGGCCATGGCGTCCAATGTTATTTTGAAATCTTCCATGGTAAGTTGCGAGAGTTCTTTTACGGTTCCTTTTGCAATGCTATGCAGCAATACATGCACCGAATTCTTTGAAAAGGATTCCGCCACCTCCTTCATGGTCTCATTTTTAAGGGCATCTTTATTGAATGTTCTAACAGCAATACCCAACGCCTCCAAATGCCCAATTTCCTTTGAGAAAAGGTCACTGCTCGATTTTCGATCCCTGTGCACAATACAAATATTGAAGCCTTCTTTGGCCAGTGCCTTTGCGCTTGCTAAGCCCAAACCACTACTGCCCCCTAAAATTACTGCCCATTTTCCTTGCGTATTATTTTTCATATTAGAATTCCAATAATATTCGTTGTGCAGAGAATCCAGGACCGAAACTCAGCATTAATCCCAATTCTCCTTTGGGGATATCCCGTTCCAAAAAACGCTCCAGCACATACAGCACCGTGGCACTGCTCATATTCCCGTATAAGTTAAGGACTTCCTTTGTGTCATCAATGTTTTTTCCAAGCCTCCCAAACAGATCTTCCACGGTTTGCACTATTTTCTTACCGCCTGGATGAAATATGAGGTGATCAACATCTTCGATCGTTTTGCCGTTAGCCTCAAGAAAGGGATGAATGATAGTGCCAAAATGGCTCGAAATCTGCTCGGGCACATCCTTGTCCAAAATCATTTGTAAACCCGTATTCACCAATTTAAAGCCCATCATATGAGTAGCATCGTAAAAATGATACATAGAATCATCGATCACTTTAGGGCCTTCAGCATCAGCTTCAGAAGACATTAACACACAAGCGGCACCATCGCCGAAGATGGCGGCACTCACGATATTTACCATTGAGAAATCCTCCAATTGAAATGTCGCTGTAGGAGACTCCAAAGCCAGTACAGCAGCTCGCTTCCCAGGATTTGCCTTTAGAAAATTATGAGCATAAATCATTCCTGAAATACCCGCGGCGCATCCCATTTCTGTTACAGGTAAGCGGACAACATCCTGTCGCATATCAAGTTCGTTGATAAGGTAGGCATCCACAGAAGGGATCATGATGCCTGTACAACTCACCGTAATGATATAGTCAATATCCTTTGCATCCCAATCTGCCTTAGCCAATGCTTTTTCAAGACTTCGCTTGCCCAGATCTTTCATCCCTCTCACATAAATATCATTGCGTTCCTCAAAGGATGAATTGAAAAACACCTCATGCGCATCCATGATGGAATAGCGCCGGCTTACACCAGCTCCTTCAAATATTTTCAAAACCTTGCGGCGAAAGCGATCCTCCTGTCCATGGAGCCATTGCTCGACAAAAGGAAGGATTTCGGCCGTAGACCTAGTATGTTTGGGTAGTTCTTTAGCTACCGTCGTTATTGTTACACTCATAGGTTCGAGATCAACCATTGATATCGGAACGCCCATTTCCAATGTATTTCATGGACTCCTTGTATCCCTTGGCTTAGCTGTTGCAATTCTTTTTTCTTAAATCCTCTGGCTACCGAAACCAGTCCGTCGTGCCTAGCGGTTCGCGTTTTCAAAAAAAGCGAACTGAATATTTTAAACAATCCAAAGGCCCAGGCACTTCTTTGTAAGTCGTTAATTACGATTCCTACTTTCGCTTTGGATTGCAAATCACCGAGTAAACGCACAATATTACCTTCATCAAAATGGTGCAAAAATAGAGTACAGAGGGCAATGTCGAATTCGGGCATCGAATCTATATTTGAAAGTACGTCTATTTTTTTGAATTCTATGTTGGAAAATGAAGAAGATCGTTGTTCGGCTATATTCAAAATAAAAGGGTTGGCATCCACCCCTATACAATGCACGGAGATACCCTGCTTCGCTGCCCATTGTGAACATTGCCGTAAAATCTCTCCATCCCCGCAACCCACATCAACAATAGTAAGCTGTTCACCTGCCTTCCTCTTTTGCTGCAGTAATTTTTGAATTCCTGTTACAGTAATTTCGATACCGCCCAACCAAGAATTTACGCGCGCAAGATCCTCGAGCAAAGCATGCATTTCCGGACCTTGAAAATTCATGTCATCCATGATTTCATCTTTAGTAGAACGATATTTTGACGAAAATGCTACCATTAGAATGTAGATCCGTGGGTTTTACTGATGAGTTTGGGAATAAGAGCAGGAAAATTTTTAACCAATTGAACGCCCCAATGGGAAAGGCTATTGCTTAATAGGAGTCGCTGAAGCATCCTTCCGTAATACAAGCGGGAACCAAATGTTTCCCGCCATGCCTTGGAGTAAGCCAATTCCAACGAATTCCGATTCTTTGAAGCATCCTTAAAAGCTTTGACCAAAATTTCTGAAATAAGTTTCGCCCCATGCATCGCCATTGCCATACCATTGCCGCACAACGGATGAATAAGTCCCGCGCTGTCCCCTACCATAAACACATGATTATCAATGGGGTTTTTAGATTGAAACGAAACCTGCGCTATGGATAAGGGTCGATCAAAGAGCGGCTTCGCCTCCTTGAAAAAAGCTGCAAGGTGCGGGTTTCTGATCATTACCGAGTTTTGAAAATCGGTAATCCCAGAATGCTCCTTAAACGCTTTGTACTGCACCAAATAACAGGCGTTAACAGCTCCTGTTTCTACTTTTGAAAGACCGCAGTAACCGCCTTCAAAATTATGAAGGGTTACCAACTCCTCTGGAAATTCATATTCATAATGAGCTTTTACTGCTAACCATGAAGAACGGTTTTGAATGAATTCCCTTTTTAAATGAACATCTAAATTGGATCTCTTGCCAAAGGCCCCAATTACGAATTCCGCCTTATAATGAGACTTAGAATTCGTACGAATAGTGAATTCATCGTTCTCAAAGAGAATTTGTTCCACCTGATCAAATACCACATCCATCTGATCTTTTACTTTTTCAAAGAGCATCAAATCCAAAGCATAGCGTGACATCCCGAAACCTCCAAGGGGTAAATCGGTTTCTGTCGTAGCCCCATCATGTGTGGAAATTTGGAATTTACGGATAGGAATCGCCCCGTGCGCCAAAGGATCTACCCCAAGCCAGTTTAAGTAATTCAACACTTCATTGGAAACATATTCTCCACACACCTTGTGGTTTGGATAGGTGTTTTTTTCGATAAGCAGTACAGAAATTCCATGGTTTGAAAGGTGCAGACCGCTCGTTAACCCCGCCAGTCCTCCACCTACGATAATGACTTGGTATTTTTGGGGTTGATTCACCATTTAAAGTACGGTTGAAATATTCAGAAAAAAAAATCCCGAGACCATTGTCACGGGATTTTAACGAATGTTTTTGGTTTTGGATTAATTTCCGTCCCCCGCTTCTTTCTCGGCATCCTCTTTCATCTTTTCATTAGGCACGATCACGATGTTTACACGGCGGTTCTGTGCACGTCCTTCAGCAGTGTCATTGGTTGCAATAGGACTGGTTTCCCCAAACCAATTGGTATTGAAACGACCTGGGCTCAATCCTTTGGATCCGGTAAAGTAATTCGTAACAGATTGTGCACGGTTTTTTGACAAAGTCATATTATATTCCGCACTACCAGTACTGTCGGTATGTCCAACGACCAATACATCGGTATCCGGAAATTCTACCAACACCGATGCTAGCTTATCCAAGGTTGCTTGGGAATCTGCATTGACATTGTATTTATTGGTATCGAAATAAACACCATTGTTTTCACCGTCGAAAGTAACAACGATCCCATCATCTACCCGCTCTACCTTTGCTCCAGGCACCTCTTCTTCAATTTTCTGAGCGTTCTTGTCCATTTTGGCTCCAATGAGCACTCCTGCAGCACCTCCAACAACTCCACCAATCACGGCTCCAATTTCACCATTTCCACCTTTTCCTACGTTATTGCCTAAGATGGCTCCTAAAACAGCACCACCTGCAGCACCAATGACGGCACCTTTTTGTTTATTGTTGGCATTTTGTGTCGCTTCGCAACTAGATACCCCTACCACTAGCACAAGGGCCAATGCTATACTTGCTATTCGTTTCATATATCGTTTCATTATTCATTAATTTTTGAAAAGTTCATGTAAATCGTAAATGGTTCTCCCTCCAGTTGCACGGTTTGTTCCCATTGCATGGAAGAGTTGTTAAGTCTGGCCAATCGCAGACGGAATCCAACGGAACTATCTTTATCTGCTTTTCCGAGTTTGGTGGTCGGCTTTAACAAAAAGTCGTATAATCCCGTATCTGGGTCTATTTCCTGAATGGCGAATATGAAGTTCCTATCACCGGTAGGACAGTTGTCATCTGAAATGGAATAGTATCCAGAATTATTGTTGGGAATAAATCGCCATGCGCTTCCTTCAAAGCACTCTTTCGAAGTATCCCTTAGCATGGTAATGTTAAAAGTTCCTTGTTCGCTATAAGTAATTTCATCCAGCATCCAGTTACCTTTAATAACCTTTTTGGATTCGATTACCGTTTTTGGCGTGCCACAGCCCCCTACCATGGCGGCGAGCACCAGGATCATCATAATTTTTTTCATATACTTGGTTTTATGAGGTTGAAATTCCTACGGTTTGTTAATTTAAAGGTACTAAAAAACCGAATACCCAATACGTTTCGTTTGAGGTAAATTGACCAAGTAAATGTGTTTTTGAACGAAAAGCGCTGTGCTAATAGGCCAAAAGATCGATAAGTGTTTCTTCGAAACGGGTTTTGGGTAGATAATTATCCTCCAATGCCTGTGCAAACGGTACGGGGGTTTCTAAACTGGCCACACGACGGATAGGCGCATCCAAATATTCAAAACAATTCTCTGTGATAAGCGCAGATATATCACTCGCCATACCTCCAAACATTGAGTCTTCCTGTAGAATCAGGGCTTTTCCTGTCTTTCGGACGGAAGTATAAATGGCTTCTGTATCCAAAGGCGCCAACGTACGAAGATCTATTAAATCAACCGAATAAGAGTTTTTCTCTAACAAATCCAATGCCCAATGCACTCCGGCACCATATGTTATAATTGTGGCGTCATTTCCTTCTTTTAACAACGCAGCCTTCCCAATGGGCAGGGTGTAATAGTCTGAAGGTACCTCCTGACGAATACTTCTATAGAGTGCTTTGTGTTCGAAGAACATCACGGGGTTGGGATCTTCTATTGCGGTTGCCAACAGACCTTTGGCGTCGTAAGGAAATGCAGGGTAAACCACTTTTAAACCAGGTGTATGGGTAAACCAAGCCTCATTGGTCTGACTATGAAAAGGCCCTGCTCCTACACCAGCACCGCAGGGCATCCGAATCACTACATCGGCATTCTGATTCCAGCGATAGTGGCATTTGGCAAGATAATTCACAATAGGGTTAAAGCCAGAGGTAACAAAATCGGCAAATTGCATTTCCATAATGGCTTTGAACCCGTTAATAGACAAGCCCATGGTGGCCGATACAATGGCACTTTCACAAATCGGCGTGTTGCGAACACGATCCTTGCCAAATGCTTCGACAAAACCTTCAGTAATTTTGAAGACACCTCCATATTCGGCAATGTCCTGTCCCATAATTACCGAATTTTCATGGCGCTCCATCGATTGTTTTAACCCTTCTGAAATGGCATCGACCAGTCGTAATTCTTTTGTTTCACTACTTGAGCTAACTTCTTGATATACATGATTTTGAAACACATCATTTAACTCTTCACTTTCAGTGGGATTAATCACCTCTTCAGCAAATGCCAAATCCAGACCTTCATTGATTTCGTTTTTAATTTCGGCCTTAAATGTGGCTACCTTGGTTTCAGTCAGAATGCCTTCAGCCAGTAGATAATTTTCAAAATTTACAACGGGATCTTTTTCGGCCCAGGTCTCCATAAGTTCTTTGGGAACGTATTTGGTACCACTCGCCTCCTCATGACCACGCATCCGGAAAGTTTTAAACTCCAATAGTACAGGTCGCGGATTTTTACGCATACTCTCCACAATATCCAATAGCTGGGAATACACTTCCAAAACATTGTTTCCTTCTATGATATGGGATTCCATGCCATATCCCTTGCCGCGATCGGCTAAATGTTCGCAGCGATATTGTTCTTCAGTAGGGGTAGAAAGCCCATAACCATTGTTCTCTATGCAAAAAAGAACCGGTAATTGCCACACAGAAGCCACGTTAAGCGCTTCGTGTATATCCCCTTCACTGGTTCCTCCTTCTCCCGTAAATACGGCACACACTTGATGATTGCCTTTCAACAAGTTTCCCAAAGCAATTCCGGAAGCCACACCAAATTGTGGCCCTAGATGGGAGATCATTCCTACTATCTTATATTCTTGGGTGCCAAAATGGAAACTCCGATCCCTACCTTTGGTAAAACCACTGGCTTTTCCCTGCCATTGCGAGAATAAACGACTCAAGGGAATTTCTCGGGTGGTAAACACACCGAGATTTCGGTGCATGGGGAGAATGTATTCCTCACTATTCAATACAGAAGCGACCCCTACCGAAATGGCCTCTTGCCCAATACCACTAAACCATTTTGAGATTTTACCCTGTCGCAATAAAATGAGCATCTTCTCCTCTATCATTCTGGGTTTCAGCATGCGTCTATAGAGCTGAATCAATACATCATCGGAAAGAGATTTGCGATCGTATTCGAAAAAAATGGATTCCTTGGTTTGGGTTGCCATGTGTTCCTTTTTAGTAATCTTCAAAAGTAGGAAAAATGACTATTGTACAAACTATTTGATAGGAAAATTTCGCTCGGAAATCCACGCTATATTTGATATATTTGTAGTAATAAACAATCGTATTATGAATAATATACCTAGTGTAGATTTGGCCGACTTCCTTTCTGAGGATCCCGAAAGAAAACAGAAGTTTGTGGACGAAATTGGAAGTGCCTACGAAGAAATAGGATTTGTTTCCCTGAAAAATCATTTTTTAGATGACCAATTGGTGGAGGACTTATATAAGGAAATCAAAGGATTCTTTGCGCTTCCTGTAGATACCAAACGCAAATATGAGATTGAAGGATTGGGAGGACAACGCGGCTACGTTTCCTTTGGAAAAGAACACGCCAAGGGCAAGAAGGAAGGAGATTTAAAGGAGTTTTGGCACTTTGGGCAGGAGCCTGAAGCCGATGCCAATTTACCAGAAGAATACCCAAATAATGTTCTGGTGGATGAACTACCCTATTTCAATGCCACGGGTATGGAAGCCTATCGCATGTTGGAAAAGACTGGGATTTATGTTTTGCGTGCCTTGGCTTTATATATTGGTTTGGACGAACATTACTTTGATCCATGGGCGACCAATGGGAATAGCATCCTCCGTCCTATTCACTACCCACCTATTACCGAAGAACCCAAAGGGGCCGTAAGGGCCGGAGCTCATGGTGACATCAATCTTATTACCCTGCTTATGGGAGCTTCCACCGGAGGTTTACAGGTACTTCGTAAAGACGGACAATGGATTGATGCGATTCCCGAAGAAGACGAATTGGTAATCAATGTTGGGGATATGTTGGAACGCCATACCAATAACAAATTAAGGTCTACCATTCACCGTGTTGTGAATCCGCCGAAAGAACAATGGCACACACCTCGTTATTCCATTCCATTTTTTATGCACCCCAGAAGTGATATGCGTTTGGACTGCCTAGATGCGTGTATCGATGACAACCATCCAAAGGCATATGAGGATATTTCTGCGGGGGAATTTTTGCATCAGCGTTTGGTGGATATTGGATTGATTAAAAAATAGGGCATTGGACTTACAAGATCAATTAAAAAATCTATTCCCAGATCATGTCCCTAGTGAGGAACCTGTTAAGGAGGAAAAGCCTACTGTATGGCTTCAGGATGAGCCTTTGATTTGCAAGTATGAAAAACGCAAGGGAAAGCCCATCACCATTATCGAAGGATACAATGGTGCAGACAAAGATTTTAAACAGCTTGCCAAGGAAATCAAACAACTTTTAAGTGTAGGCGGTAGTTTTAAGAACGAGCAAATCATTATTCAAGGGGATTATCGCGATCGCATTATGAAATTCCTGCAGGAGAAAGGTTTTAAAACCAAACGCGTTGGCGGATAAACAATTGCATATTACCAACGGGAGTAGCTTTACAGAGCGACTCCGGCCCATGTTTCCCAATGAAACCATCCTTACTTGGAATGAAATGTTGTGCGAAGGACCTGCTCCGGCAGATGTGCTTTCCGATGATTTTATACAAACACGTACCGCTTACTTAACCCGTTTCGAACCTGCAGCCCAATCGCAATACCAGACTTTTGTGAATCAGTTCGATATTCTTGACAAAGCCTCATTTGATACCATAATATTTTGGTTTGAATATGATTTGTTTTGCCATATCAACTTGGCTGCTGCCATTCCATTTGTAGCATCCAAATCTCCAGCGTCTAAGCATTATTTGGTGTGCAGTGGCACTATTCCGGGACAGGAAGGTCTCTTTGGCCTTGGGGAACTTTCTGAACAATCCCTTACTGAAGAATATAATCACAGGGTATTGTTGGAGTCTTCCGACGTTGAGAGCCTTTCCCAAATATGGAAAGTTTATGCGTCTGATAATCATTCGGCTATTCGGGACATTGCATTCAACGGCGTTACGTTTCCTTATCTTTCCAATTGTTTGCAAGCACATCTGGAACGATTTCCCCTGTTGGCCAACGGATTGAATGCCCTTGAACTAAAGGTATTAGAAGCTATTGAAGGTCATGATTTTAAAAACAATAACCAATTGGTTGGATATCTATTGCGCAATCAAGGTTACTATGGCTTTGGTGATTTACAATGGTTCTCGATTGTAGATCGCATGTCTATATGCTTCAATCAAGAAGAATCTTTGTCTTTAAATGAAAGAGGAAGGTCTTTATTAGCAGGGACTTACAATGCTTTGGATGATATAAGGAATCCTACAATGTTTGGTGGCACTGGCAAATACGACTACCTTTACAATCCCAATAATAAAGCTTTAGAAAAGAGATAATGCGTATTCCAGAATCGGAACTCATCTTAAACGAAGATGGCAGTATTTACCATCTCCATCTACAACCATCGGAGGTGGCACCAACGATCATTACAGTAGGTGATCCGGATCGGGTTGAAAATGTCACCAAGTATTTTGACAGTATAGAATTCACTAGGCAAAAACGGGAGTTCAAAACCCAAACTGGAACATACAACGGCAAGCGTATAACGGTGATTTCTACAGGAATTGGGACCGATAATATTGATATTGTATTCAACGAATTGGATGCCTTGGTCAATATCGATTTCAATACCAGAACGGTAAAAGAAAAGCTTACCGAATTAAACTTTATCCGAATAGGGACTTCTGGTGCCATTCAAAAGAACATCCCGATAGACAGTTTATTGGTTTCTGAATTTGCCATTGGTTTCGATAACCTCGTTCATTTTTATGAAGGCCCTGTTTCAGAAAATGATACTTTTATCGATCGATTTATAGAGCACGTGGGGTGGAATCCTAATAAATCAAGGCCTTACCGAATTAAGGCTAGCGATCGTTTAATTGAGTTATTCGATAAAGAAGAATATTTTATACAGGGAGTAACGGCTACTAACGTTGGGTTTTATGGCCCACAGGGAAGGAAATTGAGACTAGCATTAGAAGACGATCGCATCAATGATAAGCTAGAATCTTTTAGATACGATCATCTTGCTATTACCAACCTGGAAATGGAAACCTCCGGAATCTATGCGATGGCCCATTTATTAGGGCATCACGCAGTTTCCTTGAATGCGATTTTAGCCAATCGTCCTTTGGGAACCTTTAGCAAGGCACCTAAGGCAGCTGTAGACTCTTTAATTAGAAAAGCATTAGATTGTATAACGGCATGAAGAAATTTCATATCGGGGGTGTACCCGAACACTTCAATCTTCCGTGGTATTTAACTCTACGGAATAAAGAATACCATGAAGAAGGGATTAATTTGCGTTGGAAAGACTTTTATGGTGGGACCGGACAAATGTGCAAAGCCCTGAGGGAAAAGGAAATCGATATGGCTGTCATCCTTACCGAAGGCGTGATAAGGGATATCATTAATGGCAATGCCTGTAAGATTGTTCAAGTTTTTGTGGCATCCCCGCTTATTTGGGGAATCCATGTTGCCAAAAATTCAAATTATTACAAGGTAAGTGACCTTAAGGGAACGGCGGCTGCCATTAGTAGATAT
>JAHQVM010000034.1 GCA_019634365.1 Flavobacteriaceae bacterium | reverse complement strand
TTGCACGACCAGAAGACAACGTTCTCAAAGTGGTTAAATAACCAAACATTTCAGAAAGTGGCTCTTCAGCCTTAACAACTTTAGATCCTGCACGGTCGCTCATGTCATTTACCTGCCCACGACGACGGTTCAAGTCTCCTACGATATCACCCATATTCTCTTCTGGAGTCAATACCTCCAACTTCATAATAGGCTCCATGATCACTGCACCAGCAGACTTAGCAACAGCTTTAAATCCTAGCTTCGCAGCCAATTCGAATGAAAGCTGATCGGAGTCTACCGCGTGGAATGAACCATCGTTAAGGGTAACCTTCATACTATCTACTTCGAATCCTGCCAAAGGACCGTTTTTCATAGCTGCCTTAAATCCTTTTTCAACAGAAGGAATAAATTCCTTAGGAATGTTACCTCCTTTAATGTTGTTAACGAATTCAAGTCCAACTTTTCCTTCTTCAGCAGGTCCTATAGTAAATACGATATCCGCAAATTTACCACGACCCCCTGTCTGTTTCTTATATACTTCTCTGTGATCTGCATCACGAGTAATTGCTTCTTTGTACTCTACCTGAGGCTTACCTTGGTTCACCTCTACCTTGAACTCACGCTTCAAACGATCTACAATAATATCCAAGTGAAGCTCTCCCATACCAGAAATAATGGTTTGTCCAGAAGCCTCATCGGTACGTACTTGGAATGTTGGATCTTCTTCAGCCAATTTAGCCAAAGCCATACCCAATTTATCCACATCTGCCTTTGTTTTAGGCTCTACAGCAATACCAATTACTGGATCTGGGAAATCCATAGATTCCAATACAATAGGAGCTTTCTCAGCAGAAAGGGTATCTCCTGTCTTAATATCTTTAAATCCTACGGCTGCCCCAATATCTCCAGCTTCGATAAAGTCGATAGCATTCTGCTTATTGGAGTGCATCTGATAAATACGTGAAATACGCTCTTTCTTACCAGAACGGTTGTTCAATACATAAGAACCTGCATCCAAACGACCTGAATAAGTACGGAAGAAAGCCAAACGTCCTACGAAAGGATCGGTAGCAATCTTAAATGCCAAAGCAGCAAACGGATCGTCCACACTTGGTTTACGGCTTATTTCTTCATCGGTATCAGGATCTGTACCTACAATCGCATCCCTGTCTACAGGAGAAGGCAAGTAACGACATACTGCATCTAAAAGGAACTGAACTCCTTTGTTCTTAAATGCAGATCCACAAATCATAGGAATGATAGACATATCCATTACCGCAGCACGCAAGGCAGCGTGAATCTCTTCTTCTGTAATGGAGTTTTCATCTTCCATGAACTTTTCAAGAAGGTTCTCATCGTAAGCCGCAACTTCCTCGATCAACTTCCCTCTCAACTCAGCAGCTTCTTCTTTTAACTCTTCTGGAATATCGATAACATCAAACGTAGCACCTTGTGTCTCATCATGCCAAACGATAGCACGGTTCTTCACCAAGTCTACAATTCCTTTAAAGTCCATTTCATCACCAATGTTCATAACAATTGGCACCGCATTAGACCCTAACATATCCTTCACCTGCTGACATACAGCCATAAAGTTAGATCCCTGACGGTCCATTTTGTTAACGAATCCGATACGAGGTACTTTATAGTTATCTGCCAATCTCCAGTTAGTTTCAGACTGAGGCTCTACACCATCTACCGCACTAAACAAGAATACCAATCCGTCCAATACACGTAAAGAACGGTTTACCTCTACTGTAAAGTCTACGTGACCGGGAGTATCGATAATATTGAAATGATACCCTTTGGTTTCATCGGTTGGCTTTCCATTCTCGATGGGGAAGTTCCATGTACAAGTAGTTGCTGCAGAAGTAATGGTAATACCTCTTTCCTGCTCTTGCTCCATCCAGTCCATAGTGGCAGCACCATCGTGAACTTCTCCAATTTTGTGGCTTACCCCAGTATAGTAAAGGATACGCTCTGTAGTGGTGGTTTTACCGGCATCAATGTGCGCGGCAATTCCAATATTTCTAGTAAGTTTTAAATTTCTTGCCATTTTTTATTAGAATCTAAAGTGTGAGAATGCTTTGTTTGCTTCAGCCATCTTGTGTGTATCCACACGTTTCTTAACTGCCGCACCTTCTTCTTTAGCAGCTGCCAAAATCTCGGCAGCCAATTTTTGCGCCATCGACTTTTCGTTACGCTTTCTAGAATAACTGATTAACCACTTCATAGCAGTGGATATCTTACGGTCTGGGCGTATTTGCATAGGGATTTGGAAAGTTGCTCCCCCTACTCTTCGGCTACGTACTTCTACGTGAGGCATAACATTGGAAAGTGCGTCCTTCCAAATTTCCAAAGCCGATTTTTCTTCGTCTTGTTTTTTCTCGTCTACGATATCGATTGCATCGTAGAATATCTTGAAAGCCACCGACTTCTTACCGTCCCACATTAAGTTGTTCACAAAACGTGTCACTAATTGATCGTTAAATCTTGGATCCGGTAAAAGCGGTCTTTTCTTGGCTGCTCTTTTTCTCATTTCTTCGTTTTAAAGCTGTTTAAAATTACTTCTTAGGGCGTTTTGCACCGTACTTAGATCTACGTTGTGTTCTTCCTTCAACACCAGCGGTGTCCAAAGCTCCACGAACGATATGATATCTAACTCCCGGTAAATCTTTTACCCTTCCACCTCTAACCAATACTATCGAGTGCTCTTGAAGATTGTGTCCCTCACCGCCGATGTATGCGTTTACCTCTTTTCCGTTAGTCAATCGAACACGCGCTACTTTACGCATCGCAGAGTTCGGTTTCTTAGGAGTAGTGGTATATACACGCGTACACACACCGCGACGTTGCGGGCACGAATCCAAAGCAGCCGATTTACTCTTCTTGGTTATTTTGGCTCTTCCTTTTCGTACTAATTGTGAAATAGTTGGCATATAAAATCCTTATTATACTTAATTAAATGACATAATTTCCCCTATAAAAGGGCGTGCAAAGGTAGAAATAAAATTGAATTATTCCAATATGCCCGAATTTATTTTTGATTGAGTAACAATTATTTAAAATTGAAATATGAAAAGCGACCCAATAACGTTAGTTTTACACACCCTAAAGGAGGCAATTTGAAGCATTTTCTGTATCTATTTTTATACCTTAATATATATATACTAATTTCCCAAGTCGCCTATGCTCAAAATTTAACCTTGGAAATTACTGCGGAAAAGGAACTCCCAAAAGATCTTTTGGATTCCCTGGGGACCAACTTTTCGCATTCCGATTTCAAGTCCCTTTCCCAGGAATTGGATTCACTCCTACCCCAATTGCAGAAGAAAGGATACATCGAAAGTCGACAGCTACAGTTAGACAAACTGAACGACTCGCTATATCGTTCGACACTGTTCCTTGGCAACCGCTGGAATCAAATTAAAATTATTTACGATCCGGATCTCATAGAAAAGGACCTATTGGAATTCATTGCAAAGGAAGAAGGGCAAGGTTACTTTGTCATTGCCTTGTCCAATATTGAAGAAGCGCTCTCTTACTTGAACAAACAGCTCAGTCAAAAGGGCAATCCATTTGCAAGGGTCGCGTTATCTGAAATTCAAAAACAGGATGACCGCACCTTAATGGCAAAGTTGAATATTGCGAAAGGCCCAGAACGCACCTTAGATAAAATCGTCATTAAGGGATACGAAAAATTTCCCAAGTCATTTTTGAAATACTACGCAGGTACAAAAACCGGCCGTACCTTCAACCGAGATAAAATCACAGAGCAAAATGAACTGCTCAATAACCTTGGATTTGTATCTACCCTAAAACCTCCAGAGGCACTTTTCAGGAAAGACTCCACCACCGTGTATTTCTATCTGGAAAAACGGAACAATAATCTTTTCGACGGAATTTTAGGATTTGCCACCAATCCCGAAACCAATAAAATAGAATTCAATGGCTACCTAAACCTAGAGCTTAACAACAACTTAAATTTTGGAGAACAATTATTGATTAATTATAAAGCCGATGGAAGGGAACAACAGAACTTTAGGGTAAAAACCGTTTTGCCGTACCTCTTCAAATCTCCATTCGGGGTAAGTGCAGAACTTACCATCTTTAAAAGGGACAGCACATTTTCCACCACTGACCAACAAGCAAGGCTACAATACCAAGCCGGCCCCAACCTATCACTATCCGCAGGCTACCGAACCTACGAATCCAGTAATCTGTTGGATGAAGTTATCGCGGGATCCCCGGTGCAGGATTACAATTCGAGATATGCGCTATTGGGCCTTAGTTTCAGAAAACCCCAAATACAAGGTTTTTTCCCCAACAAAACACTCATAGAATTGAACGGGGAAATTGGCAACAGGGAAAATGAGAACGGAAAGCAAGATCAGTTTAGGATCTCGACCAAGGTGAGCCATATTTTCAACCTTAATCTCAGGAACTCAATTTACCTGAATAATGAAAGCAGTGTCCTTTCCAGTGAGGACTACCTTACCAATGAACTTTTTCGCTTTGGGGGCATCAATAGTATTCGGGGATTTAGCGAGAACAGTATAGACGCTTCTCTGTTCAGTGTTCTGAATACAGAATACCGATATCTCTTTAGTAGCACCACATACATACATAGTATAGTTGATGTGGCCTACTTCGAAAACAATGTCCTTGATTTAAAGGAAGAGCTATTTAGTTTTGGCATGGGACTGGGCTTGAATACAGAGGCCGGCCTTTTTAGATTCAACATTGCCAATGGCATATCGCAGGATCAAGAATTCAAATTTGCAAATACCAAAATCCATATCAGCCTTTCTTCACGTTTTTAACAATTTTGGAACTGTTGTGGCAAATGCCAAAGCTCAATTTATGAAGGGAGACCAACAAATTGCCCAAGTATTCTTTCAATCAAGACACCTTGCTATACACCTTTAGCTTTTTAACTATTCCCGAACGGCCTAAGCGTAAGGACAAATCGGGTTTTACCTTAACGTCTCGGGTCTTTGGAAAAACCTCGTATTGCTTAACGTTTTGCTTTCAACGCGTTTACGCCAGTTGGGCGGTTACGGGAAGGTGAAATTTTGGACTGTTTAATCATTGGGCGAGCAACTCTTTTACTTTACCTTATTCGTAACATATAGAATTGCACATCATTTTCAATCCCCCGTACACATTGAAGTTTATCGTCATAACGATGCGTTAACGTTCCCATAAAAAAAACTAAACTTTAAGTATAAAAAGTTGTGTAATTAACTTTTTATTGTGATTTTTGGCATTGGCTAATTCAAATAAATTATAAAATGAGAACAAAGTTTAGTGGAATTTTAACGCTATTACTGGCGTTTGTAGTGCAACTTACGTTCGCACAAGAAAAGACGGTCTCAGGTACCGTGACAGATGAAACCAATCTGCCATTACCTGGGGTCAATGTTATTGTAAAAGGCACATCAAACGGTACCCAAACCGATTTTGACGGAAACTACTCCATCAATGTTGCGGCTGGGCAAACCTTGGTGTACAGTTACCTAAGTTACAAGACAGAAGAAAAACCTGTTACGGCGGCAACGTCTAACATTTCTTTTGCCATGCAACCCGATGCCTCTATCCTAAACGAGGTGGTAGTAACTGGATTTGCCGTTAAAAAAGAGAAAAAAGCTCTTGGATACTCGGTATCATCCATCCAGCAGGAGTCTATTAAGGAAAGTCCACAGACTGACCTTACACGTGTATTGACAGGTAAAGCTGCCGGTATCAACATTACGACTCAAAATGGTTTGTCTGGATCGGCCAACAAGGTAATTATCCGAGGTACCAACTCCTTCTCTGGTGACAACAACGCACTTTACGTTATTGACGGGGTGCCAATTAGTAACGACACTAATGAAGCTGGTAACTTTGTTGATGGTAACATGGGATCCAGTCGTTCTTTCGATATTGACCCTAACAACATTGAGCGTGTGGACATCCTGAAAGGTTTGGCTGCAACAACGCTTTATGGAACACAAGGTCGTAACGGGGTAATTCTTATTACCACAAAAACAGGAAGCTCTAGAGCTCAAAACGCAAAGCAGGAAGTTGAGATTTCTTCTTCTGTATTTGTAAACGAGGTTTCTTTACTTCCAGACTACCAAGATCGATATGGTGGTGGATTTGACCAAGCATTTGGATGGTTCTTCAGTAACTGGGGACCAGGATTCTACCGTGATGGCTTAGGTGGATGGGCTAATGACCCTGCCTTTGACGAGAACGGAACACTTCCTCACCCATATGCAACTTCTAACTGGCTTCTTACCAACGCTCCTGAATATCAAGAGCAATTCTTAGATTCCAATGGTGAGCCACTTCGCTACGATTGGAAACCAAGAAATAGTGTTGAAGAGTTCTTCCGTAAAGGACTTGCTGTAAACCTTTCGGTAAGTGCACGTGGAAGAAGTGAAGATGGAAAATATGGATACGGTGTTGTATTCTCACATCTTGATGAAGATGGATTTACTCCTGGAAACAATGTTAAGCGTAATAACTTGACGATTTCTGGAGACGCTAAACTTAACAATAAGATCAACATTAGAGGTTCGATGACTTACACCAAGACAGACCTTAAAACTCCTCCTATCTCAACTAGTTTTGGTAGTAGTACAGTGGGAGCAGGTTCGTCAATCTTTGGTGACTTATTCTATACTCCAAGAAGTATCGACTTCTTCGAGCTTCCATTCGAACTTCCAAACGGAGGTAGTATTTACTATAGAGATGACAACGCTATCCAGCATCCACTATGGACTATCAAGCACGCTCGTTTCTCTCAGTTAGTAAACCGTGTGAATGGATATGCTGCAGTTGACTACGATCTAACAGATAACTTCAACATTTTCTACCAAGCGAGTGTTGATACCTACTCCGAAGATTCTGTAAACAGACAGAACCGTGGAGGGGTAACTGGAGATATCAATGTTGACTCTGGTTTCTATGAAACTGTAAACACCACCAATACTATTTACGATCACAGAATTGTATTCTCTGGAAACAACTTTAGTTTCCTTAATGAGAAAGTAAATATGAATTTCAGTTTGGGTGCTACTTCTCAAAGTACAGACTTTAACCGTATCGGTTTAAGAAGTTTCAACCAACAGGTATTTAACTTCTTTGACCACTCAGGTTATGTTGAAAGAACTCAAATTGAGTTCCACCAAAGAAGAAATATCATCGGGGTATTTGGACAGGTATTGTTAGACTATGACAACTTCCTTTTCTTAAACCTATCTGGACGTAATGACTGGGTATCTAACTCTAACGACAACTCTCTGTTCTATCCTGCAGTTAGTGCCTCTTTCGTACCAACAAGTGCTTTCAAAGGAATTCAGTCTGATAATGGTCTGAACTACTTGAAACTGAGAGCTGGTTACGGAACGTCTGCAAACTTCGTTACGGGATATCCTACTGTTACTCTAGTAAACTTGGATACGCAAGCGTATCAGGATGCTAACGGAAATGATGTTACTACTAACACTACTGACAGTAGTATTGGTAACCCAGATATCGCGCCTGAGCTTTTCGAAGAAATCGAATTTGGTGCGGAAGGTAAAATCTTCAACCGATTGAGTTTTGACGTTTCTTACTTTACAAGAGAGACTACAGACCTTATTGTTGAGGACCAACCAATTCCTGCCTCTACAGGTGCACGTTTTACCGACAACAACATTGGTAAGATTGAATCTAGTGGTATCGAAGCCGATTTAGGACTTAACATCTTTAAGTCTAACGACGGTGGATTCGACTGGAAAGTAAATGTAAACTACACCACTTTCGAAAGTGAAGTAGTAGACCTAGGACAGGATACAGAGCAGGTAGTATACGCTGGATTTACCAACTTGGGTAACTTCGCAACTATCGGTGATCCACTAGGAGCACTTTACGGATCTAGAGTAGCTAGAAACGAAAACGGACAGCCTCTAATTGATGCTGCTGGTAACTATGTTGCTGAAACAGTAACTGAAGGTGGATTGGTACCAAAAATTGGTGATGCCAACCCAGACTTCGTAATGAACTACATCAGCACAATGTCTTGGAAAGGTCTTACTTTAAATGTGCAGTTTAACCACGTATCTGGTGGAGATATCTTCTCTGCTTATGTATCTACATTGTTAGGTCGTGGTCTTACTACAGATACTGAAGACCGTTTGGGAACTTACATCCTTCAAGGTGTTAACCAGGATACTGGACAGCCCAACAACATCCAGATTAACAACTCTGACTTCTACTTCTCTAATGGATTTGCGAGTCCTGCAGCCGACCTATCCGTTTACGATGCTTCTGTACTTCGTTTACAGGAAGTTTCTCTTGGATACTCACTGCCAAGCAAATTACTTGAGAAGACTCCATTTGGAAGCTTTAGAATAAAAGTAAGTGGATTCAACCTTTGGTATGATGCTTACAACACGCCTGACGGAATCAACTTCGATCCTAACACAACTGGATTGGGTGCTGGTAACGGGGCTGGATTTGAGTTCTTAACTGGTCCAAGTAGCAAGAGATATGGTGTTAGTATTAATGCTACTTTCTAATTAAAATAAAGAATAAGACATGAAAAAATTAAATAAAATATCAGCAATTGTTCTTCTATTTCTTGGACTTGCATTTACGTCTTGCGAAACCACAGATTTAGATTTACTTGAGGATCCGAATGAGATCACCACAGATAATGCGAGTTTAGATCGTTTCCTAACTCGTATCCAAATAGACTTTGCAAGCTTTATGCGTCAAATGGGACGTAATGGAGCTCAGTTAACAAGAATCGAGTATATGTTCGGTAGAACGTATGTAAACGTTTACCAGCCTGTAGCACTAGATGGGGAATGGACTTTGGCTTACCAAAGAATGTTCTCAGACATGGCTGCCGCAGAAACCTTAGCAGTTGCAGAAGAAAACTTCTTGCATCTAGGGGTTATGAGAATCCTTAAAGGTTATACTTTGATTACACTTGTAGACAATTTTGGAGATGTTCCATTTAGCCAAGCAACGAATCCATCAGAATTCCCTGCTCCTATGGCAGATCCAGGTGCAGATGTTTACGCTGGAGCACTTGCTTTGATTGACGAAGGAATTGATTTCCTAGGTCAAGGAGGAAATACACTTGAGAATGATTTCTATTATGACAATGATGCAGATCAGTGGAGAAGATTAGCGAATTCTGTAAAAATGCAAGCTTACCTAACTACGGGTAACACTTCTGCCTTTAACGCTATTGCTAATTCTCCAGCAAGTTATATCTCTTCTTCTGCAGATGATTTCGAATGGCCTTACGGTGCTAACGAAGCCAACCCGGATACTAGACACCCAGGTTATGCAGCCGATTATAATACTTCTGGTGCAGGTCGTTATAGATCAGTTTGGTTAATGAACACCATGCTTGAATTGGATGACCCTAGAAGAAGATACTACTTCTACCGTCAAAATGATTGTACTCCTGGTGCATCTTGTGATCCTGATGGAAACCAAACAACACTTGGATGTTCTGTACAGCCAAGACCCGTTCATTTCCCTGGTGATATGATTTTCTGTTCTGTAGAGGACGGATACTGGGGTCGTGACCACGGTAACGACAATGGTATTCCACCAGATGGATTCTTGAGAACTGTAGCCGGTGTTTATCCTTATGGAGGTCGTTTTGATGATGACACCTTTGGTTCAGCCACCCTTGGATCTGGTGGTGGTGGTGCCGGTATCATGCCGATCATGCTTGCTTCTTACACAGATTTCATGAGAGCTGAAGTAGCCTTGGGCAGTGGTAATGCCGGAGCTGCACAAAGTGCACTTCAAGGTGCTCTTAACAAGTCTATTGACAAGGTACAAGGCTTTGCAAACTTAGACAGCGACGCAGATGATAGCTTTGAGCCAACCAGTGCAGAAGTGAATGCGTACATTAGTAGTGTTACTAGCTCCTTCTCTAGCGCCAACACCAATGGTAAGTGGGAAATTTTGGGGAACCAACATTTCATTAACCACTATGGAAATGGATTGTTGCCATACAATTTCTATAGAAGACAAGGATTCCCGAATGATGGATTACAATTCAACATCGAGCCGAATCCAGGAGGTTTTGTACGTTCTTTCTTTTACCCTGCCAACGAGGCAAACGTAAATTCGAATATTACTCAAAAACCAAACGTAGGTGTGCAGGTATTCTGGGATAACAACCCAGCCTCACCTGGATTCCCTCCTGCTAACTAATTATAAATAATAGACATTATGAAAAACATATTCAAATATTTAATGCTAGCGATGGTTGTTCTGGCAGGAGTGTCTTGCGAGGATTCAGATTTGATCATCGACGAGGTATTGGACAGTGTTGACACAGAGTCCGGTGCGGTTGTTAGAACCATTAGTGATTTGCCAAGTTTGGTAACAGCCACTAATGAGACCAATAACTTTCTTGAATTGATCCTTGAAGTACAACAAGGTAATGGAAGTTTTATTCCAGATTTCACTGAAGTACGTGTTTATCTACAATTGTGGGAAGACCAAGATCTTACTACCTCAGTAACCGATGAGGCTCTTTTAACGAGCTTCGCATCTAGTGAGTTCAGTATAGACGCAAATGGACTACCAAGAGGAACATTCATCGTTCCTACGCAACTATTCTTGGACACATTCCCTAATGCTGAAATCCCTGTTCCTTCATTCGCTGCATTGCGATTGGAATTAGAGATGGCGGACGGAACTGTATTCACCAACACTGATGTAGGTGGACAAGTATCTGGAGGTATTTACTTCAATGCTCCATTCTTCTATAGAGTTATTTTCCTTAACACATAAAAAGGAAACTTAATAATAAATGAAAAGGCGAGGATTTACCTCGCCTTTTTTTATCCCATGATCCTCAAAAAACCGTTAAAAACACCCAATTATCGGGTATTTACTCCATTTTTTAACAAAAAAAACAATACTGAAAAATGAGTTTTACCAAAAAATTTGTAAATTTGAGATCATATTAAACTTTAAATTTATCTATTATGAAAAAAAATTATTTATTGCTTTTACTTGTAGCATGCTTCACTTTTAGTGCTAGCGCTCAAATTAATCCATTTACTGATGACCATGAAGGGTATGCAGAGGGTCTTGTATGTTTCGTTCCTGGTAGCGGTGACTGGTGGATCGACTGGTTCTCTGACTGTTCAACTGCTGGAGAAGTATCTACAGGACAAGCTTTAAGCGGAAGTCAGTCTTATCGAGTGCGTCCTTCTGACTCAGGTGCTGGTGATATCGTAGATCCCGTATTGGACCTAGGTAACAAAATCTTTGGTACTTGGTACCTAAGCTTCTGGTACTATGTACCTGCTAACATGGAAGCTTACTTCAACATCCAAGGTCTTACACCAATTGCTGGTGGAGAGTGGGTTGTAGGTAACATCTTCTTTAACCAAGATGCTAACGGAACTAACGACGGAGTAGGTCTTATCGACAACTCTGCTTTAGGAGCCGTTAACTTTAACTTCCCACATGACCAGTGGTTTAGAATCTACATGGGATGGGATATCTCTGCTGGAATCGATAGCGCTACTTGGTTCATGGACGTTGATGATGTAAATGTAATTCCTGCTGGAACTGCTTTCACCGATGGTGGTGGTACTATACCAACTGGATTGGGAGGTCTTAACTTCTTCTCAATTTCTGTGAATAACGATTACTACATCGATGATATTCAGTATTCTGATCAGCCACTTGGAGTTAGTGATTTAGAAGCTATTGGTGTTTCTATCTACCCTAACCCAGTACAAAACAGATTGAACGTACAGTCTCAGGAAGCTATCTCTAAAGTAGCTATTTACAACATTCTTGGACAGCAAGTATACGCTTCTAACGTTGATGCATTGTCTACTTCTATTGACATGTCTCAAATGGCAAGCGGTGCTTACATCGTACAGGTTGAAGTAAACGGACAATCTGCTACTTACAAAGTTATCAAGTAATTAATTACTTCTTAATAGAAAAGGGCTATCGAAAGATGGCCCTTTTTATTTTACCCATCATACAACTACAATGAATAAGGAACACCTCATATTCGGTATTTACCCAGTGCTCGAAGCTGTAAAATCTGATGTAACCATAGACAAAATTTTTGTTCAAAAGGGAATTCGAAATACCACTATTGAGGAAATCGTAGAAATTCTGGAACAAAGAAATGCTACCATTAGCTATGTTCCGGGAGAAAAATTGGAAAAGCTAACACGATCCAACCACCAAGGGATTGTAGCTTTTTCTTCACCTATTGCATTTCAATCTTTGGAGTCGGTTGTAGAAAAGGCTCTCTCCGAAACCAGCGCACCCCTCTTTTTAATTTTGGATCAGATTAGTGATGTTCGAAATTTCGGTGCGATCATACGAACCGCTGAGTGTACCAATGTTAATGCCATCATTATTCAGAAGAAAGGAGGCGCTCCCGTTAGCGGTGACACCATTAAGACTTCGGCAGGAGCAATATTCAAAATCCCCATTGTGAAAGTTGATCACATCAAAGATGCGATTTTCTACTTGCAGGGTTCAGAAATTAAGGTGGTAGCAGCTACGGAAAAAACAGAACAATCCCTCTATAATACCGATCTTAAAACACCCACAGCATTTGTTATGGGATCTGAGGGAAAAGGCATTTCAAAATCTGTATTGGGCATCGTAGATGAAAAAGCCTCGCTTCCCCTTTTAGGTGAAATCAATTCCTTAAATGTTTCGGTGGCTTGCGGAGCTTTCCTATATGAAGCTGTTAGACAACGCAAGAATTAGGTTTCTGGATCTTTATCCCGCTCCTTAAAAATATATTTAATCGTTACTCGTTTTTTAACCTTCTCGGGCAAAGTCTCTTCACTGGTTTCTTTCATCAATTCCAGCCTATTTTCTACAAAATTCCCATCCTCATCAAAATGCTGTAGGAAAACATCATTCTCGGGATTATAATCCTCTTTCTCCCAGGCGTACTTTTTATTTTCCACAGGAACATTGCCTTTGTAAATTAAAGCCAAAACTATTCCAACCACAAAGCCTGATAAGTGCCCCTCCCAAGATATTTTAGGATCTACAGGAAAAAGATACCATACCATACTTCCGTACATAAAAACAATGACCAGAGAAAGCGCGATTAACTGATACCGCCTTGAAGCAATTCCCTTAAAGAAAAGGAAGGCCGCTAACATATACACAATGCCACTGGCTCCAATATGATATGCCGGTCGAGCAATTAACCAAGTCATAGCACCTGTCGCCAGAAATCCCACCAATAATACTTTCCACCGTATATTTCTGTAGAAATAGAACAGCCCCATGGAAAGCACAAATAACGGTATGGAGTTATTAAAAATATGAGAGAGACCACTATGAATAAAAGGAGAGAAAAGAACACCTCTAAGCCCTTTCAGGGTTTTAGGGTATACTCCCCAGCGGTTAAAACTAACATCAAAGCGAACCTCTACCCAATATACACCCCAAATCAGGAATATAAAGAGTAAAGGATACAGAATTACATCTGTTGAGAAGCGCAACGGTGTTTTTTCTTTCATCGAATAACTCATGTCAAAAAACAATCCAAGTTCTAAATTATGATAAATTGTCAGTATTCAACAAGGTAATAAATACTAACTTTGTTTTATGAGTACGCCTCTAGCCGAACGAATACGCCCAAATTCCTTAAAAGATTATCTAAGCCAGCAACATTTAATTGGCCCTAAAGGTGCTTTATCATCACAATTGGCCACAGGAATGATCTCTTCGATGATATTTTGGGGGCCACCGGGCACTGGGAAGACCACGCTTGCCAACATCATAGCCAATGAATCTAAAAGGCCATTCTACACGCTAAGTGCTGTAGATAGTGGTGTTGCTGCTGTAAGGGAAGTGATTCAAAAAGCCAAAAAAAGTGACGATCTCTTTTCCTCCAAGAATCCCATCTTATTTATCGATGAAATTCATCGTTTTAGTAAATCACAACAGGATTCTTTATTGGGCGCTGTGGAAAAAGGTTGGGTTACCTTAATTGGCGCTACTACCGAAAATCCGAGTTTTGAAGTCATTCCCGCCCTTTTATCACGATGCCAGGTTTATGTTTTAAAACCCTTTTCGAAAAGCGATCTGGAAACTTTGCTCCAAAGAGCCATAACCGAAGACGAAGTGCTATCTAAAAAAAAGGTAACACTAGAGGAATCGGAAGCCCTACTCCGTCTTTCGGGAGGTGATGCCAGAAAACTTCTTAACATATTAGAGCTGGTCGTGCTATCTGAAGAAAATGAGGAAGTCATTATAACCAATGCCATGGTCACTCAAAAAGTGCAGAAGAATACCGTACTCTATGACAAGACCGGCGAACAGCATTACGATATTATATCTGCCTTTATTAAATCCATACGTGGCAGTGACCCCAATGCGGCTGTATATTGGCTTGCCCGGATGATTGAAGGCGGCGAAGAGGTAAAGTTCATAGCTCGACGTTTGGTAATTTTGGCATCCGAAGATATAGGAATGGCAAATCCCACAGCATTGGTGCTTGCCAATGCCACATTTCAAGCTGTAAATACCATAGGGTATCCCGAGGCGCGGATTATTCTGAGCCAATGTGCCGTATACTTGGCCACTAGTCCAAAGAGCAACGCTTCTTACAAAGCTATTAAACAGGCACAGCAGCTGGTTAAACAAACAGGGGACTTATCTGTGCCGTTATCCATTAGAAACGCTCCTACAAAGCTTATGAAAGAATTAGGGTATGGAAAGGATTATGAGTATGCCCATGATTATGAGGGAAACTTTGTTCCACACGAATTTCTTCCAGAAGAAATAAGCGGCACCAAATTATATGATCCAGGCAATAACAAAAGGGAATCTTCCCTAAGAAACTATTTGTCTCAATTATGGGGTGATAAATACAACTACTAACGCTGGTATTTAAAAATGAGCTCCTGGAATGAAGTGCTAATCACCAAATTCCTATCATCATCGAATGTACAATTGAAAGAATTACCTGAGGTATCTTTAAAAGAGAGTCCGTCTGCCTCTTGATTAATTAATCCTTTCAGAGTTAAGGAATCTGCTATTAATTCGTACAATTTATATCCTCCCGCTACTTCCTTGAGTATAAATACTTTTCCATTATTCTCATAAAAAGTATCCTTGGAGCGTATATCGGTTTTGTCTAAAACTTCCGCAGGCAATGACTCCTTAACTTCTTCAACTTTTTCTTCTACCCGATCTTCCTTAACTTCTCCAGCTTCCGTTACTTGATTCTTCACTTCACTTGTTTCTTCAGAGAAATCAAAAACATTCATTTCCTTTTGTCTTACACCCAAGGCAATGATACTTTCGAAAGCCTTTCTAATACCGTCCTGATATGCCTTCCCATATTCCTTGAGCTTACTGCGACCTTCCTCACTGGTGTATATCACCTCATCATTACAATCTTTAATAACCACCCTCATCTTAGTCCAAATAAACCCAGATTCTCTTACAATATCTGCCCATAAACCATCACAACGCTCAACATTGGGTAGTTCATTATTGAAAAATGCATGAAAACCATGTTTATTGAATAGGAATTTTGTCAATGAATTCAGTTGGTACTGATCCTTTTCAAACTGGAAATCGTATTTATCTGGGACAACTACAAAGCTGTAAGAGCTAAGGTCTTTCTGAGAGAAACTTTGTGTTAGGGAACATATAATGAATAGTGCAGCTACTACAAATTTATTCATTCTTCATCAAATTTTATATTAAAGCCGAGCTGCAAAGATACACTTTTTGCCTTTGCAATATTCCCATAACGCAGGATGTTATCGGCCGCGACATAAAAGTTGAATTTTCCAAAATTGGTGGCAACTCCCAATCCAATATTACTGAAGGAATACGAGTCCACAGTATAAGTTGCCTTGGCGGAAAGGAAATCGAACAACCTTCGATAGTAAAACAGGGTTCCCGCCATCTGAGGACCTTTGGGCCTGAATATACTATAATATTGCACTCCAACCGCTTGCATTCGCTCAACCCCTCCTTTGTTTAGACAATCACATTCCTGTCCTCCCACGAATCTACCGAAACTATATTGGGCGCCAGCATTGAATTTTACTGGGCGCATTTGAGTGTATCCGCTGGTGATCGTATCGATAGGAATTTCACGTTCTATCTCATCTTCCAGATCATCATAATAAGGGATACCGACCTCACCTGTGCTTAATGGTGGAAAAATCAATTCGATACCATCCAAGGTATAGGTTCCACTTCCTCTGTAGGTTTCTACATTTTTGGTATGAAAAATGGCACCAACATCCAGTACACTGGCACTGGCAGTGATTCGATCATTAACTTCATAGGTAGCACCAAGATCGACCCCAACTCCCAGATTTCCACCCAAAAATGCCCTACCTACCAATTGTCCGGCAGAGAGGTTGTCGGAAAACCCGGAGGTATTGACAGTTACCTCAGCATCTTGTACGGTATGTTCGTAAATATTTTCACTCTCCGCATCTCCCAAATTTGTAACAAAGGTTCCTCGGTTATTGGTACTTCGAGCACTTAACAAACTCGAATAAATCTTAGCACGAGCACCCACGGTCCATTTTTTACCAATCTTCTTATTGGCCCCAAAATGATATACCATTAAAGCATCTGCTGTAGCACTCACCTGCCCCAAATCGAATTGATAGCCTATATAATTGGCATTTCCTTCCCAAGCTAGAATAGCTAAGTCCCTAGGGAAATAGGATATAAAATCAAATTCCTGATACACCCCACCGGAAAAGTATATGTCTTTTTGGGATCGCCATCCAAAGGATATAATTTCCAATTGCTGGGTCGCAGTAAAGAAATCCCTTTCTGTCATTTCAAAAATCTTCTGCTCAATTCGGGTATTGATATCTACAGAGGATTCTCCAAATATATCGTAAACACTTACACCAGATGATCCTCCGTTTACATGCAATTGTGACAAAAAAGGGATACCAAAGTGCATTTTCTGGGTAGGGCTTACTTCGCCCCCAGGATTTACCAATAATGCCTGCGGCACCTCGTTAAAACCATAGAGGATCTGCTTATTTTGAGCCATAGCTCCAACCGATAGCCCTAGAGCTATAATAAAGAGGAATATAAATCTCATAGTACTAGTCTCGCTCTCTAATTTCTAAGTAATACGTCGTTTTGGACTGAAGGTTCAAATTACCCAGTAGTTCGGCATTGGCAGAAGGGATCGTAACATTGGCCACTACTTTATCAGCTTGTGTAAGCAACAAAATATCATCACCTTCCACCACTTGAATAAAGTCTGGCGGCGTTGCAGGACTCTCCACAGTTCCCGCAGGAACGGTAGTAGATGTCATATAAGTGATCTCGTTTTGTTCGCTTAAGAACTGAAAATCGACTACGAAAGTTCTTGGTATACTATTGGTAAAGCGAAATAGAAAATCTGCCCGCAGTAAGCTTTCTTGAATCTCTGTATCATCTAAAAACCGGATTTCTGTAGTGTCAGATAACGTTAAACGCGGGGTACTGGTAACATCATCGAAAAATTCATTTGCCTCCACATCAAAATGTATGAGGTTGAGTTCAACAATGGGCGTAGCCGCGACATCTTCCGCTTGATCAAAATCCGTGTCCTTCACGCAGGAGAACATAAGTATGCCTCCAAAGACACAAAGCGCAGGGATTAGTAGGTTCTTTTTCATTGGGGTTGGGCTTTAACATAAGTAACGCAAATATAACCCCAATTAGTATAGCTACAAGTGATTTTTAATATCGGTAATGATGTCGATAACCCTGTATTGCAAGGGAGGGTTTTCTTTTCGATAATTGAAAAACAAGGTTCGCATTCCTACACTTTCAGCCCCCAAAATGTCTGCTTCGAAGGTATCCCCCACCATGATACTTTCCAGTGGTATCGCTTTTGCCTTTTCTAGGGCTTTATGGAAAACCTTGGGGTTTGGTTTTTTTACTCCTACCTCTTCACTGGTGGTCACTGTTTGAAAAAAGTGATCGATGGCACTGTTTTTCAACTTTAAGTGCTGCACCTCCTCAAAACCGTTAGTGATGATGTGCATTGCATACCCCTTATTCTGTAAATACCCCAACATATCGACAACCCCATCGAAAAGGTAATTGTCCTTGGGGAGTTCATCAATGTAAGAAGTGGCCAGATGATCTAGTTCTGTCAAGGAAAATTCAATTCCAAAAGGTTCGAATGCATCGCGGAACCTTCCTCTGCGAAGGCCTTCCTTATCAATTCGCTCTTCCCGGTACATTTTCCAATATTGAAAATTGATGGGTTCATACACCTTCAAAAAGTCCGCAAGGGGTACTGAAATCTCGAAAGCAGAGAACATTCTTTCGAATGCCAGCATGGAATTACGGTCAAAATCCCATAATGTATGATCCAGATCGAAAAATATATGTTTTATATCCATACTACGCATTGGTTTCAATCCTCGAAAATAGTCCTTTCCACCATTTGTTTTTCTTTTCTGAAGTAAAATCTTCATTGGAAAAAACAAATGAAAAGGTCCCTTCAACTCGTTTTATATTCTTTATCAATTCGTTTAGAACAGTTTCCTGCTCCGTTACCTTCATCTCATTAAGGGCCTCAGTAGTACCGCAAACTGGATGAATGATAAGTGGGGTTTTTATTTCGTAGTCCAGATCGTAAAAGAGGAAGGGCGTACAGGTTCCTGCTCGAAAGCCAATTTTGGTATCGTATAACATCGAAAAATCCTGCTTGATTTCCAATTCAAGCAAATTTCGATAGGTGTCTGGAAGACCTACTTTAAACCGATCGTTCATCGTATGCCTCAACGATCTGTGAATTAAATCTTCCCATTCCTTTTTTTCCAATTTTAATCGATCAATATCGGTCAAAGAATGAAACGAGTACATTAGGCCTACATGCGTATAATCGGCTACTTGTTTTACCAACAAGCGTACCTTCTTCCTTTTTGCATTTAAATCTTCCCAATAGGTAAACCCTTCACCCAACAGGAAAAAAACGGACAGTTTTGCTTCATTGCGTTTAGAAGCATTGATGATCCAAGTAAAAGTATCGAAAGCATCCTTTCTCAAGCGAAGGAGCACACGACTCCTGGTAAAAACCTTTTTGAATCTAAGTCCAAAAATATCTTTACAATACCCCACAAAATTCCTAAGAAATCCATGCTGCGAAAACTCGAAAGGCGTGGTGGTCTTTACAATGTGATGTACCTCAAATTCGCGTTTATGGGTTTCCAAAGAGGGAAATTGTTCCAAAAGTACTTTTTGAAAACGGTAGGCCCAAATATCGATTACGGGCTGCGTTAGGAATCCTTCTTTGGCAGCCAAACTCTCCTGATGAGGGAATCGGCCCAGTTCGTCCTTGACATGTGGCATGTACTCTTCGTAACGACTCAGCAGGAAAAATGCTGCTGAAAATATATCGAACGGGAGTACACTCTTATCCCCTGTAGCAAAAAAACCAATGCCTTCTTCCCAGGGAGAAACTGTAATATCAACATCTTCAAGTCCCTGCTGAAATAACAATCCATGAGCTTGTATAAAAAGTTCGTTCCCCATGGGTTGCTTACCATACGATAATTTAGGTCCCTGATGTGCAATAAAAGTCTCAATCACCGAGGTAAATGAAACCGAATACCCTAAAATACGGGTACAAATATGCTTGAAGGAATAATCTAATCGCGGGGTTTGTTTTTGGGTATAAACTAATAGCATTACAGCAACTGTTCATCTGCAAAGCTAAAGTACGTCTTTTCGGTGATAATAAGATGGTCTAGAATTTTAATATCCAGACTGTTTCCAGCAAAAATAAACTTCTTAGTAAGTTGTTTATCCGCTTCACTGGGAACTAAGGTTCCACTAGGATGATTGTGTGCCAAAATAATTCCCACAGCACTTAGCTGAAGCGCGGTTTTCATGGTTAGCCTAACATCGACCACAGTCCCTGTAATACCCCCTTTGCTTAATTGATGCGTTTGCAGAACCTTGTTCGAATTATTGAGATATACTGCCCAAAACTCCTCGTGGTGCAAATCGGACAACATAGGACGCAAGAACTCAAATGCCATATGACTAGATGTAATTCGCCTGCGATCCAAGACATTTTCCGCCTGTCGCCTTCTCCCTAACTCCATTGCGGCCAAAATAGTAATGGCCTTCGCTTCTCCTATACCATAAAATTCCAGTAAATCCGGGATGGATTTCTTACCCAACTCCTTTAGACTGTTGCCCGATTGGGATAAGATTCTTTTGCTCAATGCGACTGCACTTTCACTCTTATTGCCGGATCCAATAAGTATTGCTATTAATTCGGCATCACTGAGACTGGACGGGCCTTTCACCAATAGCTTTTCCCGAGGACGGTCGTCCTCATTCCATGTTTTTATCGAAAAAGATATGCTGTTTCCCCCCAAACAAATCACTTTTCAATAAAGATAATAATGTATCTTTAAAGTGAATTATACTTTCGTAAAAAATATCAAGAATGAAATCATTGTTCGAAGCAGAAGCGTATTCAGAAATACGATCCAGGATCAATAATCTGGACGAAAACACCCAAGGAAATTGGGGAAAGATGACGGTAGGACAAATGGTTCGTCACTGCCAGGGTCCGTTCAACATTATGCTGGGAAAGAACGATTATGGAATGAAACCCAATTGGCTTGCCAAACTATTTTTCAAAAAATCATTGTACAGCGATAAATTATGGCGGAAAAACCTGCCTACTGCCAAGTTTTTAAAAGAAACTGAGCCTCGGGATTTTACCAAGGAAAAGGCGGTGCTTGAAGATTTACTGGATGAGTTCGAATCGCGAAAGGATCAACCCGCATGGGATCCGCATCCCGGTTTTGGATATTTTACCAACGAGCAGTGGGGAAAGATGCAATACAAGCACCTAGATCACCACCTGCGCCAATTTGGAGTGTAAGAATATGAATGGCAACTATCCTCCACAGCACCATCAGATTCAGGATGTCGAAAAAATGATTTCCCTGGTGAAACAGTACCCTTTGGGAATGCTGGTTTCTGCCAAAAACGGAATTCCCTTTGTAACCCACATTCCCATAATTTACAACGAGCAGTCGGGCCGTTTGGTAGCGCATATTGACAAGTACAATCCGCAGGTAGAAACACTGACTCAGGGAGCCGAAGTTACAGTAGTTTTCAAGGGGCCAGATACGTATATTTCCCCAAGTGTTTACTCCACTACTCAATTACCCACATGGAACTATCTTATTGTGCATGTTAACGGTACCGTTAATTTGATCAATGATCCCGAAAAGGCAAAAGACACCATGATAGCCATGACCGAATTCCTTGAGGGTGATAACCCAAAGTTCATTTTAGAAAAGGATAATACCCGGATGGAGGCTGCCGTACATTACATACAGGCTTTTGACATCATTATTACGAATTGGGAAGGCAAATTCAAGTTGTCACAGGACAAGAATAAACGGGACCAGCAATTGGCCAAGCAGGCACTTATTGAAAAATCCAGGGACAATGCCCTGGACTTTATTGAAGAAATGTATTCGTAACCGCAATTAATCCTCCAACGTATAAGAACGAAGCACCATTTTGTGCCATGGAATAGATTGACTTAACAAACTCACCGTTCTTTGCACTCTCCCAACGTTTTCTGCGAACTGATGCACATCCCTACTTGGCGGAATGTCCCCATTACTTAGCACTCCATAAATTTCATTTTGATAGGTTTGAAAATCTCCAGCAGGCGTGCTTATATCAACATCTGAGCCTGAATACTCTCCATAAATCCCACCCCAAGGAGTGGCTCCTATTAGAAAATCTTCGGTAGGTGAATTTGAGAATAAAATGGTTCCCTGATCATTAATTAAATACCCTAGGGAATCTCTCACGATTTCATCCCTGAAACAGTTAACACAGGACTCACACTCATAATCGCCTGTGGTCGTCGTGGTAAAGACGAAATAAGTCTCTCCGCCTATCTTAGTCTGATCTGTAATGGTATTGGTAATCCTCAAATCTTGAAGTTCGTATTCCTCCGTGGTAGCATTATACCTAGAAACTTCATACTCCCAAGTATTCCCGACGGTTAGGGCATAAAAATTTGCAGGGTCATTATCCTGAACGGTACCATTCCCGTTGTCGCTATTACAGGATACTAGAAAAAAGGATAGAGCAAAAGCAGATAACACAAGTCTATACATAATACAATGGTTTTAGTGAATAATAAGTATTTGTATAGAATACGCCGACTGACTGGTTAGGCTACTAAAACGCCCATTATTTTGAGTTTATTGTTTAGTCTCGAGTTGATGAAGTCTAGATTCTTGAATAAAACACTAATGCTACAACACAATCTTCTGAATCTCATTGAAGTCCAACCCACCGTAATTCCCGCTACTCATAAGCAACAAAGAGGTATTATCCAGCCTCTTGGCAAACAAATAATCTTTAAATGCTTTAGGATCAGTATAGATAATCAAATCATCCCGTTGGAAAGCCTCCGCTATCTGTTCTTCTGAAATAGGATCGAGCTTCTTAATGGCCACAGCATGCGGAGAGTAAAAAACCACAGCAGTATCCGCAGCATTCAAGGCACCGTGATATTCTGAGAGGAATTCGGGATTAAGACTACTGTACGTATGCAATTCGAGACAGGCCAATAGGTGTCGGTTCGAATATTGATCCTTCACTGCTTGGGTGGTCGCTTTTACCTTACTGGGAGAATGGGCAAAGTCCTTGAAAGCAACGCTTGTGTTTCCTTCAGCAATCTTTTCCAAACGTTTGCTAGCACCGCTAAAAGTACCTATCGCCTCATAAAAATCATCTTGATCTACACCCATGAGCTGACAAATCCATCGAGCACCTTCCAGATTATTGAGATTGTGCTTTCCAAAGACTTCAATGGGCATAGGACCTTCGGGCGTATCCAACAAGGTTTGTCCCTCATCTACCGAATAGGAAGGAGTTTGGTAAGGATATTTTTTAATCAACTGATTGGAACCTTCCACTACCTTCTTCACCTCCACATCCTCTTCATTATAAATAATGGCTCCTCCAGGGGTGATTTGCTCCAAGAAAATGGAAAATTGCTCCACATATCCTGCAAAGGTGGGAAATACATTAATATGATCCCATGCAATACCGCTAAGCAATGCGATATTGGGTCTGTACAAATGAAACTTTGGACGCCTATCTATGGGAGAAGAGAGATATTCATCTCCTTCCAAGACTATAAAATCATTGTCATCGGTTAATCGCACCATGGTGTCGAACCCTTCTAATTGGGCTCCCACCATATAATCAACATCTCGATCATGATATTGCAAAACGTGCAAAATCATAGAGGTAATGGTGGTTTTTCCGTGTGAACCACCAATAACCACCCGTGTTTTGTTCTTGGACTGTTCGTACAGGAATTCGGGATAACTATAAATGGTAAGACCCAATCCTTGCGCTTTTAGCAACTCTGGGTTATCAGGTTTAGCGTGCATTCCCAAGATAATGGCATCCAATGCCGAAGTAATCTTCTCAGGAAACCATCCAAAGGCATCCGGCAATAGCCCCTTTGCATTCAATCTTGATTTGGAGGGATCGAAAATTTCATCGTCACTTCCCGTAACCTCATATCCTTTTTCATGTAGTGCCAATGCCAAGTTGTGCATTGCGGCTCCGCCAATGGCTATAAAATGTACTTTCATAAAAATTTCAGAAAAGAAAATGAACTAGGTGCTCATTCATTTACCGAAGTAAATATACAGCAAATAGATAGATGAAAATGGTAAGATTTCAATTTAAGAAATCAAAGTCCTAGGATTACTTGTCGCTCCTTCTTCGCCTCTTTAAAATTAGGACGGTCATTAAGAGCTTTGTCTATCCATTGCAGTGCGGTGTCTTTCTGCCCCATGTTTTTGTAGATCTGAGCCAGTCGATAATAGGCCCAATCTTTTGGAACCCCGTCGGCTACCGAATAGTTTTCTATGTATTTCTGTAGGCAATTAATCCCCAGTTCCGCATCCAAATTGTATTGCGCGGCAATTTTTCCTATTTGATACCGCAGTGCGTTCCTATCATGCAGTTTTAAACACGTTTCAATCGTTTTTATGGCTTTCTCCGGCTGATTGGTATCCTCGTATAGCTTTGTAAGTTTTTCATAGGTATGAACCGAACCTCCCACAGCAACAGCATCCTTATAGTGCCTTTCGGCATCTTCCGGGCGCTTACTGTATTCGGCAATATATCCATTGGCCAAATGACCATCTACGGGAGAAATCTTGGCCAACTGATTGGCATAACGGATCGCTTTTTTCTCGCTCCCCCCAATAATCCCGGGTAGTTGAATATAAAACTCGACCAAGGCCCAACGTGCTTCAATATGATTGGGATCCAATTTAGCAGCTGTTTCAAATTCCCGTTTAATATCACCAATGTAAGATAGCGCTCTAATGCGGGAAATTTCCAAAGCCTTCATCCCCATAGCGCCTCCATACTTGAAATGATAGTCGGCGTTGGTATCGTCCTCTTCTACCAATTCTTCGTAGTAATCTATGGCAGTATCCCAGTCTTTGGCGTAACTCGCAATATCTCCTAAATATTCACGGGACTTACGATGCTCAGGATGTTCGGCCAAATAAGCTTCGAACATATCCTTAGCTTTATTGAACTTATCTGCTTTAAACAAAGCTTCGGCACTCTGGAAATCACTTTGCCCCGATACAGAAAGGGAAACGGATATAAGTAATAGAAGAAAATATCTATTCATAGCTAAGTTTAGGGACTTCAAATATAAATAACTTTATTATTTCAATTGAAAATGAAACGTTAACAGGAGGGCTTTATTTTTAATTCTGTACCTTTAATTAGTAACAAATTAAATTTTTAGATTATGAATTCTAAAGTTTTTATGGTCATACGGATCCTCCTCGGACTTTTTGTCCTGGTCTTTGGCCTCAACAAGTTTTTCCATTTTATCCCTATGGAAGAACCAACGGGAGATACAGGTGCCTATTTTGGTGCACTTATCAACTCTAAAACACTAATGTTGGTTGCAGTTGTAGAAATTTTGGCAGGTGTTGCCTTGATATTCAACAAATTTGGAGCCTTAATGACGGTCATTCTTATGAGTGTTTCCGTGAATGCACTTTTATTCCATCTTACCTTAGATCCGGCCAATAGTGCCGGTGCCGCAGTGTTGTTGCTACTCAATATTTTGGCACTTGTCGGTTATAAAGACAAATACAAAGAACTACTAAGTTGATATTAAAAGGCCCATTCGGGCCTTTTTTAATTTTTTGGCGGGAATTTTTTCAGGGCCTTCTGAATCACTTTTAGATAATGGGCATCTTTTTGCTCTGGGGTCGCCTTTTCCTTAAGGCGACAATCCACAATGGCTTGCCATATAAGCTGATCTTTTTGAGCGTCGATAAAATCGATCGTGATTTGTTGTTCAATGGTTGGGCCTCCAATGGGAATACCCACACTACCTCCTACACCAACATTACCTCCGCCTCCGCCCATTCCCAGGCCAATCGTATTTCGGGAATTGGAAAGCGCCTCTTGTGCATAGAAATTGATGAGGAAACTAGGATTTTCCCCTCGCTCGTATTTCGTCATTACAAAAGCACTGTCTATGGCCTTTTTAATCCTTTTATTATCCAATTCGCTAAGACCTGAATCAATATTGGGATAAAATTGATAGTTGGAATAGGGACTCCAATCTGTTTGTTTTTCATAGTCGACAGCAACTGTAGCTCCACAAGAAGTGAGCAATACACCTAATACGAGGGCCGCAAATAATTTCATAGCTGTTACCTTTTTCTATAAAGATAACGAAATTGACGTGGTAATTGAATCGCGACTATTCTTTAACTATCTTTTCGGTTAACACCCCAAGGTTAGTTTGAACTTTTACGAGATAAACGCCACTTGGAAAATAGGAGAAGTCAATCGTGCTTTTAACCGTTTCACGGACCTTTTGACCTGAAATGGCAAATACCTCAACATGCTCCACAAATAAATCTTCTGTTGCCGAAATGGTCAAGGTGTTGGCCACCGGATTGGGTAATATTGAGATGGCTTTCGAAAGTTCGAATTCTTCATTTCCAAGCAAGAGACATGCATCTTGAATTTCAGAAATGGTATTACAGCCTTCCAAATTATTTACAATGGTTTTGGAGACTCCTGAACTATTTAAAGCAGTGCAAACGAACGGATTGGCACAAACACTTAAGTTAGCATTGCCGGAAATCACCAATTCTTCCACCTGTACGGGTGAAACGCCACCCAAGGCAGAAATATCATTGAGAGCTGAATTATTTAAAAGCAGAAGTCGACCATCCACAATCTGTAAGTTTTCCAAACCCGATAGCGATTGTAAATTGTCATTGCTATAAATTTCAAGATCGCCGATATAGGTAATACTGTTTAAAAAGGACAGATCGTTGATCATATCATTAAAACCGAGGCGTACCCTTCCCGTTACCGTGGATACATTTTCCAAACCTCCGAGATTGGTAAGGTCATAGTTTTTAACCAAGAATAAGTCTACCAGGGTCACCACATTGTTCAACCCAGAAATACTGTTTAGGTTTTCATTGATTGAAAGGTAGATAGACCCTCCAACAGCATTCAAATTGGACAATTCATCCAGATTGGATATAAGCTCTGAGGAAATGGCAACATCCCCTGCTACCGTCTGCAGATTCTCCAATCCGCTTAAGCTACTAAACAGATTACTCCCAATGGTTAAAAAGTCCAGTTCGGTAATATTACTTAGCTGTGAGATGTCCTGAAGGTTGTCATTCTCGAACAAATGCAGCGTATTCATGGATTGGATTGAATTCATTCCATTAAACCCAATCATATTGTTATTCCCGAATAGATCCACCCCATCCATGGTTTGCACAGCATCTAACCCAGTAAAATCGACCACTCCTTGATTGAGCCAAAAGGTAAGCCTGCCCATGGAAGTAATGTTGTGAAGTCCTTGAAGGTCTGTAATGTCCGTACTAAAAATGCCAAGATCTTCAACTTGGGTAAGAACAGATAGGCCTTGAAGGTTGGTGATGCTATTTGCATTACCTTCTATTTTGAGTTCGTGGATTAATTGAGTACATCCGGGATAGTCCGTAGCGAAACTATCAATCTCTGCTTGGGAGGTAATTAGAATATCTGTGGACGGGCACTGTGCTATACCTAACTGATAACCCATAAGGATTACTAGGGTGAGTACTATTTTTTTCATAACGGCTCTAGGGAATTGATTAGCTTCTACAAGATAGCCATTAATACCCTAAATCAAGATTTTACCTCTCCCAGTTTATAAATCTGAAGAAAATAAAAGAAGAATTTGAATCTAGTTAAGCATTTCCCAGAGCCTATCCTTAAGCTCCATTAACCCTTGCTGTGCCACAGAAGAGAAGAATAGATACGGAATCCCTTCGAAATCACGATCGAGTTCGACCTTCATTTCGGCCTTTAATTCCTCATCGAGCATGTCGCTTTTGGAAATGGCCACCAATCGTTCCTTATCGAGCAATTCGGGGTTGTATCGCCGCAATTCATCCACCAAAATATCGTATTGCTTTCGGATATCGTCCGCATCGGCAGGAATTAAGAACAACAGGGTAGAATTACGTTCAATATGGCGAAGAAAATAATGGCCTAATCCTTTTCCTTCGGCGGCACCTTCTATAATACCCGGAATATCGGCCATAACGAAAGAACGGTAATCACGGTATTCAACGATCCCCAAATTGGGCTTCAGGGTCGTAAATTCATAGTTTGCAATCTTGGGCTTGGCCGCTGTTATTACCGAAAGTAAGGTAGATTTCCCTGCATTTGGAAAACCGACCAGTCCTACATCTGCCAACACCTTCATTTCTAGGGTTACATTGGCCTCTTCTCCCGGCAATCCAGGTTGGGCGTACCGTGGAGTTTGACGTGTGGCACTTTTAAAATGATCGTTCCCACGACCTCCTTTTCCTCCTTTGGCAATGATCAGTTCTTCTCCATCTTCCAGAATCTCCTTGATCACCTCATTGGTATCAGAATTTTTAACAACAGTTCCCAAAGGCACTTCAATGTAGATATCCTCTCCATTGGCACCCGTACTGGTTTGTTTTCCACCGGCTCCGCCATGTCCTGCTTTAAAGTGCCTTTTGAATTTCAAATGATAGAGGGTCCACATATTGCTATTGGCTTTCAAAATCACATGTCCACCACGTCCTCCATCACCCCCATCGGGGCCTCCTTTGGCCACGAATTTCTCCCTTCGAAGATGCGCGCTTCCCTGCCCTCCTTTTCCGGAAGTCACATGAATTTTGACATAATCAACAAAATTTCCCTCAGTCATGATTCTTTATAAAAACAGCTCGAATCTTCGAGCTGTTGTTTTTTTATAGTGTATCGATTACAGCACTTAATCGATCGGTAATTTCCTCTATGCTTCCTACACCATCTACGCCATGGTATTTATCCTGCGCTTGGTAAAAAGCCTTTAAGATGTCCGTTTTCCTGTAATACTCTGCAATACGTTCGCGTATGATGCTTTCGTCGGCATCATCACTACGACCCGAGGTTTCCCCTCTTTTTAGAAGACGGCCTACCAAAATCTCATCATCAACCTCCAAAGCGACCATGGCATTAATCTGGCTATCCTTACTTTCCATTAATTCTGCCAATGAAGCGGCTTGCGCTTCAGTACGTGGAAATCCATCAAAGATAAAACCATTGGCTCCTGCATTCTTTTCTACCTCGGCATTCAACATTTTAATGGTTACTTCGTCGGGAACCAAATGTCCTTTGTCCATATAACTTTTGGCCAAGACTCCCAATTCCGTTTCATTCTTTATGTTGTAACGGAACATATCCCCAGTAGATAGATGAACCAGTTCATATTTTTCCTTTAATACTTCGGCTTGGGTTCCCTTTCCTGCCCCCGGAGGGCCAAATAATACGATGTTTTTCATCCGTTTCTTATTGCTTCTGAATAATGATTTAAAAAAATTCCACATAACGAAGGTGCAAAGATACCCATTTCGGAGAAGATTGTACCTTTGCGCAATGGCAAATTATTTTTCTTCGGAGTTCGTCCTCGGGATTTTAGGAGGTGGCCAATTAGGCAAAATGATGTTGTATGAAACGCGCAAGTACGATATCGCGACCCATGTTCTGGATCCAAGCGCTGAAGCACCCTGTAAAATTGCCTGCGATGTATTTCAGCAAGGAGACCTCATGGACTTTGAAACGGTCTATAACTTCGGAAAAAAAGTAGACGTACTTACCTTCGAAATTGAAGGGGTCAATGTAGATGCCCTTGAAAAATTGGAGTCGGAAGGAAAAAAGGTGTTTCCATCGTCCAAAACCTTACGGAATATTCAGGATAAAGGAGTTCAGAAACAATTTTATAAAGAACACCGCATTCCCACTTCCCCATTCATTGTTTTTGAAAGCAAAAATCAATTGAATGAAGCTATCGTGCGGAAAGAACTTCATTATCCCTTTGTTTGGAAGAGTTGCACGGGAGGATATGACGGAAAAGGTGTTAGTATTATTCGGGATGCGGAAGATATTATTCCACTTTCCAGCGGATCGTGCATTGCCGAAAAACTGATACCCTTCAAAAACGAATTGGCCGTTATAGTGGCCCGGAATCCATCGGGTGAAGTAAGCACCTATCCCGTGGTGGAAATGGAATTTCACCCAGAAGCGAACCAAGTTGAGTACGTAATCTGCCCAGCACGTATCCAAGATTCCGTGGCGGATACGGCCCGAGCAGTTGCCGCTCAAGTTTCAGAAGCCTTTGCACATGTTGGCCTATTGGCCGTTGAAATGTTCCAAACCGAAGAGGACGAAATCTTGGTGAACGAGGTAGCACCTCGACCTCATAACAGTGGGCACTACAGTATTGAAGCCAGTTACACCAATCAGTTTGAGCAGCACATAAGGGCGATTTTAGACTTACCTTTGGGCAATACGGATAGTAAGGTGGGCGGTATTATGGTAAATTTGGTGGGAGCGGAAGGCCATACCGGTGAAGTGGTGTATGAAAACATTTCGGAGATCATGGCGATGGATGGTGTTACACCGCATATCTATGGAAAAAAACAAACCCGACCCTTCCGGAAGATGGGACATGTAACCATTGTGAACGAAGACATTGCCGAAGCCCGAAAGGTGGCAGAAAAAGTAAAAAAGAGCATTAAAGTAATAAGCAAATAAGATGAGTAAAGTAGGAATCATTATGGGAAGCACGAGCGACCTTCCCGTTATGCAAGACGCCATCGATATCCTAAAGGGTTTCGACATTGAAGTGGAAGTAGATATTGTTTCTGCCCATCGAACCCCGGACAAATTATTCGATTATGGAAAAAATGCACACACTCGCGGAATTTCTGTGATCATTGCAGGTGCAGGTGGTGCCGCTCACCTTCCTGGAATGGTAGCCTCACTTTCTCCATTACCTGTTGTTGGAGTGCCTGTAAAGTCCAGTAATTCTATCGACGGATGGGACAGCGTTCTCAGCATCTTACAGATGCCGGGTGGCGTCCCTGTCGCCACTGTGGCGCTAAATGGCGCCAAGAACGCGGGAATCCTCGCTGCCCAGATTATTGGAAGTGCCGACACATGTGTATTGGATAAAGTATTGGCCTACAAGGAAGGTTTAAAAATAAAAGTGGAAGAAGGCGCTAAGAAAGTAAGGGACTCCCATTAATGAAGCATGCTGTGCTTTCCATCGTCATTGCTGTATTGGGAATCGTATGGATCATGTATTTCAATTTTCAATTTGCTGCTGCTCTTACCGATCATTATTATGAATCATTTTCCGACAGTGATGTTATAGTCTGCATTGACCCAAGATTTCCCAAGGTTTTTAAAATGTCGGGATTGATCATCGGGTTGATTGGAATGTTCTTCGGAATCAAGGGCTATTTCAAAACCAAACGACTCAGTAGCATTGGAATCATTCTTTCCATTATTCTCATTATTATTTCCTTCCTTCCATTGTATTCCTATCTCCTTGAGCAAGCTGTCTACGATGTTTTCATAAAATGATGTTTTTGCTGTGCCATGTTGTATCTTAGCAATTCGATTTTAATAGCGGAAACACTGACCCCTTGAGACAAACTTTCAATTCACTCGGAGTCCAATTCAGAAACTAATTCGTTCATTCAATCATTAACTCATTAGATCATTACTTACATGAATCCATTGTTAAAAAAATTTGACACGGCACCTTTCTCAGAAATAAAAGAGGAACACTATACACCAGCTATCAAGGAATTAATCGATCGTACCAAAAGCGAGATCGATAGCATAGCGAATTCTGAAGAAACACCCAGCTTTGAAAATACAGTTGAAGCACTAGAGAATACCGGAATGCAATTGGACAGAACGACTAGTATATTCTTCAATTTGAACAGTGCGGAAACCAATGAGGAAATTCAGAAGATCGCTCAGGAGATCTCGCCATTGCTTACCAATTTCAAGAATGATCTTTTGTTGAATGAAACTTTGTTCAAAAGAGTAAAATCTGTATACGATTCGCGAAAGAATTTGTCGTTGAATGGGGAACAGCAAATGTTGCTGGATAAGCAATACAAAGGGTTTGCCCGTAATGGTGCCGACCTGTCACCAGAGAAAAAAGAAAAGCTACGTGCTTTGGATACCGCATTGGCGAAATTGAAACTCACCTTTGGTGAAAACGTTTTGGCAGAGACCAATGCCTATGAAATGCATTTGACTAACGAATCGGATCTTGCTGGCCTTCCCGAGGGAGCAAAGGAAGCTGCTGCACAAGCGGCCAAAGAAAAAGGGAAAGAAGGATGGATCATCACCTTGCAATACCCAAGCTATATTCCTTTCATGAAATATGCGGATAACCGGGAATTGCGCAAAACACTATCCACGGCCTTCGGTGCCAAAGCGTTTCAGAAGAATGAACACAACAATGAAGCTAATGTGCTCAAGATTGCCAACTTGCGACATGAGCGTGCCCAATTACTCGGTTATAAAACCCATGCCCATTTCATATTGGAAGAACGTATGGCAGAAACCCCAGAAAACGTAAACCAATTTCTTGAAGAGCTATTGGAAAAAGCCCGCCCTGCGGCACAAAGGGAATTTGACGAATTGGAAACCTATGCCAAAAAGTTGGACGGAATTGATCGTTTGGAGAAATGGGACAGTGCCTATTATGCGGAAAAGTTGAAGCAAGAACGTTTCAATTTGGATGATGAAAAACTGAAACCTTATTTTAAGCTGGAAAATGTGATCGACGGCGTTTTTGGCGTAGCCGAAAAGTTATTTGGTCTTCAATTTGAAGAAGATCCGTCCATAGACAAATACCATGAAGATGTAAAAACCTATCAGGTGAAGGACGCTGAAGGAGTATTGGTGAGTGTGTTCTACGCCGACTTCCATCCAAGACCGGGTAAACGTGGCGGAGCTTGGATGACCAGCTATAAACCCCAGCAGATTAAAAATGGGGTGAATGATCGGCCACATGTTTCAATTGTTTGCAACTTTACCAAGCCCACTGCCAGCAAACCATCATTACTGACTTTTAATGAAGTCACTACCCTTTTCCACGAATTCGGCCATGCATTGCACGGAATGTTAGCCAACACTACTTATAAAGGGCTAAGCGGTACCAGTGTATACTGGGACTTTGTGGAACTACCCAGTCAGGTTTTGGAAAATTGGTGCTACGAAAAAGAAACCCTTGAGTTGTTTGCCACCCATTACGAAACGGGGGAATTGATTCCAATGGAATATGTTCAGAAAATCAAGGAATCGGCCACCTTTCATGAAGGCATGCAAACGCTGCGACAGTTGAGCTTCGGAATGCTGGATATGGCTTGGCATGGTGCAGATCCCAGTGGGATTGATAATGTGAAAGCCTTTGAACATAAAGCCTTCGAAACGACCCAATTGTATCCGGATACACCTAAAACCTGCATGAGCACAGCCTTTTCCCATATTTTCCAAGGTGGATACAGTGCGGGATACTACAGCTACAAATGGGCAGAAGTATTAGATGCCGATGCCTTCGACTACTTTAAACAGGAAGGAATCTTCAATAAGACATTGGCGGCCAAGTTCAAGGATACAGTTCTTTCTAAGGGAGGGACCGTAGATCCTATGGAACTGTATGTGCAATTCCGTGGCACAAAGCCCAATCCCGATGCCCTTTTAAAAAGAGCAGGACTCATTTAGAGCATAACAATTCCAATGGTAACTACTTTCTAATTCAAATAAACTTTCATTATTTTTTGAAAGTTTAAAATTATTTGTATATTTGACCTATGAATTACAAAGAAGCAAAAGAAAAGTTCATTGGTACTTGGGGCGCCTTAGGATCGCTCTGGGGGATTAACAAAGCGATGGCACAAATACATGCCCTGCTCTATGTGTCTCCAGACCCATTATCCATGGAAGATATCATGGAAGATTTGGGAATTTCCCGAGGAAATGCAAGTATGAATTTAAGAGGACTGATGGATTGGGGCATTGTTTACAAAGTGAACGTCCCCGGTGAACGAAAGGAGTTCTTTGCCAGCGAAAAGGATGTCTCTGAATTGGCGCGAACTATAGCAAAAGAAAGAAGTCGAAGGGAAATACAACCGACCATGCGCGTACTGAAGGAGGTGTCCAGTATTGAGGATGACGGTAATAAAAAAACACAAGAGCTCATTAAAAAAACTAAGGAAATGTATGAGTTTGTGGAAACGGCTGATGCCATGTTGAACCGAATAGTAAACCAAGAACAGAATTGGGTCACCAAAACCTTGGTGAAGTTTCTGAAATAGAAACTCATTTTAGGTAAGAACCTGAGGGAGATTTGCTCCCTTTTCTTTGAAAATTATATTTCATTATTTATTGAAAGTTTAGAAATTATGAGAAAGATGTTTAAAATTAATTTGATTGGAATCATCATTACGTTAGTACTCTACATCACCATTTGGGGCGGTATTTTATCGCAAATTTTACTTGGTGGTTTGCAACTGATATGTTTCCTTACTATTTGTCTGTATTTTCAAATGTTGACCCAAACATTAAAGACACATTTGGTTA